>DASZSI010000148.1:0-13265 GCA_035548775.1 Hyphomonadaceae bacterium
AATAGATCGACTGTTTCTGGTCGCCGACCACGAACAAGGTTCTTGGCGATTCCCTCTCCGCGCCCGCGCCCGCAAAAATATCGTCGGTCAGCGCTTTCAGGATGCGCCATTGCGCGGGACTGGTGTCCTGGGCTTCGTCGACCAGCACGTGCGCGATGCCGCCGTCGAGTTTCCAGAGCACCCATTCGGCCGCGTGCCGGCGCGTAAGAAGTCTGCTCACGGTTTCGATCAGGTCATCGAAATCCAGGCCGGCATGATCGCGCTTGCGCTCGTCGAAGTCCGCAAACAATACATGAGCGAGGCGGAGCAGGGCGGTCGATCGCTCGAACACCAGCCGCGCATTGAAGGCGCGCTTTACCTCCTGAATTCTCAGCGTCTCCGCTCCCTGCGGCGCATCGGTCGCGAAGAGTTCAAGCACGATCGGATGTTTGGCGCAGACCGCTTTGGTGGCGATTGTTTTGCGCAGCTCACCCTTCTGGGTGAACATCACCTTTTGCAGGGCCGCAAAGCGGTCGTCGGCATCCAGGGCTTCCGCCAGCACGATCGCCAGCAGGTCGGCTTGCTTCTTGTCGGTCACCGCGCCGGCCGCAAAGCCCGCCAGTGCAAGCCGCAGCTTTTCTCGTGGGAGGTCGGGTCCCATCGCCTGTTCGATGATCCTGGGCGCTGGAACCGTTCCCGCTCCGATTGTCCTGCGAAGCGCCTCGACCGCCGCATCGATCCCGCCGGCTCCGGCGACAAACCGTTGGATTGCCGCGCGCCGCGAGAGCAAAGCGCGTAGCGCCGAAAAGCCCTTGCCGCCGCCCGCCTCTGCGACCTGTCGCGCCGCCTCGACCAGGGCGGCGTCACCCCGCACAACGCGGCGGCCCATGGCCCGGAAGGCTTCCTCCCACAGGTCGCCGGAGGCATCCTCGTCCAGCTCGCGGAATCCCGGCGCGACGCCTGCCTCCAGCGGAAATCGCCGCAACACCCGGCCGCAGAAGGCATGGATGGTCTCGATCCGAAGTCCGCCCGGCGTCTCCAGCGCCTTTGCAAAAAGCTCACGCGCCCGACCAACATCCTCGTGCGTGTAGTTTTCGACGGTCCGGCCCTCAAGCTCGGCCAGCCTCT
This sequence comes from Hyphomonadaceae bacterium, assembly GCA_035548775.1. Lineage (GTDB taxonomy): Bacteria > Pseudomonadota > Alphaproteobacteria > Caulobacterales > Hyphomonadaceae > UBA7672. The sequence continues at coordinate 1,108 of DASZSI010000148.1, forward strand.
CGCGAAGCAGGCTCTCCTCCATCACGCACCAGCCGCCAAGACGATCGAACAGCCGGGCCTGCATCTCGCTCGCCGCCGCCTTCGTATAGGTGACGCACAGGATCGAATCCGGCTCGGCGCCGCGGAGCAGCAGCCGCGCCACCCGGTCGATCAGAACCTTGGTCTTGCCCGATCCGGCATTGGCCTCGACCCAGGCGGATGATTCCGGCAGCGCCGCCTCGGCCTGGCCGCGCCTTGCCGCCTCATAGTCTTCCCACACGTCGGAAAGCGGGGTCATTCCTCGCCTCCTTCGTCGGTGGTCCATTCGGAGCGCCGCGCCAGGTTGTCATAGTCCGATACCGACCAGGCAAATTCGACGCGCGGTTTGGAGTAATAGGGCTGGTCCGGATTGGCGTATTGCTCGATCAGCCCTTTGAGGCCGTCCAGCGCGGCCTCGGCGATCTCCATGGTCGTCCCGGTCTCGAACTCCAGCGGCTGGCCATTGCTCTCCTTTGTCGTCTCGGCGCTTAGCGACATCCGGAAATAGATCAGCTCGGATGTATCCGCCGGCCCGATCGCGCCGAAGGCTGCGCGCCTCGCAATCACGGCCTCAAGCGCCAGTTGCGGCTCCAGCCCGCGTTCGACCTGCGCGGCGGTCTTGGGCTGGCCGGTCTTGAAGTCGATGATCGCAAGCGATCCGTCCGCGAGCTTTTCGATTCTGTCGGCCGTGGCCCTGAGCTCCACCTTGCCGGCGCTTGTCTCGAAGGTGATCCGGGCGGTCTTCTCAGTCTCGAACGCAACGCGATGATGCGCCCGTTGCGCCGACCAGCGCAGATAGGCCTGGCCGGCGCGCAGCCATAGCGGCTTTTCCAGCTCGACCAGTTCCGGCGGCGAGCCCGCCTCCTTCAGCTCCTTCACGATAAGGTCGTCGAGCGCTTTTTCGTTTTCCCGCTTTTCGAATGTCTCGACGGCGGCGTGCACCGCTGTGCCGCGCTCTCGCGCATCGACGTCCTCGCCGACCCGGCGCAGCTTCTCCAGCTTCAGGATGCGCCGGGCATAATCCGCGTAAGGGTCTCGGATCAGCGTCGTCGCCCGGCTCGGCGAGAAGGACCCAAGGTCCCGCGCCGCGACCGGAGGCCTGGGCGCCGGCGGTTTGGCAGGCGTTACCTTGTCGGCATGGCGCAGTGCGCGCGCCCAGGCGAGCGGATCGGCATTGGCGGGCGGCTTCAGGGCCGCCTCCGCGCCGTCACGTCCGAGCCCGCCGGCCGCCAGCGTCCGCAGCCGCCACAGCCAACGTGAGGCGACCGCCGGCTTGTCGTCCACCCTGCGGGCGCGCAGCAGGATCACTTCCGGCGCATTGGCCATCTGTGCGAAGTCATGCGCCGACAGTCCCACACGCTCGTCAGGATCCGGCAGGCCAAGTTCGCGCCGCATGCGCCGGTTGAGAAAAGCATCGGCTGCGCCGGGCTTCGGCCACGAGCCCTCGTTGAGGCTCGCAAGGATCATCCGGTCGCGACGTTGCAGGCGCGCCTCAAGCGGGCCCCAGATCACAATGCGGGGATGCTCAGGCGCATCGGGCGCGACGGTCGCGCGCGACATGAGGGACTCTACGAGGTCGGGAAATGCCGCGCGGCCGACCGGCCCCATGGCCTCGCACAATTGCGCCAGCTCGTCGATAAAACGCGCCGCCGTCTCGCCCGTTTTTCCCGCCCAGATGTGCTGCCCATCAAGCTCTGGCGTCGCGGCAATGGTCTCGGCAAGCCGGGCTGTCGCCTTCGCTGCCGCCGCGCCGTCGATAACCTCACCGGCAAAGGCGCCTCGCACCGCGTAATGCAGCGTATCGAGTTGCTGAATCAGGTTGGCGCAATCCGGCAACGGTGTGTCGCGTGTTTCCAGCCGACGGACCAGCTCTTCCAGCGTCCGTGCGATACGCGGCCCGCGCAGCATGCCCAGCTCAAGCCGGCTGGCGAGCGCGTGCAGTTCGTTGGCCGGCCGCAAACCGCAAAGCGGGTGTTTCAGCACCGCCAACAGCTGCACCGGATCTGCCGGGTCAAACGCCCATCGCGACAGCAGAAGAAGAAAACTTCCTGTCCCAGCGCGATGCAGCGCCGTCCCGGCCGATGGCGCAAGGTCGATCCCCCAGCGTTCCAGGATCGCCGCCACACGCCGGGCGAGCGAGGCTTCGGGCGTCACCAGCGCCGCGGTCTTGCCCGGCGTCTCCAGGGTCTCGCGCAGCAGCAGGGCCGCGGCCAGCGCTTCCTCGCTTTCATCCTCCGCCTCGACCACGCACACACCGGCGAGGGCTTCCTCCGCGAGCTTGCGGGCGGGATCAGGCGCCGCCAGCTCCTCCAGCCGCGTGGTCCAGTCGCGGGTCTCGATCGCCGGCGCCAGCGCCTCGTTGATCAGCTTGCGCCGCTCGTCCGCGCCGGGAAACGCTTCGACGCCCGGCCATGGGCGCACATGGCCGCGTGAGAGGCCCAGCGTGGTCAGTGTGTGGCCTAGAACGTGTTGTGGATGGCTTGCCGCGTCGGACACCGACTTCCAGGCTTTCTCGGTCATGTCCATGTCGATGCCGGGGAAGACGATTAGCCCACGCGGCAGCTGCAGTGCGGCCTGCATCAGAAGGCGCGTCGCTGCGCCTGCGCCTGTGGATCCGGCGATCACGACCGTTCGCGCAGGCGGGGATCCGGCCCAGCGCGCCTTCAGCGCCTTGGCCGCCTCCAGCCGACGGCCTTGCACATCCGCAGCCTGGTTCTCTTCCAGATAGTCAGGCCAGGCCTTCATCACGATATCGAGGAAGGCGGCCGAGACCTGCCAATGCTCGGCCAGTTGCGGGGCCATTTCGCTCGACAGGGATTTAAGCTTTTTCCAGTCGATGTCGCCCGCCAATGCTGCCTGGTCGATCAGGGCGGCCAGCTCGTCCGCCGCTGACAGCAAGGACGACGGCGGCAGCGGCGCCTCATCCTGCGCCGTACGCCAGGCCTGGATCAGCTTTGCCAGCGCGCCGCGTCTTGCCCCCGGCGACAGGGTGGGCCTCAGCTCCAACGCCTCCGGTCCGAAGGCTGCAAAACTATCTTCCTCGTCGACATCTCCCAGCGCCCGGATGTCCGGCGTCAGCAGGGTGGTGTCGACCGCACGATGCAGCGAGAGGGCCAGCTCGCGCGCCGCCCGCCGGTTGGGTACGAAGATCAGCGCGTCGGCCAGTTGTTCGGGATGTTTTCTTGCGTCGGTCGCTTCAACCAGGCCGCGCGCGAGCTCGTCAAGAAACGCGGAGGAGGGCGGCAGGGAGAAGACCTTTGGCGCCCCCTTCACAAAGAGACCTGCAGCTTGCGTCTTCGCGTTCAGCTTCCCGGCCCCATCGCCTTGAGTCTTGCTTCGGCTTCGTCGCGCCCGGCCGGATCGCCCACATGCATCCAGAACGGCGACATCACCGCGCCGTAGAGCCGTCCCGCCCGGCCCATCGCGTTCCAATAGACATTCGCAGAGAAAGGCTCGGCCTTGTAAGTGCGCAGGCAATCCGCCCGCGTGATGTACGTGCCGGCGAAGACGTAAGGCGCGGTCGGCTTGTCGCCGCGCCGCATGAGCTGGCCTTCCGGTCCAAGGAAGAAATCGCCGGGTCCGCGGAAGCCCAGCGTCGCGCCCATGTCGGCGAGCAAAAGGAGAGCGTCCATCTCGTCGGGATTGTAGGCGTCAGCCATCTTCGCGAACGTAGTGTCGCCCGGCGTCGCCCAGGTGACATCGGTGTTGATCACGAAGAACGGATCGCGTCCCAGAAGAGGCAGCGCCTTGATCACGCCGCCGCCGGTTTCGAGGAGAACATCCGTCTCGTCCGAGATGACGATCTCGATGTCCTTGCGGCCTTTGAGATGGGTGACGATCTGGTCCGCGAGATAGTGCACGTTCACCACCGCCTTCGTCGCGCCCTGGTTCACCAGCTTGTCGAGCACGCGGTCGAGCAGCGTCCGGCCGCCGACCTCGATCAGCGGCTTGGGCATGCTGTCGGTGAGGGGCTTCATCCGCGTGCCCAGACCCGCCGCGAGAAGCATGGCCGTCTTGATCTTCATGGCGCGACCAGCAGATGCGGCGCCACGGCGGTCACGAAGTCCTTGGCTTCCGCCATCGCCGGATGGCTCAGCGTCTCGTTGAGCAGCTTGCGCAGGCGCGGCTGGAACTGGTCGTAGCGGGGCTTTTTATCCCGGGTAACAAGCCGTGCGAAAATGCCCATGATGCGCATCACGTTCATTGCGCCCAGCACGGCGAGGCGCTCGTCGAAGTCGGCGCGGCTGCCGCCCGTCGTATCGAGATAGGCGATCACGGCCGCTTCGCGCGCCTCGGGGCTAACATCGCGGCGGGCATCGTGCAGCAGCATCGACATGTCCCATTCGCCCCAGCCCAGCACGGCGTCCTGGAAGTCGAGCAAGCCGACACGCTTCATGCCGTCGCGCTGCGGCAGCCAGATCAGGTTCTCGGCATGCGTATCGCGCAGGATCAGCGCGCGCGGAAAATCCTCCGCCTTGGCGATCAGGTTCTCGCGTACACGTTCCCAGCGCAGTCGCGTCTGCTCGCTGACCCGCATCGCAAGGTCGCGTTGCGGCATCCATTCGATGAAAAGGTCGATATTCGCCGACAGGGCAAGGTGGTCATAGGTGAGGATCGGCCACTCGCCGCCGCGATAGGGTAATGTAAATGGCGCCGGCGCGCGGTGCACCGCCGCCAGCACTTCGCCCGCCGCCGCATAGAGCGCAATTTCGTCGCCGCCACGCTGGATCACATTGGCGAAGAGGTCATCGCCGAGGTCTTCCAGGATGGCGAAGCCGTGGCGGAGGTCCTCGCTCAGCACCTGTGGCGCCGAGAGGCCAAGATTGACCAGATGCCCGGCGACCGCCGCAAAGGCCTCGACACGCGATGCGGCGAGGCGCGAGATCGCGTTCCAGCCCATCTTCAGTCGCGTTTCATCATCGGCGCCAGGCGGGCAGGGCGCGTCCTCGCGCGGGGGCGCGTCCATCAGCATCACGGTTTCGGTCTTGCGCCGCAGCCTCTCATAGCGGCGCGTCGAAGCGTCGGCGTTGAGCGCGGTGCGCGAGGCCTCGCCCCAGCCGGTGCGGGCAAGGAATTCCCTGATCTCGCTCTCGCGGAGATTACCGCCAGTCGCCATCGAAACGCGTGCTCCAGTCGTCGAAATCCACCAGCCGGGCGATTCGCCCCTGGCCCGAAAAGCTTAGCTGAACTTCCAGACGGCGTGCGGGAAGATGGCGGCCCAGTCTTTCCGGCCACTCAACGAGCGCGAGCCCATCCACAGCTTCCTCGAATCCCAGTTCCCGGACCTCTTCGGGATCGTCCAATCGGTAGAGGTCGAAGTGCCATATGCGGAAGCTGGGAGCCGCATAGGTCTGCACAAGGGTGAAAGTGGGGCTGGGCGCCTCGGTTTCGGCCCCGGCAAGCGACTGGATCAGCGCTCGGGCGAGCGTGGTCTTGCCGGCGCCCAGGTCGCCCTGCAGAGCCAGCACGTCACCCGGCCGGGCAATGGCGCCCAGACGGCCCCCAAGCGCCGCTGTGGCGGCCTCGTCGGGCAGGCTCAAGGTCAGGGTGCGGGGCGGCATTTTGAAGGCTGGTGTGCCGGGCGTCCGGGCTTGTGGCAATGGCCCTAAAGTTAAGCGGATTTCACGCCAGAATCGCGGCTGAAAAATCGCTGCTGGCGCCCATATTTTCCATACCCTGTTATCGGGGAGACAGCGTGATAAGACGCTGTCAGGTCGGGTTCCAACCCCTCAGGATTGATCCATGGCAGGCGCGCCTCAGCGCATCGTCATCATTGGCGCCGGACAGGCGGGCGGACAAACCGCCTATTCGTTGCGGCTGGCAGGCTATGAAGGTTTGATCACGCTCATCGGCGATGAACCCGCTCCGCCTTATCAGCGGCCTCCGCTGTCCAAGGCGTATTTCAAGGGCGAGCTCGAAGCCGACCGCCTTTTCCTCAAGCCGATCGAATACTACCCCGAGCACCAGGTCGAACTTATCACCTCAACCGCTGCAACCGGCATCGATGTCGCCAGCAAGCGCGTCGATCTCGCCCATGGCGGCGCCGTTTCCTTCGACAAGCTAGTGATCGCCACCGGCGCGCGGCCCCGCCGCCTGCCGATCGCCGGCGCGCTACTGCCGGGCGTGTGTGAGCTTCGGACGCTGGCGGATGTCGACAAGCTCAAGGCGCTGGCAAGACCCGGCGCGCGCATTGCGGTGATCGGCGCCGGCTATATCGGGCTTGAGGCGGCAGCGGTTGCATCCCAGCTCGGTCTCAAGGTCACGGTGATCGAGGCAATGCCGCAGGTTCTCTCGCGCGTGGCGGGGCCTGAGATCGGCGCCTTCTATCATTCCGTCCACGAAGCAGCCGGAACGGTGCTGAGGCTTGGCGCCCAGCTCGAAGGCTTCGAGGGGGCTGATCGTGTGACCGGCGCGCGGCTCTCGGACGGCGAGATCGTGCCGTGCGATCTGGCGCTGGTCGGCGTCGGCGTCCTGCCGAACATGGAGATAGCACAGAAGGCCGGCCTCAAATGCGGCAACGGCATCATCATCGATGCGGAAGCCCGCACCAGCCATCCGGACATCTACGCGATCGGCGACGTCGCCTGGCGGCCGCTGGTTCACTATGGGCGCGAGGGCAGGCTAGAGTCCGTCCACAACGCCATCGAGGGCGGCAAGATCGCCGCTGCCTCTATTCTTGGCGTGCCGCCACCCACGCTGGAGGCGCCGTGGTTCTGGTCGGATCAGTTCGATCTCAAATTGCAGACGGCCGGCCTCTGGACAGGCGCTGACCAGCGTATCGTCCGTGGCGATCCGCAAAGCCGCAGTTTTGCGGTGTTTTACCTGAAGGAAGGCCGGCTGCTGGCGGTCGATGCCGTCAACGCGGCCCCAGAATATATCGTCGGCAAAAAGCTCGCTGCGGCGTCTGCGAGAGTTGCGCCCGGCGAACTAGCCGATAAATCCCTGTCCATGAAGGACATCGGCGCTCGCGCGCTGAAGTAGTTAGTCGAAGTCCAGGAAAGCCTCCCTATGCCCAAGATCACCTACATCGACGCTTCCGGAACGGAGCGCACGGTCGAAGGCAAGAACGGCATGTCCGTCATGGAGACGGCCATCAAGAACAACATTCCGGGCATCGACGCCGATTGCGGCGGCGCCTGCGCCTGCGCCACCTGCCATGTCTACGTCGATCTCGCCTTCTTGCCGAAAGTGGGATCGCCCTCGGCGATGGAGCAATCGATGCTCGATTTCGCGGAGAATGTGAAAGAGAACTCGCGCCTCTCCTGCCAGATCAAGATCCGCGACGATCTCGACGGCCTTCGCGTGACCACGCCGGAAAGCCAGCACTAGGCCCACGCTTCGCCGGAATATCAAGGACGCCGCGCGGCCGGGAAACACCGCATGTCCGGAACGCCTGCCGCCGAAATCTCCGTGTCCATCGATCTTGTCCGTGCGCTGATCGAGGACCAGCTTCCGCAATATGCATCGCTTCCGATTCGTCGTGCGGGCGAAGGCTGGGACAATTTCACGTTCCGGCTGGGGGACGATCTCGCTGCGCGCCTTCCACGGCGCGCCGCTGCCGCAATCTTGATCCTCAACGAACAGCTGGCGTTACCGCGTCTGGCCGCACGCTTGCCTCTCCTCACGCCCGCGCCCGTCGCCATCGGCAAGCCCGGTGCGGGCTATCCGTGGTCATGGAGCATCGTCCCCTGGATCGCCGGCGAGCCATCCGATCTCGCGCCGCCAGACATATTTCAGGGATCGATCCTCGCCCGGTTCCTCCGCGCCTTGCATCAGCCTGCGGACGCTGATGCGCCGCTCAATCCTTATCGCGGTGTTGCACTGGCCGACCGCGTCCAGATGGTGACCACGCGCCTCGATAGTGTGCGCAGTGGCACAGACCTCATCACGGCCGCCGTAGACACGCTCTGGTTGGATGCGCTCGCTGCGCCGCGCTCGACGGATCGCGTCTGGCTGCATGGCGACCTGCACGCGCAGAATGTTCTTACCCAGAACGGGTCGTTCGCGGGCGTGATCGACTGGGGCGATGTCTGCGCGGGCGATCCGGCCACCGATCTCGCGGCCATCTGGGGTCTTCTGCCCGATCGACAGGCGCGCGCTGCCGCGATCGCTGACTATGCTCCCGACGATGAGCTGCTTTCCCGCGCCCGGGGCTGGGCCGTATTTTTCGGAGTCGTGCTTTACGACGCGGGCCGGATCAACAACCCGCGTCACATGGCGGTCGGCGAGGCGATCCTGCGCCGCTTGGCGGCTGATTTCTGAATCGGGCCTCACGTCTGCTTGCGCCGGATTGCGCTGGAGATTGATTTGTGGTGGCTTTTGCCCCGGCTGAAGACAAAGGGGACCTGACATGAAATTGGGAATGTGGGCGAGCTGCGCCATCGCGGCTCTGGCGCTGGCTGCGTGCGGCGGATCGAACTCGGGCGGCGCGTCCGGCGGCGGAGGAAGCGCGAACGCGAGCGGCGGCGCGAAGGCCGCGCCCACCGGCAATGCAACAGCCGAGCAGGTCGCGAAAGAGCAGCGCGGCAACGTCAACTGTCCCGCCAAGATCGCAACGCCCGCGCGCGCGGCCAATGCGCCGGTCGATGACGTTGTCGGCGTCCGGCCGGGCCTCACCTACGAGGAGGCGGTCAACGTGGTCCTGTGCGACAACCCGATGCTGGTGACGTCGGACGCGACCGGCCGCGGCTTCCAGATCAACACCTACGGCCAGAAGGTCCGCCAGGGCTTTGATGCCCGCTTCGCCGAAGCGCGGGTGGAAAAGACCTCGCAGCAGATCATGAAGGAAATGCAGGACGACATGATGGCGCGCAGCGGCAACGCCATCCGCGAGGACATGAAGCCCGGCCAGATCAAATACTATGTTGGCACCATGGGCATGCCAGGCCAGGAAAAGGTCATCACCGCCGCACGCGAGGAATGGTATCCGGAAGGCAAGCTGCCGCCGGCCACCTCCGTCGCCGACGCCCTGATCAAGAAATACGGCACGCCGACCCATCGCCAGGATATTCCCGGCACCCAGATCTATCTGCGCTGGGCATATGACCCGCTGGGCCGGCTCATCACCGAGACCTCGCCCAAGTTCAACAGTTGCACCGGCGTCGATTCTCCTGATGGCGGCGCCAACGTCTCGCCGGATTGCGGCATCGTCGTGCAGGCGCGCGTGCAGGTCTCGCGCGAAAACCAGGACCTCGCCAAGCTGCTGCAGGTCGGCGTGGTCGATCAGGCCAATGGCTATGGCGCGCTCAAGGCGGTTGAGGACGGCCTCAAGGCTCAGGACGATGCACGCAAGGCCAAGGAGCTCAACGACGCAACCAAGAACGCCACAGCGCCGAAGCTCTAGGGGAACCACATGAACCGCTATCTCATCCTGGCGGCCGCGCTGCTGGCGTCCGCGTGCGGCGGCAAGCCGGCGTCTGACGGCGCCGCGGCCGGATCAACAGGCGTTCCTGCCGCCGCCGCTGGCGGATCGGGCGCGGCAACGCCCGCATCAGCCGGCGCAGCGTCGACTGCGGCGGGCGCGCCGGCGGCGTCTTCCGGCGCCTTCGCCAACCGCGCCGGTGAGCTTTCCAATCCCGACGACAGCACGATGGTGTTCCTCTATCACGACCTCGCCGGCGTCCCCGTCCCGGTTGATCGCTGGATCGAGCAGGACAGCCAGGTCCAATACGGTCCCGGCGACCAGAAGCAGGCTCGGCGCGACCAGTTGAGGACCTCCATTACCGCCGGCGCCCAGGCCGTGAAAGGCGCAGGCCAGCTTCGGCTGACCATGAACGCCAACCTTTCAGACTACGATCCGACCTACAGCGAGTTCACCGTGCAGGCCCTCGCGCCGAGCTCGGTGGTCACCTGGTCGGCGTTCGGCGAGAAGGTCTCGCTGAAATTCGGCAACGGCCTGAAGGCGCAGACCTGGAGCATTCCCAAGGAGGAAGCTCAGGCTGTCCGCGACCGCATTCAATACCCGCGCTCGGCCGAGATGACCGTGCTGGTCCGCTTGACCAAGGTGCAGCCCGAAACCGATGGCGGCTCCATCACCGGCGACGTCGTCGAATACGAGCTGCGCAATCCAAACGGAGGCGCGGTCATCGGCCGAGTGAAGGTCCCTAGCTGATCTTCAGCCTCACGAAGGCCAGCGCGCCCTCTGGGTCGCCGCCATAGAGCGGGGAGAGCGTATCGCTCACCCAGTTCTTGGAGATCTGCGCGCCCAGGCCCAGCGTCACGTGATCGGCCACCGCAAACTCGCGTAGCGCGCCGAGGCTGATCTTGGACACGTCCTCGATGGGGCCATGGTGAACAAGCCCCAGTTCATCCGTCTCCAGCGCTTCGGCGCGCGAATAGATCGTCCAGTCGTGGTTGATCTTCCACGCCGCCTCGGCCAGCCAAGCGTTGAGGTCAACGCCGTCGCTGCGCTCCTTGCGCCCGAACGCGCCGGTGAAGTCGAACCTGCCTGAGCCTACCGGCCGCGAATAGAGCGCGCTTACCGACCAGCGCTTTTCATCTACCGTCGGCTCAAGTTGTTCGGGGCTGGTCAGGTCGGCCCACGACGCCTGCAGCGCCCAGTTGGGCGAGGGGTTCCAGGAGAATCGCACCGCAGTCGAATCGAGCGAACCCGTCTCGATGTCGTACCGATCCTGGTCCGGCTCCCGCCCCCTGAAGCGCGACGCCTCGATCTTTACATCGCCGTGGATATAGCCCGCCGTCACCACGCCGAAGGTTATATGCGTCGAGTCGAGCCAGTGGTGCGTGATCGGCGCCTCGGGTCCCACAGCCGCCGGGCGGTGCATGAACGCCGGCGGTCCAAAGGCCGGCTCGCCTGGAAGACCCGCATAGACGAACACGCTGTCCTCGTCGGTCAGCTGGTGCGAATAGCTCGCCGACAATTCCATGAAGAGGTCGTGCGGATGCTGGCGATCAACCAGTGTGTCGACCCCATCCGCAGTCTCTCCCGCGGTGAGCAGCAGCGGATAGCCGCTTTTGCCCATGAAAGGATCGGGACTCACCATCGCGCGCAGCTGCAGCGTGCCATCCTCTCCCAGGTCGCGCTGGGCCATCACCATCGCCATGCCGGCAAGGAAGGCCTTGTCGTCGCCCCGCGGACCGTCCTGGTCGGTGTAGACTGCATCCAGCTGCGCATGGGTCATCACCATCCAGCCGCCGCCCATGGTGTGAATGCCGCCATGGCCGGCTATCTCCGGCTGCCAGCTGGTGCCGGAGCTGTCGCGGCTCATGACATAGCTCCCGAACGCCGAGGTCATCATCGTGCTCATGTCCATCGGCTGGGACATGTCCATGTCGCCATGTGCGGAATGGTCCATCTTGGAGTGATCCATCTCCGGCATCGGCGCGGCCTGTTCCGCGCCATGCTGGGAGTGATCGGTTTCCTGCGCCAGCGCAGCCGGCGCGCTCAGGATCGCCGAAGCGATCAGGGCAAATTTTTTCATCAGGGAGGTCCTCAAACGGAATCGTGTCCGGCGCGGTCATCACTGACGCGCCCTCGAATTTCGGTTCAGTTGAGGTCAGGCCCGCGGCGGCCGGAAATCCGGGGCAGGCTCGGTCGATGTGAACGCGATCGCCCCAGGTCGCGCCCACGCATAGGGTTCGATCCGCGCGCTGGTCCTGGTCTCGGCATCGAACGCCATGCACCCCTGGAGCGCTGTCAGGCATTCGCAGCGTTCGCTGGGCGGGGCGGGGTGGACTGGGGCGTTCTTGTCCGCGCCCGCCATCTCGTTGCAATGGTCCATCGTCGCGGGCATGTCAGCCATGGGCTTGGCCATCGCCGTCTGCATTTCGGCCAGCTGTGCGCAATGCGCCGCAGCCGCTTCCAAGCGCCCCGTGAACACGAAGGCGATGGCCAGGGCCAGGAACACGCGGATCAGGCGGGTCGGCATGGCGCCCAACATGATCCGCGCGGGTTTCCTGTCAACCTTGCTCAGCTTGCGGTTGCCGCCTTGCGGATCGCGCCGAAGAGGGCCGCTTTCTTCTGGCGTTCCGTCGTGTCGGAGGCCTTCAACATCGCCGAGTTGACCGCGATCACCAGGTTGTCAGCCGGATAGACCGAGATGCCCTGGCCGTAGATGCCGACGGCGTCATAGCCGTCTTCGCGCGGCCACCAGAAATAGCCATAGCTTTGCTGTTTGCCG
>DASZSI010000149.1:0-9586 GCA_035548775.1 Hyphomonadaceae bacterium
CTGCTGCAGCGACGGCGCGCGGAAGCCGTTCGAGATGGCGCCGCGGATGGCGAAGTTGGGCGTGAAGTCGTAGCGGCCCGAGACCTTGCCGTTGGTGGTGTCGCCGAAATCCGAATAGTGCTCGGTGCGGACGGCGCCGGAGACGAGCAGGTTGGTCAGCAGGTTGACTTCGAGGTCGAGATAGGCGCCGACCGCGGTGCGGTCCACGTCGACTTCGTTGTCAGGCTGGAAGCCCGGGAAGTTGCTGGCGCCCGGCGAGCCGGCGAACGGACCGGCCTGGTAGCTGGCGAGATCGCCGCGTCCGATCTTGTAGGTCTCGCGCCGCGCTTCAATGCCCCACGCCACGTTGAGCGGCGAGAACGTGCCGATGTTGAACTCGCGGTCGACGTTGAGGTCGGCCACCAGCTGGCCATAGTCGAGCTGGCCGGCGTAGAAGTCCGTCGGGCTGTTGGCGCCCAAGGAGACGTTGACCGAATGCAGCGTGCGATAGTCGATCTTGTTATCGCCATAGACCAGCGAAGCGTCCCAGTCCCAGTCAAAGGCCGTGAACTTGGCGCCGCCGGCGACGCTGTAATCGTTCACGCGCGAGTTGATGAAAGGCAGATACCCGTCGGGATAGATCGCCGGCACGTTGTTCGAACCTGACGGCAGCCGCCATGACGAGGCCGCGGTCGAGTCGCGATTCTGATAGCTGGCCCAGCCGTACCAGTGGATCGCTCCGGTATCGAGGCCGGCGTTGGCGAACAGCGTTGTCTGCGTAAGCTCGGGATCGCCAAAGCGCGTATCGAGGCGGTTGATCGTCCGTTCGCGCGGGTCGAACTGGCCCGCGATCAGCGGATATTGCTGGCGCGGATCGTCGACGCCGCGCGATGTTGGGTCCTGCGCCTTCAACTCCGCTGAAAGCGTCAGGAAGCCGTTCTCGCCAAGGCTGAAGCCCGCCCACGCGCCAGCGGTCGCCGTCTCGCCGTCATTGACATGGCGCTTGGAGTTGACCGTCCATGTTGCATTGGCCGGCGGGGCGACTTGCTTTGCCTCGACATCGGTGTCGCGCTCGCCGTAGGTGAAGGTGAGCCCGCCGCCTTCGTGCGCTTCGCGCAGCCGCAGGTTGATGACGCCCGCAATAGCATCTGAGCCGTACTGGGCTGAGGCGCCGTCACGCAGGACTTCGATCGAGCCGATCGCGGAAGTCGGAATGGCGTTGAGGTCGGCGGCGGCCGAGCCGCGGCCCACCGAACCGTTGAGGTTGACGAGCGCCGTCGCGTGGCGGCGCTTGGAGTTGACCATCAGAAGCGTCTGGTCGGGCGAAAGGCCCCGCAGCGTCGCTGGGCGCACATTATCCGTGCCGTCGGTCAGCGAGGGCCGCGGATAGTTGAAGGAAGGAAGAACCTGGCTTAGCGCCTGGCTCAACTCCGTCGTGCCCTGTTGCTCAAGCACCTCGTCAGTCACGACGTCGACCGGCACCGCCGTGTCGAGGACGGAACGATCCTTCACGCGGGTGCCGGTGACGATGATCACGTCGCGCGTGTCGGCGGGCGCGGCGCCAGCCGCCACTTGCTGGGCGAAGGCGGGCGAGCTGAACAACGACATGCCAACGGCGGTCGAAACCAGATACGCGCGAAGCGAAATGCGATGACGGAATGCTTTCATTGTGGCCCCTCCGGCGGGCAGGTGAGGGCGTCAGCGTCGCGCGCTGGCGTCAGCGTTTTCAGGGTGTGCGCCGGTCTCCCCCGTCGCTCCCATGCAAATCAACCTAGACGCCGGGCGAAGGAGCGCCACTCGGGCGACCTAAAGCGATCTATTAGCGTTCAGGCATGTGACTAAGAGGCAACGGTTATCGCCATGTGCCCTGGGGTTATGCGCCCCTCGTTGATCAACCGGCCGTGAAGCCTCGCGCGCAAAGCGAGCGATGACGAGGGCGCCGAGGCAGGTAAGCGATCTGCAGATTTAATCCGGACATCCTCCAGATCGTCTGCAAGCGGGCGGAAGGGCGCTTGGCTACGCATCATCCGCCGGACGAATTGTCCGCGCTTGAACACGGAGCCCGCCGATGCCCGCCAATGATGCCGAAACGCTCAACCGCCCGGTCGCGGCTGACCGCAGGAAGGGACTCATATTTCGGGTGACCGAGACCGACGCCGCACGTCGCAACCGCGAGGCATGGCAGGCGCGCCAGCCGCGAGTTTCTTCCAACGAAGGCCCCGGGGGTTCTCTCGACATCAAGGAACGCCGATGATGCGCATGACGATCGACATCATAAAGAACGATCTGTCGCCGGCCGAGAAGCGGGAACTGGTGAGGCAGATCACCGAGTTCCTGTTGGAAGAGATGGGCAGGCCAGGAAACGGTCCGACCTGGGTCCGTTTCGACGAAGTCCACACCGCAGATTGGGGCGAGCCCGTCTACGCTGCCGCCGGCTTTCATGCGCTTGCCGCTGGCAGGGCCGTGTAATCGCATCGGCGCCCTGCTTGCCATCTCGCCGTCCGCGCTTGGCAAACCGGCAGGTTGGCGCGATGCCCGAAAGAGAATCGTCGACCATCGATAGGCAGTCACATCCCCGCGCGCCAGGCGCGGCGAGCTTTACACCGCGGCTTCCGCGTAGTCAGAGTGCCGCCGATACCGCCACCAGAGCGGCGATCGGGAGGCTGCAACATGACAAAGATTCGGTTCGCCGCTGTAGCGGCGGCAACTTTCAGCGTGGCGCTATTGGCAGTCAGCGCGCCGGTGTGGTCGCAACCTCCCGGCGGCGGTGGCGCGGGCCGGGGGCCTGCGGCGCCGGCCCCGGTTCCAACCGGCAAGGCGTCCGCGGTCAAAATCAGCAGCGGCGAGGTCGACGGTCTCCTGTTCGACGACGTCGCCGTCTATCGCGGTATTCCTTATGCGGCAGCGCCGGTTGGCGAGCTCCGCTGGCGCGCGCCGCAACCTGTCGCGGCCTGGCAGGGCGTGCGCGACGGGTCCAGCTTCGGCAAAAGCTGCACATCGCCCCCCAACGGCGCCGAGGATTGTCTCTATCTGAACGTCTACAAGCCAGCGGACGCCAAGGCCGGCGCCAACCTGCCGGTGATGTTCTGGATTCACGGCGGCGGGTTCACGGGCGGCTCGGGCTCGACCTATGACGGCACATCCTTCGTCAAGAAGGGCGTGGTCTATGTCTCGATCAACTACCGGATGGGCCGCGCCGGTTTCTTTGCCCATCCCGCGATCACCAAGAATGCGCCGAAAGGCGAGGCAGTCGACAATTTCGGGTTGATGGACCAGGTCGCGGCGCTGAAATGGGTGCGCGACAACATCGGGGCCTTCGGCGGCGACAACAAGAACATCACGGTGTTTGGCGAGTCGGCCGGCGCGGTGTCGGACAATTACCTCATCACGCTCGAAGCCTCGCAGGGCCTGTTCCAGAAGATGATCGCCGAGTCCGGCTTCGGCCTCGCGCCTGCATTCGACGCCAAGCAGTCGGAGAAAGTCGGCGCCGACTATTTTGCGACGAAAGGTATCACGGGCGACAGCGCCGCAACGCTGGAGGCGATGCGGAAAATCCCCTGGGACCAGCTGCAGGAGCGCACCAAGGTCGGTGAGACCCAGCCGATCATCGATGGTAAGTTCATCAAGCGCGACACAGGAACAGCGTTCTCCGAGGGCAGGGAGATGAAGATCCCCTACCTCCTCGGCGGCAACAGCAACGAGGCGAGCCTCTGGCCGACAGCCGATGCAGCAGCGCGAGCGGCCAAGCTCGAACTGCCCGCCATCTTCGATGTCAAAGGCGATCACGACCCCAAACTCATGATCAACACCATGGTGACCGACTATTTCATCACGGAAGCAGATCGCGAAATGGCGCGCTGGCACGTCAAGAACGGCGCGCCGACATATCGGTACTACTTCTCATACCTGACCCCTAGCCGCCGCACGCCGGAATCGCTCGGCGTCGCTCACGGTGGCGAGATCGGCTACGTCTTTGGTCGCGGCGCGACAGACCCGCAGGATGCGGCGACGTCCGCGGCCATCCAGAACTACTGGGTCGCTTTTGCCAAGACCGGCGATCCGGGTTCGGCCGGCGGCGTCGCCTGGCCGAAATACGACCTGGCTTCCGAATCGGTGATGGACTTCAGCTCGGAAGGCCCGGTCGTCCGTAATCACATGTTCGATGCGCGGCTCGACTGGATTCGTGACCGCCGCGAGAAGATCGGCCTCACTGCCGATCCCGGCATCGCGCCGCTGATGAATTCAAACCCAGCGCACGAAGGCCCGCGCACCTGGGTTATCCCCGGCGGCAAGACCGCCGCCGGCCAATAATCAGGCAGCAGGAAGGATCTGAAAATGAATCCCGTTCGTTTTGCCAAACCCCTTCTCGGCCTTTTCGGCGCGCTGGCCGTGGCCTGCGCCATCGGAGGCGCCGCGTTTGCGCAGCCGCCGGTCGCAAACCCGACGGTAACCGGGCCGATCCCGGCGCGCGCACCCTTGGGCGACAAGTCTCGCGACTACCCTTGGTTCACTACCCAGCACAATCTCGCGGCCGTTAGCTATGTCGAGGAGGAATACTTCTACGAAGGAACCGCGAGCCAGTTCGACACCCCCGCCGGCGCGGACGGCACGCTCAAGGACTCCGGCCACAAGTACAAGACGCGGCTCATCGTCCGACGACCCATCGATCCGAAGAAGTTCAACGGCACGGTGCTGGCCGAATGGCAGAACGTCACCGCCGGGTATGACCTCGACGCGCATTGGGAATCGACGTTCGAGCAGATCGTGCGCGGCGGCTATGCCTGGGTCGGTATCTCGGCCCAGCGCGTCGGCGTGCAGCAGGAGCCGAACGGCCTCAAGCTCTACAGCCCTACACGCTATGCCTCGCTGGACGTGACCGACGGCGGCGCGATCACAAATGATGGGTTGTCCTACGATATCTTCGCCCAGGGCATGCAGGCCGTGAAGCATCCGCAAGGCGTGAGCCCACTCGGACCTCTCAAAGCCCAGCATGTCATCGCCATCGGCGCTTCACAATCCGCAGCTCGCCTCGGCATCTACATCAACTCGCTGCACAAGCAGCTGGGCGGCCCTGTCGACGCGTATCTCGTGTTTATCGGCGGCGCGAAGATTCGCGACGACATCCCGGTGCCGGTGATGAAAATCCTGTCGGAAACCGACGCCATCGGACAGGTTCCCTCGCGCCAGCCCGACACAGCCAAGTTCGTGGAATGGGAAGTGACGGGGGCCAGCCATGCCGGCCGGCACCTCGCGCTCAACTCAGGTTCGCTCAACCGTCGCGACAGCATCGTGCGCGAGGCGCCGGTCTGCACTTACCCAATGTGGCCGCGCACGCCGATCGACAACGTGCTGGGCGCCTCCTACGACCTGATCGACAAATGGATCAAGACAGGCGTCGCACCGCCGAGCGCCCCCAAGGCCGAAGTTGAAAGCCATGAAGGCCAGCTCCCGGCCCGGCCCGGCGAGGCGGCGCGGACCGGCACGGTCTATGACTACAAGCGCGACGAGCGCGGCAACGCGCTCGGCGGTATTCGCCTGGCGGAGTTCGCGGTGCCCACTTCGCTGTCCACGCGCGACAACTCGGGCAACACGTTCTGTCGCCTCTATGGCCGCTACGAGCCGTTCCCGGACGAGGTGATCAACCAGCTCTATCCGACGCATGCGTCCTATGTGGAGCAGGTGAAGAAGGTGACCGAGGCCAATGTGAAGGCCGGCTATATCCAGGCGGCTGATGGACAGCGGACCATCGTGCGGGCTGAGCGGTCCTACATCGGCAGCGGTGATCCGTGCAAAGCCGCCTGCCGCGCCGCGCAGGATCTCGAGGACTCCACCTACTACTTCCTCGGTCTCAACAAGGACGTCGACAAGATCGGCGCTGACGTTTCGACGATCACGCGCCAGATCGCAAAGTCCGATGGCGCCAAAGGCAACCCGTCTGACAAGCAAGCTGCGCTGAAAGGCCTCGACAGCTACATCACCCGGATCAAGGCGATGGAAAAGTCGAAAGCGATCAGCGCAACGGTTTCGAAGGAGCTTGTAACGGCGGCCGAGGGCGTAAAAACCGCCATCTCGGCTTAGCAATCAGGCGAGCGGCTTGTTCCCGCGCCGCCGGTCTGGCCAATTGTTGGCCGAGACCGGCGGCGCATACGTTTTGCGGCCTCATTGGTGATCCGCAGGGTCAACAGGCGCTTCGCCATGTTGACAAAATCCGATTGCCCGGGAAGTAGAAACCCGCAGAGGTCGCGGCGGAATACGTTGGGGTATTCGGCGAGGTCAGGCCTTTTGGCCGTGCAAGGATTAGCCCGATGTCAGAAGCGGCAACCGCCAAACGCCCGCGTCGGACCAAGGCTGAACAGCGCGCCGAAAGCCTGGAACAGATCCTGGATGCGGCCGAATACCTCTTCTCCAGGAGCGGTTTTTCCGGCGTAACGCTTCGCGATGTCGCCCAGCGCGTCGGCATCCACACCACCCTGCTGCACTACTATTTCGAGGACAAACGCAACCTGTTCGAGGCCGTGTTCGCGCGACGCGCCGGCGTGACCAGCGGACGTCGCATGGCCGCACTCGAGAAGTACGAGAAAGAAGCAGGCGCCAAGCCAACGGTCGAAGGCGCGCTGCACGCTTTCCTAGATACCGACCTCGATCTCTACCTCGAGGGCGGGGAAGGGTGGATGAACTATGGCGCCTTCGGCGCGCGAGCCAGCATCACGCCCGAGGGTGCGGAGCTGATGGATTTTCACTTCGATCCGGTTGTCCTCAAACTCGTCAGCATCCTGAAGCGCGCGCTGCCGGACTATTCGGACGAGGATATCTTCTGGGGCTATCACTTCGTCACCGGCGCGCTGATGAACACGCTGGCGCGCACCGGCCGCATCGATCGGCTATCGGGCGGCGTGTGTCATTCAGACGATTTCCTGGCGGTCAAGAAGCGCATGGCCAAGTTCATGGCCGCCGGCTTCCTGGCGCTCAGGAAAATCTAGCCCTGCCTCGCTGCTCAGCCGCAACCCGGCGCCTTGGCGAGGGGCGGCGAGCGCGTGGCGATGTTGAGCGTCCAGCCCGTGTTGGCGGCCTTGCGGCGACAGACGGAAGCTTCCTGCAGTTCATACATACCGGGCATCACATGCTCGGATGCGTGCGGAATGTCCGAGAACAGCATGTAGCCGCCTGTCTTGCCGTAAGCCGGCCAGTCCGACTCACCCTTGGCCTGCGGACGTCCCGTGCGCGCAAAGCTGGTCCAGTAGCCGATCATGGCATCCGACATGCGCGTCTCAGCGGGCGTCGCCGGAATTTTCGGCCAGAGCGCCGGCGTGCGGTCCGGGTTGGCGAAGACATAAGGCAGCTCGCTCGCGTGGTGCGCATGGAGATTGGCGGCTTCCGCGGCCGGATAGCTATGGTCGAATTCGTAGAGGAAGGCAGGCGCGCCTGCTGCAGCCTGCTTCCTGGCCAGGCGTTCGGCTGTCCAGCCATAGAACGCATCGCGAGTGGCGGCGAAGAGGCTCTCGTGCATGTTGCTGCTCGGATAGAGTCGCAGGAACTCGTCTGCGAGATCGCCATAGCGCTCGCGGATCGTCTTCTCATAGTCGGCGGAGGTCGCGGGCGGCGGCGGCGCCAGCGTCTGCAGGGACCGAATTTCCCCGGAGTTGAACCCCGCAAGCAGCGGTACGTGCGCCTGCTCGCCCTTGTCGAACACCTCGACCAACTGGGCCGGAAGGATCTTGCCGTCGATGGCGCCGAAGGGCTGGAAGCCGCCCGCGGCCGCGTCGGTCAGTTTCTGTGCATCCATCGCGCGCAGATCCGCGATGCCGCTAGCCTTCAGTCGCGTCGCCAGCATGACGCCGGACTCCTCGGCCGACGGCGCGCCATAGGCCTTTTCCTTTAGCGCCTGTGTCGAGATCATGTAGGCGCTTTCAGCCACGGCTTTCTGGAAGAGTCCGCGCGCGGGAGGAGAAGCCAGAAGATACATCACGCTCAGGCCGCCAGCCGATTCGCCCGCAACCGTCACGTTGTTGGAATCGCCCCCAAACGCGCCGATATTGGTCTTCACCCAGCGCAGCGCTTCGATCTGGTCGAGCAGGCCGTAATTGCCGGAATAGCCGTTGGCTTCGGCGCTTAGCTCGGGATGCGCGAGATAGCCAAGCACGCCGAGGCGATAGTTGATCGAGACAACAATGATGCCGCGCTCAGCCATCCGCGCGCCGTCATAAAGCGACTCCTTGCTCGAGCCCGTGACCAGCGACCCGCCGTGAATCCACACGAACACCGGCGCCTTGCTGGCTTTCGCCGGCGTCCAGATATTGAGCGTGAGGCAGTCCTCGCTGGTCTGGCCAAGATCAGACGAGTAGATCGATTGCCCGCGTGGCGTCGGCTGCACGCACGCCGCGCCGAACTTCGTCGCGTCCTTCGTTCCCGACCAGTGCGCAGCCGGCATCGGCGCTTTCCAGCGCGCGGGGCCGATGGGCGGACTCGCATAGGGAATGCCTTTGAAGACATGCAGCGTCCCTTGGGCAACGCCCTGTACCGATCCCGCAGGCGCATTCACCACGGGCCCGGCTGAGGCCTGTGATGACGCCGGCGCTTCGCTGCTCATGCAGGATGCGGCAAGGCAAGCTAGGGCGGCCGCAAGCGCCACACCTGGTTTGCGTAAATTCATGGGTCGTCCCTCCGGCGTCTTCCTGTTGAGCTTGGACGTGCAACAGCCTCTGGTCCTCACACCGCAAAAGCGATGCGCGCCAGTCTCAGCCATCACCTTATGTCCTCCCGGCTCTTTGTCCGCGCTGTCCGGTTTGAGTCCGGATCAGAAGACCAGGATGTGACCCAAGTCCAACGCCGTCAATATTCACTCTACGATGCGTGAATATCTATTGACGCCGAAATCAGGCTGATAAACACTCATTCTCATAAGAGTGAGAGTCGATACGGCTCTCTATAGGGGAGGCCTAATCCATGAATTCCTTGCTCCGCGGCGCGTCCAGCGCTGCGCTAATCGTTGGCTTGGCCGGCGCATATCCGGCTTTCGCCCAGAACTCCGGCCCCGCCGTTGACAAGGTTGCGGCCCCTCAAGCCGAACCAGCGGCTGAGAAAACCGAGGACCGCGTCGTCATCACCGGCTCGCTAATCAAGGGCACACCGGAGGACGCTGCCCTCCCCGTCGAGGTCTACACCCAGGAAGAGCTCGAAAATCAGGGCTCGCCCACTGCACTTGAATTCGCCAAGACGCTGACGATCGCCGGTCCGGTGACCGGCGAGTCCTATTATTTCGGCGGCGTGGCCCCCGGCACAGTCAGCTACAACTTGCGCGGCATCGGCGCCGACAAGACCCTGGTCCTGCTCAACGGCCGTCGCACCAGCCAGAACGCATCGAATATTCCGCAGGCGGCAATCGCACGCACCGAGATCCTGAAAGACGGCGCGGCAGTGACCTACGGCGCCGACGCGACCGGTGGCGTCGTCAACTTCATCACGCGCGACCATTTCGTCGGCCTCGAGGCCAGCGCCCAATACAAGTACATCGACGGTTCCGACGGCGACTATGGCGCAAGCATTCTGGGCGGCATCGGCAATGACGCGGTAAACTTCCTGTGGTCGGCGGAGTACGAACACCGCTCGC
>DASZSI010000150.1:0-13766 GCA_035548775.1 Hyphomonadaceae bacterium
GTACGCGATGGGCGCGACGCGATGGGAGACCTTGACCAGCGTTGTAGTGCCTGCAGTGAGAGGATCCCTATTCGGCGCCGTATTCCTGGGCCTTGGACGGGCGCTTGGCGAGACAATGGCTGTGGTCTTCGTGATCGGAAACGCCAACCGCATGCCCGATAGCCTGCTGGCGCCGGCTTCGACGATTTCATCAGTCGTCGCCAACAATTTCCCGGAGTCCGAGCCTGGTTCGATCCAGCTCGCATCACTGCTGGCGCTGGGCTTCCTGCTGTTTGTGCTTTCGTTCGGCGTGCTCATCCTCGCGCGGCTGCTTCTGCGCCAGGAGCGAATGGCATGATAGCCTTAAGCGCTCGTCGTCGCGCCCGATACATTCGCCGCAAAGCCATCGACTACCTGATGGGCGGGCTGTGTGTGCTTGCAGCGGTGATCGGCCTGATCGTTCTTGGTCTCATCCTGTGGACGCTGTTCAGCAAAGGGCTGGGGGGGCTTTCGTGGGAGCTCTTCTTCAAGCCGATGAGTTCAACGGGCACGCATGGCGGCCTGGCGAACGCCATTGTCGGGTCGATGATACAGGTCGGGCTTGGATCCCTGATCGGCGCGCCGCTGGGAATGATGGTCGGCGTCTACCTATCTGAGGTCGGTAAGGGAAGTCGCTTTGCTTCGGCCGTCCGCTTCGTCAACGACATCTTGCTTAGCGCTCCGTCGGTTCTGATCGGCCTGTTCATCTATCAGATTGCCGTTGCCCCTTTCCGCGGCTTCTCTGGCTTTGCTGGATCGATCGCCCTGGCCTTGCTGGCCATGCCGGTTGTCGCGCGCACGACGGAAGACATCCTCAGGCTGGTGCCCCAGGCCTATCGCGACGGCGCCATCGCGCTGGGGTCGCGGGAGAACGAGGTGGTGCGCAAGGTGGTGATCCCGGCCGCCTTCAGTGGCATCCTGACGGGGATGCTGTTGGCGGTGGCGCGGATCGCCGGCGAGACGGCGCCGCTGATATTTACATCGCTTGGCAACAGCAACTGGTCCGTCGACCTTACAAAGCCGATGGCCAGCCTTCCGATCGCGATTTACCGCTATGCCGGAAGCCCTTACGCCGACTGGGTGTCGCTGGCGTGGTCAGGCGCGCTGGCCATCACCGTTGGCGTCCTGATACTCAACATCCTGTCCCGGCTGTCCCACGCAGTGGTCTCAAAGCAAAAGTAGGCATCCAGCGCAGTAAGGTTTGCTGCTCGGCCGGATCACAATCGGCGTCAGCCGAAGCGCCCCTCGACATAGTCTTGCGTGCGTTTGTCCCGGGGCTTCGTGAACATGCCGTCGGTCGCGCCAAATTCCACCAGTTCGCCAAGATACATGAAGGCCGTCTCGCTCGACGTGCGTGCCGCCTGCTGCATGTTGTGAGTGACGATCGCAATCGTGTAGTCCTTCGACAATTCCGCAATCAAATCCTCGATCTTCGCCGTGGAGATCGGATCCAAGGCCGAGCACGGCTCATCTAGCAGGATCACTTCCGGCTTCACGGCGATGGTGCGCGCGATGCATAGGCGCTGCTGCTGGCCGCCCGAAAGACTCTGGCCCGATGCCTTCAGCTTGTCCTTGACCTCGCTCCACAATGCCGCCCGGAGGAGCGCTTGCTCGACACGGTCATCCATTTCCGACTTGTTGAGCCGCTCGTACAACCGGACACCGAAAGCGATATTGTCATAGATCGTCATCGGAAACGGCGTGGGCTTCTGAAAAACCATTCCGATCTTGGCGCGCAACAGGTTCAGGTCCTGCCGGGCGTCCAGGATGTTCACGCCATCGAACATGATCTTCCCTTCCGCGTGCTGGCCCGGGTAGAGTCCATACATGCGGTTCAGCATGCGGAGCAGCGTGGACTTGCCGCAGCCAGATGGGCCGATGAAGGCCGTAACCTTGTTCTCGCGCAGCTTGAGCGAGATGTTCTTCAGAGCCTTGGTTGCACCGTAGAAGAAAGAGACGTCCTCGACGGAAATCTTGATTTTCTCCTCGGCCGTCAGCTTGGCCAACTCCACAGGCTCGACCGCAATCTTGGTTTCCATCGTCATTTCGATTTCACCCCACGGGATCCTATTACCCGAGCCAACACGTTGAGCAGCAGCACGACGACCGTAATCAACAGGGCGCCGGCCCAGGCGAGCTTTTGCCAATCAACGTATGGGCTGAGCGCGAACTGATAGATGACCACCGGCAGGCTGGCGATCGGCTGGTTCATGTCGGTCGACATGTACTGGTGGTTCAGAGCCGTGAAGAGAAGCGGCGCCGTCTCGCCAAATATTCGGGCGATGGCGAGCAGCACTCCGGTTAGAACGCCGGCCTGCGCGGCTCGCCAGGTAACTTTCTGGATCGCCACATAGCGTGGGGCGCCGACCGAAACCGCAGCCTCGCGCAATCCGTCGGGAACCAAGGCGAGCGAATTCTCGGTAGTACGCACAACGATCGGAATCACCAAAAGCGTCAGCGCGGCGCAACCCGCCCAGCCGGAGAAATGCCGCATCCGTACAACGACCAGCTCGTAGATGAAGAGGCCGAGCACAATGGAGGGCGCGCTCAACAGGATGTCGTTGATAAAGCGCGCGACCACCGACAGCGGATGGTTCTTGCCGTATTCGGCTAGGTACGTTCCAGCAAGAATGCCGACCGGAGTGCCGACGCCGACCGCGATTCCGTTCATCATCAGACTGCCGACAATGGCGTTGAGAAGACCGCCCTTCTCTCCCGGCGGCGGCGTCGCTTTAGTGAAGACGTCCAGCGAGAGAGCGCCAAAACCGAGCTGGAGCAACGACCAGAGGATCAAGGAAAGCGCAACCAACGCAATCGCTGTGGCGGACAGCGAAAGAGCAAGAAAGACGGCGTTGTTGACTCGCCTGATCTGATATCGCGCGGCGCTCATCAGGCTCTTGCTCCGCGTTTGCGTGCAAGCTGGCGCAGCATCAGTTGGGCGAGCGCCAGGACGATGAAGGTAATAATAAACAGGATGAGACCGCTCTCGATCAGGGCAGATCGGTGCATGTCAGTTTCCGCCTCGGCGAATTCGCTGGCGATCGACGCCGAGATCGTCGTGCCTGGCGCAAAGAGCGATCCTGAGATCTTGTGCGCATTGCCGATGACAAAGGTTACTGCCATCGTCTCGCCCAGCGCGCGCCCCAGCGCCAGCATGGCGCCGCCAACGACGCCGGCTCGAACGTAAGGCAAAGTCACGTTGGACATGACCTCCGCCTTGGTGCAGCCGAGCGCGTAGGCAGACTCCTTCAATGCGGGCGGGACAGTTTCGAACACGTCGCGCGACACCGCGGCAATGAACGGAAGGATCATGATTGCGAGAATGATGCCCGCCGTAAAAACGCCGATGCCATAGGGCGGGCCAGCGAAGATGCCCTGCAACACAGGCACGTTTGCGAAGAGTTCGATCAACCAGGGCTGGGCGGTCGCCTGGAAGAACGGAGCAAACACAAACATGCCCCAGATGCCGTAGATTATGCTGGGAACGCCGGCGAGTAGCTCCACCGCAATACCAATCGGGCGCCGCAGGAATTGCGGGCACATCTCGGTCAGGAAAATGGCAATGCCGATGCCTGTCGGCACAGCGAGTATCATCGCAATCGCAGACGTCACGACGGTGCCATAGATAAGCGCCTGGGCGCCGAATTTTTCGGTAACCGGATTCCACTTCGAAGTGGTGAGGAAGTCGACGCCGAACTTCTGGATCGAGGGCCACGCTCCGACTAGGACCGTGACAATAACGCCAATGAATATCGCGACCAGGGCAAGCGTCGCGACGAAGGTGAGCCCGTGGAATTGCAGGTCCTGGCGCTGCATTCCGCCGATCTTCTTGGCCTTGTCGACAGGCCTTGAAAACTCTGCCGGCGCACGGATCGCCATCGTCATGTCTTTCATCGCCGCCGCCACAGAGTTGGGGAGCCAGAAAAATGAGAGCAGGCCTCGAAACCTGCTCTCATCTCCCGATTGTGGTCCTGGCCCGCGCCCAGTTCCTTACATCCCCGCGCCTTGGATCTGCTTCCAGCTGTTCTGGATCGACGCAACAGCGTTGTCGGGAAGCGGCACATAGTCGAGGCTTGAGGCCATCGCCTTGCCGGAGCTAAACGCCCATTTGAAGAATTTGAGCGCAGCAGCGGTGGCGGCCGGGTCTTGCGGCTGCTTGTAGAAGATCGCCCAGGTTGCCCCGGTGATCGGCCAGGCGGCAGCGCCCGGCTGGTCGACGAGAACCATGTTGTAGCCATGGCCCGCGGCGCCGGCCCAGTCGGCATTGGAGGCGGCGGCGGCGAACGTGTCGATGCCCGGGGACAGAACCTTGCCGTCATGGTTCACCAGCTTGGTGACCGACAGGTGGTTCTGCTTGGCGTAGGCATACTCGACATAGCCGATGGCCCCTGAAGTTTGGGCGACGTTGCCGGCGACGCCTTCATTGCCTTTGGCCCCGATGCCGGTAGGCCAGTCAACCGAGGTCGCGGCGCCGACGTTTTCCTTCCACTCCGCATTCACGTGGGAGAGGTAGTTGGTGAAGATGAATGAGGTGCCCGATCCGTCCGACCGGTGAACCACGGCGATCGCCTGGTTCGGAAGCTTTACGCCCGGGTTAAGCCTCGAGATTGCGGCGTCATTCCAGCGCGTGATCTTGCCCTGGAAGATGCCCGAGAGCGTAGCGCTGTCGAGCGTCATGGAACCAGAGGGAACACCCGGAAGGTTGTAGACGACAACGATACCGCCGACGATTACCGGGAACTGCGTCAGGCCGAACTTGTTCAGGTCAGCTTCGGACAGTGGCATGTCCGAGGCTCCGAACGTGACGGTTTTAGCCTTGATCTGCGCGATGCCGCCGCCCGATCCGATCGACTGGTAGTTGATACGCGGGCCACCGGTGTAGTTGGCGGACCATTTCGACAGGATCGGAAACACAAAGCTCGAGCCAGCGCCCGAAATGTCCTGGGCCAAAGCCGTTGCTGTCATCGCCGCCGCAACCGCCAGGCCAACGATGGTTCGTTTGAGAGTCTTGGTCATGGTCATGATGTCATCCCCTTCGATTGGTTGGCTTAGTTCGACAGCTGCACGCGGATGCCGAAGACGTTCATGTTCTGGCCGATCTGTGCGCCGCCAAGGTTGGCCAGCTTGTCGACCTTCACGTTGTCGTAGTTGAACTGAACCTTGATCGCGCGGTTGAGGAACCAGTTCAGACCAACAGCCGTGACCTTCTCTTCCCCACCGAAGATGCCGCCAGCGGCCGTAGTCAGGTTGGTGTTGTAGTTGAGGTCGGTGTCGCTGTAGCGAAGCGCCAGTTCCCAGGCGCCCCATGAATTGCCGGCGAGCGAGAACGGGCGCGACGGAACAGGTACGCCGAAGCCGCCGATCTCGTTGTTCTGGGCGGAAGCCGAATACGTCTTGTTCTCACCCGTGATGACCCACGATCCCTCGACATAGAAGCCGTCGAAGTCCGGGCTGTCGTTGAAAGGCGCCAAGCGGTCGACCTTGAAGTGCGCGTATTCAGCGCCGAGGTAGAAGTTCTGGAAGTTGGCGCCTGCGTCGAAGGCGTACATATCGCCTTTCTTGGCCGACATGCCGCCCGTGGAGATGAGGCG
The DNA here is from genome assembly GCA_035548775.1 of Hyphomonadaceae bacterium. GTDB lineage: Bacteria > Pseudomonadota > Alphaproteobacteria > Caulobacterales > Hyphomonadaceae > UBA7672. The sequence continues at coordinate 5,610 of DASZSI010000150.1, forward strand.
GGTGCCGTCAACGCGGATTTCCGGGCGATCCTGCAGGTTGATGGTCCGGCCGCCCGTGCCATCGCCGCTATTGATGATCTTGGCGCCGCTCATGCCGACCTGGATGTTGGAAATCCCATCGGACCAGATCCGCTCGGAGATGCGGCCAAGAATCTGCGACTGTTCATCAGCGCCGTTGCCGTGACCGACCGACGAGCCAGTCTTATTTCCGGTAAGCGCGCCCGTGATGAGCAGGTTGTCCCCTCCCCACAAGGCGTTCTCTTTCTGAAATGAAACCTCTACGCCGCGGCGAGCATCGCCCGCGCCAAAGGCATCGGCCGCGATGTTGTCGATCTCGGGACGCTCCATGAAGAGGAGCTGGCCGGACGAGGTAACGCCTTCGAACATGAAAGCGGGCTCGATGACGCCGACGTTGATGCGGAAGTTCGGGATGCCGATGTAGGACACCCGCGCCAGGCTGAGCGACGGATCGCCTTCAGTCGAGGCGGCCGCGCCGGCCGAGGAGCCGGCTGCGCTGAGGCCGCCGTTCGAGCCGCCGGCGTTGAGGCGGAACTCGTACCAGAAATCGTTGAACGCCTTGCCTTCAACGCCGATGAACGCCCGGCGCACCACGGCGCCATTCGAAAGATCCTTGAACTGGGTGGTCGCCGTCGGATCCTGGTCAAAATAGGCGAAATCAGTCTGGGCGCGGACGCGCAGCGCCATTGTGAACCGGCCGTCACCGGACTTCACCGTCGGGCGCAGGTTGTCAAATGTCCAGGATGTATCCGCTGCGTTCTGCTCTACCGTCGACAGGCGTGTGCGGTCGGCCTTCAACTGATCTTCCAGGGCTTGAACGCGCGCTGCGAGATCGGCGTTGCTCGGCGTAGCCGAGGATGGCGGCGGCTGGTCGTTGTTTACGATAACTGTGGCGCCATCCTGCTTCGCCTCAACCGGCGACTGCGCCGAAGTCTGTTGCGCGAACGCGCCTTGCGAGGACGCAACCAGTGCGACCATGGCGACGCCGCCAAATACTCCGAGTTTCGAAGTCCCCCGTCCACTCTTCCCCGTCATCGTGCATCCCTCGTTTGCATGTGAAAATTCTGCGACTGAAGCCACCCGGATCGTCCTCATTTCCCTGAGCGGAGAGTCGCCGTTAACTTGTTGGTCCGGGCGCGTTGCTAGCCACGGCCAGTGACTCGTCAGTGACGCTTTCGCGACAGTTGTGTAACGACGCCCATGACTCCCGTGAGGAATTGGGGATTCAGGTTTTCGGCGTGCTGTGGATTCCTTCGAGTGCGACTCTGAGGACACCAACCTGCGTCGCGACGGCGATGCGCGACGATTCTGTGACAGTCGTATCTGCGCCGAGGCCTGGTGAGTCCCGGCGTGATCTGCTCGAAGTGGTGATGCTTTGCCGCCTTGAGGGCGTAGAGCAATCCGGCCGTCAGCTCTGGAAGGAATTGTCAGCGAAGCGGCCCAGCGCTTCGTTTAGCTGCACGCGCGCTGGGTAGTGTCCGGGACGGCTCGAGACAGCCAGCACCGTGCAGGACCCGCAGGACTTCGCTCTGCTTTGCGCCATGCGCGAATTCTAGGCGGGTCGCGTGACAGTTCTGTCTTATGCCAAAAGAGCGAAGGCGAACTCTATAAAGAGATCGCCACCTGTGCACCTAAATCCTTGAAAGGATTGGTGAGCCGGCCGGGGATCGAACCCGGGACCACCTGATTAAAAGTCAGGTGCTCTACCATCTGAGCTACCGGCTCTTGGAAGCGGCGGAACCTAGTCGGCGATTCCATCCGGGTCAACGAAGGATATGGCCGCAACCGCCGAATTTCAGGGCGCCCTAAAAGTGCTGAAATTGCTGGTAGAATGAAGCGCTTACGGGGAGAGGACCTAGGGCTATGTCTCGGTTGCTGGGGATATGTATGGGCGCCGCCCTGTTGGCGGGCGTGGGTGGCTGCGCTTCTTCGAACAAGGACGGCGGCGTCGATCGCGCCGTCAACAAGACCCAGGCGGGATTCGGCGATGCGGCCATGACGCCGCTGACGGACTTGAATCTGCGCCGCGTGGAGATCCCGCCCCGTCTGGCCGCGATAATCTCGCCCTATGAGCCGATCCCGGTACTCACCTGCCAGGCGATCGGGGCAGAGGTCGTGGAACTGACAAAGATTTTGGGCGACGACGCGGACGCGCCGCCAAAGCCAGATGACTCTCTCGAGCAAAAGGCCGGGAGCGGGGCCGCCGACCTGGCGTTGAGCGGGGTGGCCTCGATCACGGACGTGATCCCGTTCCGGTCAGTGGTTCGGGCCGCAACTGGCGCGACGGAGCATGAACGCCAGCTGCGTCTCGCCTACGAGCGAGGCGTTTCCCGCAGATCCTACCTAAAGGGCGTGGGCGCCCAGAAAGGGTGTGCGCCGCCTGCCGCGCCTGACCCCGGCGGCGTGGCGCGCAATCCCCTGCCCGACATCGAATACCGCGGAAAAAATCAGGCGCCGGTCAGGCCCGCCATCCCTTCCTCGCCTGGCTGAGCGAGCCAGCGCGAGCGCATTTCCCGCCGCCAGGCTTCGAAGCGTCCTTCGGCGATTGCGGCGCGCATGGCGCCCATCATCTCCTGGAAGAAGGCAACGTTGTGCCAGGACAACGCCATCGAGCCGAGATATTCGCCAGCCTTGAACAAGTGATGCAGGTAGGCCTTTGAATAATCGCGGCTGGCCGGGCACGACGACGTGGGGTCGAGCGGCGTATCGTCTTCGGCAAATCGAGCGTTCTTCAGGTTGATCGGACCATCCCATGTCCAGGCCTGACCGTGCCGGCCTGATCGCGTAGGAAGAACGCAGTCGAACATGTCGACGCCGCGCGCGACGGCCTCGACAATATCGATCGGCTTTCCGACGCCCATCAGATAGCGAGGGCGCTCCGCGGGAAGCAGCGGCGCGGTGATGGAGATCGTCTCGCACATCGCATCATGCCCCTCGCCCACGGCAAGCCCGCCGATGGCGTAGCCATCGAACCCGATCTCGATAACGCGCTGGGCGCTTTCCTTGCGAAGGTCCGCGTAGGTCGAGCCCTGTACGATGCCAAACAGGGCCTGAGCGTCGCGAGCGCCAAACACCGCCTTGGAACGTTGTCCCCAGCGGGCTGATAGGCGCATGGCGCTGGCGGCGTCAGCATGCTCACATGGATTGGCGACGCATTCGTCAAGCTGCATCGAGATATCGGCGCCGAGGAGATCTGCCTGGATTTCGATGGAGCGTTCGGGGCTCAGGAATATCTTGGTTCCGTCGATGTGCGATCGGAACGCGACGCCCTCCTCGCTCATCTTGCGGAGCTCGGCCAGGGAAAAAACCTGGAAGCCTCCGGAGTCCGTGAGGATCGGCCCGGACCACCCCATGAAGCGGTGCAAACCGCCCAGCTTTCGCACGCGCTCGGCCGTTGGCCGCAGCATAAGGTGGTAGGTGTTGCCAAGGATAATATCGGTCCCTGCCGATCGAACCTGATCGAGATAAAGCGCCTTCACCGTGCCGGCCGTGCCTACGGGCATGAAGGCTGGCGTTGCGATATCGCCGCGCGGCGTCGTCAGCCGTCCTGTCCGCGCCTGGCCATCGGTGGCGTGAATATGGAAAGGAAACTCAGCCATTGGGCAACAGCAGGCAGGCGTCGCCATATGAGAAGAAGCGGTATTTCCTTTCGACGGCGTGTGCGTATGCGCGCTTCATCACATCAAGACCCATCATCGCACTTACCAGCATGAACAAGGTCGACTTGGGCAAGTGGAAATTGGTCATGAGCCCGTCCGCGATTCGGAACCTGTAGCCGGGCGTGATAAAGATGGCTGTATCGCCGTGAAAGCCTTTCAGTGCACCGGAGGCGCCGGCCGATTCCAAAGTACGCAGGGAAGTCGTTCCGACCGGTATGCACCGGGCGCCTTGCGACCTTGCCTGATTGATCCGCCCAGCTGTTTCATCGGATAGATCCGCGCGTTCGGCATGCATTCTGTGATCCTCGATCCGGTCCGCCTTCACAGGCAGGAATGTCCCGGCGTTGACGTGAAGCGTTACCGTCTCACGCGCTACTCCGGCGCGATCAAGGCTCGCGAGTAATTCCGGCGTGAAGTGCAGGCCGGCGGTCGGCGCCGCGACCGACCCCGACTCCCGCGCAAACAACGTCTGGTAGTCGCTCGCGTCCGCCTGATCGACGGCGCGCTTGGATGCAATGTAAGGCGGCAGCGGCATCTCTCCGACCTCGTCGATCGCCGCATCGAGCTCCCGTCCAAGTCGATTGAAGCTGAGTCGCACTTCGGCGTCCGACTTGCCCTGCACTTTCGCTTCGAGGCCGTGAGCAAACACGACCACATCGCCTTGCTTCAAGCGTTTGCCGGGCCGCGCAAATGCGCTCCACTCATTCGCGGCAAGGCGGCTGTTGAGATTGAACTCGATCTCCACGTCGGCAGCTTTCGCCTCGCGGGCGGCGCGGCGGCCGATCAGGGCGGCACGAAGCACCCGAGTGTCGTTGACAACCAACACGTCTCCGGCGCGCAGGACGCCAGGCAGATCGCGGACAAGGCAATCTTCCAGCTTGCCTTCGGTGCCACGTACGACCAGAAGGCGCGCCGCATCGCGGGGGGACGCCGGGCGGAGAGCGATCAGCTCCTCCGGAAGGTCGAAATCAAAGTCCGCCAGTTCCATGATTACCTACGTTTGCTGGCCCGATAGCGGGGAATACCAGCCGCGCCAAGCCCCGGTTGGGCTGCCAATCCGCCCTGTCTGCGCCTCGATTTGCTGTATGCTGGCGGCGGGAGGACGACGCAATGATCCGGTACATCGCCCTGGCTACGCTGGCCCTCGCGGCTTGCGCGCCCGCAAAGTTGGCGCAGCCGAAAACACTAGCAGACCTGTACCAGGCACATGACTGGCAACACGAACCCGGAGAAAAGGTCGAAAAGGAATTCGCCGAAGCAGCGATGGCTATCCTGAAGCCCATGACCCGAGCTGACGCGATCACATCGCTGAATGCCGCCGGATACGAATGCACCTATGGCGAGGCGAGCGACGGATATCCCGATCCAGCAGCGCAATGCACGCGCAGCTTTGCCACCCGCGCCTGCCAAATGGACTGGGAGATCTTCTCGACCGCCGACAAGGGTAAAGTGGACGAGGTCACTGCTTCGTTTCGCCGCGACTGTGTCGGGACGGAGGACGACTGGCCGGACAAGGTAAATTCGCCTATCGACAATCAGCTTGCCCCTGCGCCGGCGCCAACGCCGACGTGAACCGGCCGGCCCCAACGACTGGACCCTGATGGCTGTATCCCCGATCTCGGCAGGACTACGTTGCCGCTGCCCGAACTGTGGCGAAGGTCGCGTGTTCAGCGGCTTCCTGAAATTCAAAACGCAATGCGATGCGTGTGGCGCAGACCTATCGATCGCTGACGCAGGCGACGGTCCGGCCTTCTTTGTCATGTTCGCGGCGCTGATCGTGATCGTCCCGACCGCGATGTTCGTTGAACTGGCCTTCTCGCCGCCCAAATGGGTGCATTTCCTTATCTGGCCGCCAGTAACCGTAATCTTCTGCATGATGCTGTTGCGGCCGTTCAAGGCGACGCTTTTTGCGCTGCAATGGCGCAACAAGGCTGGCCAAGCGCGGTTTGAAGACTAGTGCCCGCGAGCCGTGACCGCTAAACCCGCCGGCATGACGTTTCGCCCCTTCCCCATCCTGACGCTGGTTACGATTCCGGTGTTCGCGGCGCTGATCGCGCTTGGCGTATGGCAGCTCGATCGCGCCAAGTGGAAAGAAGGCTTGATCACCGATTTCGAAAGGGCTTCGGCTGCCGCTCCGGGCAATATCGACAGCGCAGTGTGTGGCGCTGCGAACGCCGAGGGAAAGGTGGTGGCGCCTCCTGCCGCAACCGGTAAATCGCTGCGCGTATTCGGCCATGATGCAGCAGGCGATGCAGGCTGGCGCGGCTTCCAGGCGGTATCCCTGTCGTGCGGCAAAACTGTATTGGCGGAAACTGGCTTCGAGCCGCTGGCGATGGGCGCCGAGCAAGGACCGCCAGCCAAACCGGTCGCGGCGACGAAATATCTGGTCGAGCCCTGGCCGGCCAAGCAATGGATGGCCGCGGAAAACACGCCAGCGAGCAATGAGTGGCACTGGTTCGATTCCGTTGGCATGGCCTCCGCACTGGGGATCGCCAATCTCGATGCCCGCTATGTCGTGACCCCCCTGACCGGCATGCCGGACCATCTGACGCGGACGCCCCCTTCAGGCCATATCGGCTACGCCATTACGTGGTTCGGGATGGCGATCGGCCTTCTGGTGATATACGGCCTCTTTCACGCGCGGGCAGGTCGCCTGCGCTTCCGCAGGCAAGGTCCGAAGCAGGGCGCGACAGGGAAATGAAGTACGTCTCCACACGCGGCAATGCAGCGCCGGTCGATTTCGTTTCGGCAAGTCTGATGGGCTTGGCCCCGGATGGCGGACTTTTCTCGCCCGAGACCTATCCGCAGATCGAGCGTCCAGCTCCCACCGCAAGCTATGTGGAGACAGCGACACGCGTTTTATCCGCCTTCGCCGGCGACAGCATTCCGCAAGACGCAATCCGCGGCATGGCGGAGCGCGCCTATGCGCCGTTTGCCCACCAATCGGTGGCTCCCCTGGTGGAAACGGGACGGGGCCGCTGGATGATGGAACTACATCACGGCCCAACACTGGCCTTCAAGGACGTCGCGATGCGCCTGATCGCGCAGCTTTACGATCACATCCTGGGCCTGCGCGGCGAACGCATGACGATCCTCTGCGCCACCTCCGGCGACACAGGCGGCGCGGCTGCGGCGGCGTTCGCTGGCTCGAAACATGTCGACATGGTGATCCTGCACCCGCTCGATCGAGTGTCCCCCACCCAGCGCCTGTTCATGACGGCGACGGGTGCAAGCAACGTCTACAACCTCGCGCTGGAAGGCGACTTCGACGGCACGCAAGCGATCCTCAAGCAACTGCTCGCCGACGATCAATTCCGACAGCGCACACGGCTGGCGGCGGTCAACTCGATCAACTGGACCCGCGTCGCAGCGCAGAGCGTTTACTTCGCCCAGGCGCAAGCGCAGCTAGGCCGCGACCGGCCGATCCGCTTCGTCGTCCCAACTGGAAACTTCGGCGATGCGCTGGCGGCTTATGTGGCGTCGCGCTGCGGCCTGCTGGAGCGGTTCGAGTGCGTGGCGGCCGTGAACGCCAATGACGCAATGGCGCGCCTCATATCCGGTATGCCGCTAACCAAGGGGCACACGACACCAACACTGAGCCCGGCGATGGACATCCAGCTGCCAAGCAATTTCGAGCGCTTGCTGTTTGAAGCGTCGGGCCGTGACGGCGCCGCGCTCGCCAGCGCCTATGCCCTGCTCGCCTCCAAAGGTGAGGCGCCCCTACCGAAAGCAGCAGCCGCCAGGCTTGGCGCCATGGGCATATCGGCCGAGCGCGTCAGTGATGCCGAGACGGTCGAAGAAATGAAACGCACGCATGTCGAAACCGGCTGGGTCGTCTGTCCGCACACCGCCGTCGGCCTCGCGGCGGCCCGGCGCGGACGGACTGCGGACGGGCCGGTGGTCACGTTGTCGACGGCGCACGCGGCGAAATTCCCCGAAACGGTCGAACGTGCGCTGGGCATCAAGATGGGCCTGCCGGACAGGGCCTCGGACTTCACATCTCGCAAGGAAGTCTTCGAAAAAGGTCCGATGAGCGCGGACTTCGTGCGCAAACGGATCGACCAGATCGTGGCCACGCACTGATGGCCGACACTCGCGAAGTCGTTGTGCTGGAAAGCGGCGTGCGCATCGTCTTCGACGAGATGCCCGGGCTGCGAACCGCCGCCGTTGGCGTATTCGTCGGAGCGGGCGCGCGCGACGAACCGGTCGAACGGAACGGCCTCGCCCACTTCCACGAACATATGGCCTTCAAGGGCGCCCGCGGCATGAATGCCCGCGAGATCGCCGAGGCTGTCGAGGGCCGCGGCGCCTCGGTCAATGCGGCGACCGAATACGAGCGCACCAGCTATTTCGTCCGCTGCCTTGCAGCCGATGCGCCAGCGATGGTCGAGATCCTGCTCGCCATGATCTTCAAGTCGGATCATGTCGTCGACGAGATCGAGCGCGAGAAAGGTGTGGTGCTGCAGGAGATTGGCGAGGC
>DASZSI010000151.1:0-10973 GCA_035548775.1 Hyphomonadaceae bacterium
TGCCCATCCCTCCTCGATCCTTAGGCACGACTTCGGATTCTTGCGCCGCTTCAGCGTCTCGCATCGCCTTCGAGAAATTGGAGCGTTCGCGTTCAAACTCCCTTATCGGCTCGCGAAGAAAAACCAGTGCCACGATAACAACGACGACCAAGCAGCAGACGGTAATTATGTTCGATGACACACCAACTCGATCGGCGACTTGGTCCGCAAACAGCACGCTAACAGCCGCAGGCAATATTGCGAGCAGGCCAAGAATGGCTCTTAAGCGTGTGAACCTCATACTGTGGCTCTCGTGAGCTGGCGGCTCCTACGTATCACGAGGCGCAGCACCCCCAACAGGCGGTCAAGTGTAAGTCTGGATTGGGCCAAGTCCCGCCTATGGTCGAAAGCCTGCCAACGGCGCGATACGCCGCGATTTCTGCCGCTCAATGGGCCGATAACCTGCCGCCACGCATCTTCGCCGCTGGCGCACCAAGCTGTGCTGCGCCACGCCCATGGCAGCGCAAAGCATTTGCTAGAGCGTCGTGCCCAGCGCCGCGTCCAGCAGCAGGAAGGCCGACAGGCGCGGGGCGGCGTCCTCGCGTGCGCGTTCGGCCAGCGACAGCAGGCGTAGCGCGTCAGGCTCCTCGGCCGTGACGAAGGTTCGCGCCGTGGTCTGCAGTTCGCGGTCCTGGTCCAGCAGGCGCGATACCCGCTGGATCTCGCCCGGCGCCGTGTCGCGGATGGCGCGGCGGCGCTGGCGCTCGCCCTGGTGCGCGGCCGAAGCGATGCGCCGCAGGTCGGAGGCCTTCACCACGCCAAGGCGAACACCGGCCCGGTCAAGCCGGTCGATCATCAGGCTGGCCGCCTCTTCGCGCATGCGGCCCGGCATCTCGTCCATTTCCGCGAAGATGTCCCGATGGGCTTGCGCGCGCGGCGTGGCGGGGCCGAAGAACGGATCATGGCTCGCTTCGCCGACCGGGCGGCGCAGCGACGCGATATGATTGAGCACCAGTTCATCATCGTCAGCCGCGGCCGGCTCGGGCGCGGGCCTTGGCGTCTCGCGCGGCGTCTCGAAGGAGTAGGCGGGCGGCTTCGCGGTCGCGGCCGGGCGATTGGGCTGCGGCATCGGCTCAGACCAGATCGGGTCGAGCTTGGGTTGGGGGCGCGCTTCCTGCCTGGGCTGTTCGTTTTTGGGCGGCTCATACTTGGGCGTTTCATAGCGCGGCTGTTCGTGCCGCACCGGTTCGGCGCGATGAGGCTCGGGCCTCGTCTGTTCGTGCCAGGGCGGTTCGGGCCGCGTCTCCTGCCGGGGCGTCTCGCGCCGCGCGGCTTCCTGCCTGGGTTGCTCGAACTTGGGTTGCTCCCGCGCGGGCGCATCGCGTTCGGCGCCGAAGAACAATGGCGACACTGACGGAGAATGACCCGGGGCCGGCGGCGAAGCGGCCGGAATGGCCTTTTCCAGAAGCAGGTCGTCGATCGACGGTTGCGGCTTCTCCGGCGCAAGCACGAGGTCATCGACGGTTGAGGCGTGCGGCTCGTCTCGCATCTGCCCGATCAGCTGCGAGGCCTGCTCCATCCGCTCCTTCAGGCGCTCCAGCCCGCCCTCGGCCACCGTCGCCGCCTTGGTCGAGGCCCGGAACATCAGTTCGGAAATCTGGTTGACCCGCTGCTCGGTCTCATGGACGTGCGCCTTCGCGGCGAGCGCCGCCGCGCGCGTGGTGGCCTCCGCCTGCAGGCCGGCCTCCTTGAGGCGCGCCATGGCATCGCGTGCATCTTCCGAGGCCTGGGCCGAGCGCGCGTTGATGGTCTCGGTCGCCTTCATCGCGGCGCCCAGCGCATCCGACATCGCATCGCGCAGGCTCTCGGCGGTCGACTTCGCAGCCGCCGAGGCAAGCTCGCCGGCTTTCGAGGCGCTTTCGACCATGCGGGTCGACTGCACCAGCTGTTCGTCGAGACGCATCAGCGCCGCGCCTAGGTTCTGCGCCCGCTTGCGGCTTTCGGCGCCCATGGTGTCAAGCTGGCCGATCCGCTCCGCCAGGTGGCCTGCCGTCTCGTCGAGATCCTTGAGGCGCTGGTCCAACGTGGCGTCGGCCTGGCGCACCTGGTCCTGCGCCGCGCGGGCGGCTTCCGACATCATCTGGGCGTGGCGCGGGATCGCCTTGGCGAGACTTTCGGACTGGTTGCGCAGCGACTCGGCCAGCTGCGTCATGCTCTGCCGCTCGGAACTCATCTTCTGAACCAGCACTTCCGAATCGGCGCGGACGATCTCGGCTGCCTTCAGCGCGGCGGTGACGCTGGTTTCGATGTCGTGCTTCAGGCCGTCGAGGCGCTGGCGCGTATCGGCGATGGCGCGGTTGATGTTCTGGGTCTCGCGCGCGACCGCTTCGGCGACCGATGAAGCTTCCTGGCGCGCCATGTCGGCGGGATCGAGCAACTGGCGGGCGGAGGCCAGGACCACGGCGTTGGCTTGGGACGACCGCGCGCTCTCGCGCGCCATCACCCCGGCGCAGATCAATGCGAGGCCCGGCGCGAGCAGGGCGGCGAACCCGCCTGCCAGCACCAGGGGCGGCTGAAGGAAGATCTTGTCGATCCCGATCGCGGCGACGACCCAGACCAGGGTTCCACCCCACAGCAGCACGGCAAGGGCGGCGCCCGCCCACGGCATCCAAGCTCCCGCGGTTCGGGCGGCTTCAAGCTGGGCGCGGATGCGCGGATTGGCTCGGCGGTCGTAGTCTTCGGTCATGATGGCAGATGGACAACAAGCCAGTGTGGCGAACGCGCGCCAGCTCCCTGGCGCGGTAATGATCCCCTTCCGGCCAATGTCGCAGGAGAGAAGCCCTCTGAAAAGACTTGAGAGTCAGCCCGGCGCCAGGGTTTTTCAGGTTTTTCGTGAACGCCGAGGGGGCCGGATCACGTCGCCGGCGCAATGAATCGCTCAAAATCCCGGTAAACGCGAGGTTCGCCCCGGACTCGCGCCGATTCTAGTAGAGTTTCGGCTGCGGCTGCTCGACCGGCTTTTCGATCGGCGCCGGCTTGCCGTGCGTCGCCACGGTCGCCGCCTTGTCCTTGGCCGGCGTGATCGCAGCGGTGCCGTCCGCCGCGCCTGTCCAGGCCACAAGAGCCGCGAACACCGCATCCCGCATATTGACTATGACGTCGATCATCGGGCCTACCCCTTACCCGAAAGGTTGTGCGGCGGTTGTCGCGCCGCATCAAGGCGAAAATTCGGCGGCCGCCATGGAATAGGGGCCGATGCGTCCCGAAAGCTACGCTTTCTGACCGGCGCTAGCGATAGCGGTAAAGCCGCCTGGCGCTGTCCACCACGTAAACACTGCCCCAGGCATCCGCGCAGCGCCGAATCTCAATGTCCGCCGGCCGGCCGTACCAATAGCCGAACTCGGTGAAGTACCTGCACTCGTAAGGCGCGAGACCCCAGTCATTATACCCGTACGAGGAATAGACCGGATAATCGTAGTAAAACGGGTCGTAATACCCGGGCGAACCAAAGAGGAAGCCAAGGCTCACATTGCTCCGGCTGCGGTAATGGTCGCGGTCGTAATAGTAATTGTTCACGGTGCGATGATCGCGATCCCGATCGCCCCGGTGATCGTTCCGGTCGCCTCCACGGTGATCGTCGCCGCGGTGGTCGTTGCGCTGGCCGGCGAACAGGGGCGGATATGTGTTGCGGTTGCCGCTTGGGCGTTTCCCATCGCCGCGCGATCCGCCATTGTTGTTCCAGGCCTGGCCGCTGCTGCGATTGCCGCCATTGTTCGGCGGGTTGAAGCGATTCCCTCCGCCATTGTTGGCTCCGGACCAATTGCGGCCCCCGCCGCCGTTTCCACCGCTCGGCGCGTGGCTGGCCGCCGGAGCGTTGCCGCCGCCGCGATTGTGATCGCCGCCACGGTCGCCGCCGCGGTGGCTCTGCGCGAAAGCCGGGGCGGATGCGAGCATCACCGCCGCGGCAAGAAGTAGAGACTTACGAAGCATAGGCTTCTCCCGTAGCACCCCACGTCCTCCGGGGTTCAATTGGATCGAAGTGTCTCGACTCCAACTTGAAGCCAGGGTGAACGGCCCGTTCAGCCGCTAACTTAACCTGACATTATCCGGGTCTTAGCACCCTGAGAGTCGGGGGAAAGGAGGCCGGGGATGGCCGACATTCTGGATGTTTCTCAACTGCAGACCATGACCGGCGGCGACGCCGCGCTTGCGGCGGAGGCCCTGGGCATTTTCCGGCAGTCCTACGACATGTGGGGCCGGATGCTGGATCCCCACCTGCCGCCCCAGCAATGGGCGGATGCCGCGCACGGTATCAAGGGCGCGGCGCTCTCGATCGGCGCGATGGCGCTGGGCGAGGCCTGCGCGGCCGCGGAACAGTTGGGCAAAGCGGGCAACGCCAGCCCGGCGCAAGCTGGCGTTGCGATCTCCACCATCAAGGACCGGATGGGAGAGGCGACCGAAGCCATCGCCGAACTGGAACATCACCTCCTGGTCCATAGGGCTTTTCCCAAGGCGCGGTCAGCGGACTAAACGCGACCTTGATCATCAACCTGTCATGCTGCCCTTCTACCTCCCGTGTGCGGAGGGCCGGGCATGCGAGGATTGAGACTTTCCGCCGCCGTGATGATCGCGGCCGCCGCGGCTTGCCAGACCACCAGCACGCCGCAGCGGGACAGGCTTGATCAGGCTCAGTGGCTCAAGGGCGATCTTCACGTCCACGACGATCATTCCAGCGACGGCAGCCTGCCGCGGCAGAGATCGAAGGATCGCGCCAAGGGCAACGTCTCGATTGCCGACCAGATCGGGCAGGCGGAAAAACAGGGCCTCGACTTTGTCCCTCTCACCGACCACCGGACGTTCGACCAGTATTACGATCCGCTTTGGCAGAGTTCGAAGCTTTTGCTGATCCCTGGCGAAGAGGCCAATGGCGCTCCGCACGCAACGGTTCATGGCGCAGTCGATTCCATCGTGCAGGGTGTCGACCGCAAAGCCTTCGCCCACATCCAGCAATCGATCTGGGACGCGCACTCGCAGGACGCCAACTGGACCATCGCTCACCCCGATGACGGCGAAACCAACCCGGACGGCTCGATGAACGCGCGTGCGAGCGTGATCGGCGTCGACCTGGTCGAGATCTGGAACAAAGCCAGCGATGTCGAAAAGGAAATCGCCTACTCTGAAAACCGCTGGAACGCCGGCTACCGCTATGGCGTGGCCGGCGCCAGCGACAGCCATTTCCGCGAGCTCTGGGACAGGCAGGGGCCCGGCTTCCCCACCACCAGCGTGCTGGCCGAGGCGAAGACCGAACGCGGCGTGGTCGATGCCTTGAGGGCCGGGCACACATCTCTCTCGATCCGCCCCGGCGGGCCGATGATGACGCTGACGGCGAATATCGGCGGAGCGACAGGCGTTGGCGGCGACGAGTTGATCGCCAAGCCGGGCGCGACCGGCCGTATAAGCATCCGCGCCCAGCATGCGGCCGGCATGGATGTTCTGGTCTACCGCAAGCCGGGACGCAGTGCAGGCGCGTTCAGGACATTCAAACCCTCAACCGACGACGAGACCTTCACGCTCGACATCACCGCTGGCGACCAGCCCGACTGGTATCGCGCCGAGATACGCGGACTTGGCATTCCCGATCCGCCGCGCGGTTCCACCGATCCTGCGCCGACAGGCAAGGCGATGCTGCTGCAGGCCGTGGTCTCGCCTGTCTTCATCTCTGCCGCGCCTGCAATCGCGAACGCCGAACTTCCGCTTCCGCCCGATACCGGCGGTGATGATGGCGCCGGGCTCAGGCTCGGCGCTCCGGGCGCCTTCACCGGTTTCCCCAACGTGGCTATGGCCGGCGGCGTTACCCACGTTGTCGCCGAGGCGCACGGCCATGGCGCGAGCCGCATTGTCTACAGCAATGGCGGCGCCCAGCAGGTGTTGAGCGGCCCGGCGCCGGCGCGCTTCCCGAAAGTCGCGGCGAATGGGAAAGACGTGTTTGTCGTCTGGCAGGAAGACGCACGGCAGGTCCCGCACCGTCCTCAGATCCGCATGCGCCATTCCGGCGACGGCGGCAGAACTTGGGATGCCGTGGCCACTGTACGCGCTATCGAAGGCCGCGCCGAACATCCCGACATCGCGATTATCCGTTCCGGCCGGCCCGTTGTCGTGTGGCAAGAGATCAAGACGGGTGAGCCGTTCGACATCATGGTCGAGCAGGTCGGCGCAGATACCGAACCACGCAACCTGTCGCGCGAGGGGAAGACGTTTGGGCCCGGCTCGTCGGACGATACACGATCCGCACGCTATCCCGCATCCGTCTGGCCGGCGGTCGCCACCGATGCGTCCGGCTGGCGCTACGCCGTCGTATGGCAGGACAACCGCACCGACATCGATCCGCTGTGGACCGGATCGGAAAAGGCCGCCGGCACCAACCCCGACAATTGGCAGATCATGTACGCAATGCTCGATCCGGAAACCGTCACGCCGTCGCAACACAGTCTCGGCGCCGACGACATGGCGGACCGTCATCCCGACGTCGCATTCACGCCGAAGGGCGACCTCGTCATCGCGTGGGAGACCAAAGGCTTGTCTCCCGCCGGCAAGAATCTCTCCGTCGTGGCGGCTCGATCGGATGATGGCGGCGCGACGTTCGCCGCGCCCGTCACGCTCGCACCGGATGCTCTCGCCATGAGCCAGCGCGTGCGCCTGGGGCTCGACGCGGACGGCGCGGTGCGCGCGGTGTGGTACGATTCCCGCTCCGCCGATTGGCGCTGGCGCGTGATGACATCCGTGATGCGCGACGGCGTCTGGGATGCGGGACGACTGATCAGCGCAAGGGGCAACAACACCTGGCCCGCCACGGCCGGCGGCGCGATCGTCTTCGCATCGACTCGCGATGCGGCGCGGCTTCAGCGAGACCCCACCCAGGAAGTCTTCTTGCTGCCCGCGAAATAGGCACCCGGCCCCGCGACCCTCGGGAAATCACGCGTTTGCGGACGTTTACTAACTCTACAAAGTCGATATAGTTTTAGGAACGCGGAGCGCGTAATCGCGTTTCGGCGTTGGGGGTGGAAGGTCAGACGGCGGCGATGATTTCCCAGAAGGCGAAGTATGCTCTGAGGGCGCTGGTGGCTCTCGCCAAGCAGCCGCCGGGACAGCCCACCTTCATCGGCGACATCGCCGAGAACGAAAACATCCCGAAGAAATTCCTCGAGCAGATCCTGCTCGATCTCAAGCATCAGGGCCTCGTCGCGTCACGACGCGGGAAGGCCGGTGGATATGGGCTTTTGCGGCCTGCCGACACGATTTCGTTCGGCGAAGTTTTGCGCATCATCGACGGCCCGATCGCGCCTTTGCCGTGCCTGTCGAAGATCGCGTATCGCCGGTGCGAGGACTGTCATGAAGAGGCAAGCTGCGAAGTGCGCCGCGTCTTCGCGCAGGTTGCGGATGTGACACGCGGCGTGCTCGATCGCACCACGATCGCGGACGCGATCGGCCATCGCGTGCCGCCCTATTTGCGCGATGCCGTCGCCTAGCCCTTAGCTTTGACAAACTCGACCTGAGCACTAGTGTAATAGGGAGCCCTTCGGAGGACTCCCATGCGCAAGCTTGTTCTGGCACTCGGCGCGGCGCTTCTCGTTGCCGCGTGCGGAGGACCCTCGTCTTCGACGGCAAGCGGCGAAGTCTCCCTGCTCAACGTGTCCTACGATCCGACGCGTGAGCTGTACGAGGATTTCAACGCGGCGTTCTCCGCCCAGTACAAGACCGACGACGGCAAGTCTGTGAAAGTCTCGATGTCGCATTCCGGCTCAGGCAAGCAGGCGAGGGCGGTGATCGACGGGCTCGATGCGGATGTTGTCACGCTGGCGCTTCAGGGCGACATCGACATCATCGCCAAGCAGACGCAGAAAATCCCGGCCGACTGGCGCAGCAAGCTGCCCGCGAACTCCGCGCCCTACACCTCGACCATCGTATTTCTTGTTCGCAAGGGCAATCCGAAGAACATCCATGACTGGGGCGACCTTGCTCTGCCTGGCGTAAAAGTGGTGACGCCAAATCCGAAAACGTCAGGCGGCGCGCGCTGGAACTACCTGGCTGCCTGGGCCTGGGGCATGAAGAAATTCAACAACGATGAGACCAAGGTGAAGGACTTCGTCGGCACGATCTACAAGAACGCCCCGGTGCTCGACACCGGCGCCCGTGGCGCGCTTACCTCCTTCGCCCAGCGCGACATCGGCGATGTGCTGATCTCATGGGAGAATGAAGCCTTCCTGGCCTTGCAGGAGAACGGCCCCGACAAGTTCGAAATCGTCTACCCGTCGATGTCGATCCTCGCAGAGCCGCCCGTCGCCGTGGTGGAAGGCAACGCAACCCGGCATGGCACGCTCAAGGTGGCACAGGACTACCTGCAATATCTTTACAGCCCAGCCGGCCAGAAGATCATCGCCAAGCACTTCTATCGTCCTAATACTCCCGCCGATGCGGATCCGGCCGACGTCGCCCGACTGAAGCAGATCGACATGTTGAAGATCGACGATCCGGTGTTCGGAGGCTGGGCGCAGGTCCAGCCCAAGCACTTCGACGAAGGCGGCGTGTTCGACCAGATCTATCAGCCCACGAAATAGGTGACGGACTATTCCATGACGGCTCTTGCGCCGGACGGGGCGCAAACTTTCCGCTGGCGGCGGCGCAGTGTCCTGCCGGGCTTCGGCCTGAGCCTGGGATACACGGTCGCATACCTGTGCCTCATCGTCCTGATACCGCTCGCGGGACTCGCTTTTTCGTCCGCCAGCCTGGGCTGGGATGGCTTCTGGAAGATCGCATTCAACGAGCGCGTGCTGCTCGCGCTGAAACTGTCTTTCGGCTCGGCCTTGATCGCGGCGGTGGTCGACACCGTGTTCGGCGTACTCGTGGCCTGGGTGCTGGTGCGCTACAGGTTTCCCGGAAGGCGCTGGCTCGATGCGGCGGTGGACTTGCCGTTCGCCTTGCCGACCGCCGTGGCCGGTATCGCCCTTGCGACGCTTTATGCGCCCAACGGACCGTTCGGGGCGCTGCTCGAAAGTCTCTTCCACGTGAAAGTCGGGTTCCAGCCGCTTGGCGTCGTGGTTGCGTTGATCTTTGTCGGGTTGCCCTTTGTCGTCCGCACGGTCCAGCCCGTCCTCGAAGAGATCGACCGTGAGACCGAGGAAGTTTCCGCCACGCTTGGCGCGGGACGCTGGCGCACCGTCACGCGCGTCATCATGCCGGGGATCTTCCCGGCCATTCTCACCGGCTTTGCGCTCTCTTTCGCGCGTGGTGTCGGCGAATACGGCTCGGTCATCTTCATCGCCGGCAACCTGCCGTTCAAGTCCGAGATCGCTCCGCTGCTGATCGTCATCCGGCTGGAGGAGCACAATTATGCCGGCGCCACGGCAATCGCAGCGATCATGCTGATCATGTCCTTCGCCATGCTCCTGGTGATCAACCTGCTGCAGGCCTGGAGCCGCAGGTGGTTTGGCCATGTCTGAGTCCGCCGCAACCCTCGCGCCGCCTGCGCCCGAGCCGGACCCGTCGACGACGCCGGCGAAAAAGCCGCGCCGCACGCCGATCGGCGAAGGCCCGATCACGCGCGGCCTCCTGCTTGGCGTTGCCCTGACTTTCCTGGCCTTGATGCTGATCGCGCCGCTGGCGGTGGTCTTCTTCCAGGCGCTCAGCGCGGGGATTGGCGTCTATCTCAAGGCGCTCGCCATGCCGGACACGCTGTCGGCGCTGCAGCTTACCCTCCTGGTCGCCGGCATCGCCGTTCCGGCCAACCTGGTCTTCGGCCTCGCCGCGTCATGGCTGATCGCCAAGTTCGATTTCAAGGGCAAGGCGATCCTGGTGACGCTGATCGATCTGCCCTTCGCCGTCTCGCCGGTGGTGTCGGGTCTCATCTTCGTCCTGCTGTTCGGCGCGAACAGCCTCCTGTTCGGCGAGCACACGCCAATGGGCGCCTGGATGATCGAGCACAACGTCAAGATCCTGTTCGCCGTGCCCGGCATCGTTATCGCCACGATCTTCATCACCTTCCCATTCATCGCGCGCGAACTGATACCGCTCATGCAGCAGCAGGGCTCGACGGAGGAGGAGGCGGCCGTTTCGCTCGGCGCCGGCGGCTGGCGCACCTTCTTCCAGGTCACGCTGCCAAACGTGAAATGGGGCCTGCTCTATGGCGTGCTGCTCTGCAACGCCCGTGCGATGGGCGAGTTCGGCGCGGTTTCCGTGGTCTCGGGCCATATTCGCGGCCAGACTAACACCCTGCCGCTGCACATCGAGATTCTCTACAACGACAACAAGGCGGCCGCGGCGTTTGCCGTGGCGTCCTTGCTCGCCGCCCTCGCGCTGGTAACACTGGCGATCAAGACGGTGCTGGAAGCCCGCTTTGCGGGCGAACTTGCCGCCCAGCGGCGCCACTGATCCCGGAGTCGCATGCAGGTCCGCGTCGCCAATGTGAACAAGCGCTATGCCGGCATGGCCGCGCTCGACAACGTCTCGCTCGATGTCGCGTCGGGCGAGCTGGTCGCGCTGCTGGGCCCGTCCGGCTCGGGCAAGACCACGCTGCTGCGCACCATCGCCGGCCTCGAGATTCCCGACACCGGCACGATCTTCTTTGACGGCAAGGACGCATCCGAAGGCAAGATCCAGCAACGCCGCGTCGGCTTCGTCTTCCAGCACTACGCTCTGTTCAAGCACATGCGGGTCATGGACAACGTCGCCTTCGGCCTGCGCGCGCGGCGCAAGAACAGGCTTAAGGAAGCCGAGATCAAACGCCGCGTGCTCGAGCTGCTCGACCTGGTGCAATTGTCAGGGCTCGAGCGGCGCTATCCGTCCCAGCTTTCGGGCGGCCAGCGCCAGCGTGTGGCGCTCGCCCGCGCACTCGCGATCGAGCCTTCCGTGCTCCTGCTCGACGAACCCTTCGGCGCTCTCGACGCCCGCGTGCGCAAGGACCTGCGCCGCTGGCTGCGCGAGATTCACGACCGCACCGG
>DASZSI010000152.1:0-1888 GCA_035548775.1 Hyphomonadaceae bacterium
GATGGGGCGACCGGAAACAACCTCAAGAACGTTTCGGTCGATGTGCCGCTCGGCCTCTTCGTGGCGGTCACCGGAGTTTCGGGCGGCGGCAAGTCCACCCTGATGATCGACACGATGTATCAGGCCATGGCCCGCCGGCTGAACGGCGCGCGCGTCAATCCGGCGCCGCATAACCACCTGACCGGCCTCGAGTTTCTCGACAAGATCATCGACATTGACCAGTCCCCGATTGGTCGCACGCCGCGCTCCAACCCCGCGACCTATACCGGCGCCTTCGGCCCGCTGCGCGAGTGGTTTGCCGGCCTTCCAGAGGCCAAGGCGCGCGGCTACGGCCCCGGCCGCTTCAGCTTCAACGTCAAGGGCGGCCGCTGCGAGAAGTGCGAAGGCGACGGCGTCATCAAGATCGAGATGCACTTCCTGCCCGACGTCTACGTCACCTGCGAAGTCTGCAAGGGCAAGCGCTACAACCGAGAAACGCTCGAGGTGCAGTTCAAGGGTAAGTCCATCGCCGACGTGCTCGACATGACCATCGATGAGGCGACCGAATTCTTCGCCGCTGTGCCCGCGATCCGGGAAAAGTTCGCGACCCTCCAGCGCGTCGGGCTCGGTTACGTCAAGGTCGGCCAGCCGGCAACGACGCTGTCGGGCGGAGAAGCGCAGCGCGTGAAGCTCAGCAAGGAGCTCAGCAAGCGCGCCACGGGCCGCACGCTGTACATGCTCGACGAGCCCACCACCGGCCTGCACTTCCACGACATCGCCAAGCTTCTCGAGGTCCTGCACGAGCTTGTCGACAACGGCAACACCGTCGTCGTCATCGAGCACAACCTGGAGGTCATCAAGACGGCCGACTGGATTATCGACATGGGCCCCGAAGGTGGCGACGGCGGCGGTGAGGTCGTCGGAGTTGGCACACCTGAGGACATTATCGAGAACAAGCGGTCGTATACCGGCAAGTTCCTCAAGGAAGTGATGGCGCGCCGACCGGCAAAGCCAAAGCGACCGGCGCGCCAGGCGGCCGAATAGGCTCCACCCGCGCTATTTCTGACCCCGGACCGACGGCGTCCACAGCCCAAATCGATGGCGGTCGCCCTGCCGGCACAAATCATTGCCGGCCGTTAAGACTATTCATTCCATTGTTGTCTAGTCTTTCGCTCAGGCGAACCGGGTTCCGCCAGTATTTCGCCCGTTCCTGACCCAGCCTGAGTCATTGGGGGAACCGCCCACCAAAGGTGGACTGCCATGCACGTCGACACCCTGACGCTCATGATACCCGGCAGCTTTGCCGCGGCGCTGGCGTCGATCTTCCTGTTCGGCGCGTGGGTTCAGACGCGGACCGCCCTGTCTCTGCTCTGGTGGGCCGTGGGCAGTCTCGCGGCGTCCCTGGGTGTGGCCTTGCTCATCGCCGGGCTGGCAACCGGGCAGTCTCTGGGAATTGCCACGGGCGTCGGGATTTCGACCGTGGCGCCGGCGCTGTTCTGGGGCGGCATCCGGCAGTTCAACAGACGCCGCGTGCCGGTCTTTGCCCTTTTGGCCGGCATCGTCGCCTGGGGCGCGGCCGGACCGCTGGCGCAACTATTCGGCCACGAGCCCGGGACCTGGTCGACTCTCGTAAGCTTCTCGACCTGGTGCATCTATCTGCCCGCCAGCGCATGGGAGCTCACGCGGGCGCGCCGGGAGAAGCTGAACGCCCTCTGGCCCATGATCGGAGTGCTGATTCTGCACAGCCTCGTCTATCTCGGCGGTTCGCACGATCTCATTACCGGAGAGCTGGTGCTGGGCAATCCGCCCAGGCTCTTCAGCTGGTTCGGCGCCATCCACTTTGAGTCGATCGTCTTCGCGATGGCGAGCGCGACGCTGATGATCCTACTGAACAAGGAACGGGTCGAAC
>DASZSI010000153.1:0-2614 GCA_035548775.1 Hyphomonadaceae bacterium
CGATTTCCTGGACATTGCGATCGTCTACGCGCTGATCAACTTTGTCTCGACCATCGCGTTGATGAAGTTCTTCCGCTACGGCTCGCTTTCCGAGCCGCTGTGCAGCACGAAAAGCGGGGAGGCGGCCGATGGCTGACCTTCTCGCGCTTGCCGGGGGCG
Organism: Hyphomonadaceae bacterium; assembly: GCA_035548775.1. Taxonomy (GTDB): domain Bacteria; phylum Pseudomonadota; class Alphaproteobacteria; order Caulobacterales; family Hyphomonadaceae; genus UBA7672. The sequence goes on from DASZSI010000153.1 coordinate 160, forward strand.
GATTTGCGATCGCGGGCGCGCTGCTCTCGATCCTAGGCGCTTTGGGCGTCTTGCGCTTTCCGGACGTCTACACCCGCATTCACGCAGCTTCGATCACCGACACGGGCGGGGCGACGCTGATGCTGCTGGGTCTCGGCCTCATCGCCGGGGCGCAGTTCCTTACACTGAAGCTCGTGCTGGTCTGGGTGCTTATCCTGATCACCAGTCCGGCTGCGGCCAACGCGCTGGCGAACGCCGCGCACAGTTCGGGCTATACGCCGTGGATCGGCGCTTTCCGCATCATGAGGGCCGGCGAGAAGGATCCGGCCAGGCCGGCCTCTCGCGACGGCGCCGCGCCGCAGGCCTGGCCGCCGAAGGATGACGGGGGGACGATCGAATGATCGCGGGCCTCGATCTCAACCTTGCGATGGAGCTTGTCCTGCTCGGCATGCTGGTCGTGCTGGCGGGGGCCATCGCGTACACGCGCAAGCTGCTGGCCGCCGTGGTGCTGATGGGCGTCTATTCGCTGGTCTCGACGGTGTGGCTGGTGCTGATGGATGCCCCCGACGTGGCGTTCACCGAAGCGGTGGTCGGCGCCGGGGTTTCGACCATCGTGCTTCTGGGCGCGATGTTGCTGGCGCGGGGCGAAAGCGAGAAGCATGGCCAGGCCAGGATGATTGCGCCGGCGCTGCTGGCCGTGGGGGTGGGAGGCGTGCTGGTCTATGCCGCGCTGGGCCTGCCGGACTTCGGCAACCCGTCCTCGCCGGCCAACGCCTATGTCGGCCGGGCCTATCTGGAGCAGGCGACGAGCCATACCGGCGCGGCGAACGTCGTCACCGCCGTTCTGGCCAGCTATCGCGGCTTCGATACGCTGGGCGAGACGGCGGTTATCTTCGCCGCAGGCGTGGGCGTCGCGTTGCTGCTGGGCTTTGTCGAGCGCTCGCCGGGGAGACTGTCGGCAAGCGCGGAAGAGCATCATGTGGTGCTGCGTGTGACGGCAAAGCTGCTGATACCGGTCATCGCGCTCTATGCCTTCTATGTTCAGTTTCACGGCGAGATCAGTCCGGGGGGCGGATTCCAGGCCGGCGTCATTCTTGCGGTTGCAGTGATCCTGCACGCGCTGGCCTTCGGGCTTGGCGAGACGATGAAGGCCCTGCCGGCGGGATTAGTCCGCGGCTGCGCGGCGCTTGGCGTGCTGGTCTATGCCGGGCTTGGCGTGGTTTCGATCGCGAACGGCGGCGGGTTTCTGGATTATGATCACTTACTGCCGCGGGATATCGAGGCGCAGATCCCCGCCTGGCTGCTGGGACCGGGCAATCATCATTGGGGCCAGTTCGCCGGCATCTTCGGCATCGAGCTTGGCGTGCTGCTGACGGTCGCGGCGACCATGGTGACGCTGTTCTATTCCTTCGCCGGGCGGGCTGCATCGACGGTGAGGGGGGTGCGGCGATGACCTGGGTCCTGTCTCACCTCAACTATGTCGCCGTGATCGTGGTGATGATGACAGGATTGTTCATCGTCTTTTCGACGAGCAACCTGATCAAGCGGATGATCGGCCTCGCGGTCTTCCAGACCGCCACGGGACTGTTCTTCATCAGCCTCGCCAAGGTGTCGGGCGGCACCGCCGCCATCCGAATAGGCGCTGACGGCCCGGCGGCGAAGGCGCTGGCGCAACAGCTTGACCCTGACTATGTGGCCCAGCACGGGGTTGACGGCGTGGTCTATTCCAATCCTCTGCCGCATGTCCTGATCCTTACAGCCATCGTGGTCGGCGTGGCGACGCTGGCGGTTGGCCTTGCGATCGCGGTGCGCATCCGGGAGTCCTACGCAACCATCGAGTCCGATGAAATCGCCGCGCAGGACCGCGCCGGCGCCCGAGAGGCGGGTTCGGCATCGTGATCGGCTTTGACGCTCTCTATGTCGCGCCGGTCCAGCTGACGGCGCAGGCGCCTGTCCTGATGGCGGCCGGACCGCTGATCGGGGCATGCGCCGCCGCTATGTCGCCCAATGCGCGATGGGGCTGGATGATCACGGTGACTGCTTCGGTCTTCGCGGGCTGGATGGCGCTGGCGGTGGCGGGAGAGGTCGCGCGGCATGGCGTGGTCAACTACGCCATCGGCGGTTATGCGCCGCCGCTGGGCATCGCGTTCCGCATCGACGGGCTGGGCGCGATGATGGCGCTGCTGATCTCGTTCATCGCTGTGATGGCGGCGCTGTTTTCCGGCCATTCGCTGGATGCCGAGGTTCCCAAGCCACGGCACCGGCTTTTCCTGTCCGGCTTCCTGTTGTGCGAGACGGGCCTGCTGGGCGTCGTGGCGACGGGCGATGCGTTCAACGCATTCGTCTTTCTCGAAGTCTCGTCGATCGGAACCTATGCGCTGGTGGCGATGGGGGCCGGAATAGATCGCAGGGCGTTGCCCGCCGCGTTCAACTACCTGGTGATGGGGACGATCGGCGCGACGTTCTTTGTCGTGGG
>DASZSI010000154.1:0-13709 GCA_035548775.1 Hyphomonadaceae bacterium
GACTGAAATCCGGATGTGGTGTGTGGAGGTCTTGCGTCGCCCAAAAAGCCGCGCATATCTCGGGTGATTTCGCGAACGGCAGCAGGGTTTCGCCAATGGCGGCAGACAGCATTTCACGTTCCGCGAACGGAACCGCCGGCCGCTCGATGACCTGGCCGGCAGGGCTGGCCTTCCTTGGCGCCTGGGTGGCGCTGGCCAGCCTCAGCGGTCCGTTCGGCACCATGTTCACGCAGCCCAGCCTGCTGTCACGAATCGCCCACTTCGGCATCTGCGCCATCGTCGGCGCCTCGGCGACGCTTCTGACCGAGGCCGGCTTGGCGCGTGTCATCCGCTGGCCGGGCTGGGCTATCCTGGCCCTGGCCGCCACCCTGGCCGCCATCCCCACCACCTTCGCCGCCCGCCTCAGCCTGGAGGCCCTGTCCTCCACGGACTCGAAGGTCAGCTGGCTGACGCTCGGCGCCGAGACGCTGGGAATAAACCTCATGCTCACCTTCTTGGCGCGGAGGTTGCTGGGCGATGGCTTCCTGCTGCGCCAGCCCTCCCATGCCGACGCCACGGTGGTCGCGAGCCCCGCCGCGCCAATGGCCGCTTTCCTGCCGCCCGAATTCCGCAACGCCCGCGTCCTCGCCGTGCAGGCCGACGATCACTATCTGCGCATCCACACCGATCGCGGCGCAACGCTGATCCACATGGCGATCGGCGAAGCGGAGCGCTTGCTGGAAAAGGAAGACGGCATTCGCACGCACCGTTCCTGGTGGATTGCGCGCGCCGCGCTCGACAGTGTTGAACGCAAGCCGGGCCGCATTTCGCTGAAGCTGAAGGATGGAAGCCTCGCGCCCGTCGCCCGCGCACGCGCCGCCGCGGTGGATGCCTGGCTCGCGGCCGGCTAGTCGCCCGTAAACTTCGGATCGCGGCCTTCCAGGAAGGACGCGACGCCCTCAGCGAAATCCTCCGACTGCTCCATAAGCGCGAAAGCCTCGAGGTCGCGATGCGCCGTGGCGCGCGACAGGGCGAAGGCGGCGACGTTGACGTCCTGCTTCACCAGCTTCACCGCGCTAGGTGGAAGCTTGGCCGCCGCCTCGGCAAACTCCATCGCCCGCGCCAGCGCCTGGCCGTCTTCAGCCACCGCATCGGCAAGGCCCCAGCTCAGCGCCGTTTCCGCGTCGACCTTCTCGCACAGCGCCGCGAGGCGCTTCGCCCGCGCCGGACCCACCAGCGCCGTCATGCGCGGGATAGAACCCCAGCTCATGTTCATCCCGCGCGCCACCTCGGGCACGTAGACCTTGGCAGACCTGCCCATCACCCGCAGGTCGCACGCAACCGCGAGCGCCGCGCCGCCGCCCACGCACCACCCCTCGATCGCCATGATGGTAATGGCGTCCACCTTCTCCCATGCCTCGCACATCTCCGGCCCGGCCCGCAGCGAGATGCGACGCTCAGCCAGTTTCTGTTTGCGCAGGTCTCGCGAGGCCGGGTCTTTCAGGTCCGCGCCCAGCGTGAAGGTTTTTGCCTGCCCGGTCAGGATCACAGCCGAAATCTCAGGCAGTGCATGAAAACCGCGCGCCGCCTCGGTCATTTGACGGATCGCTTCGGCCGACAGCGCATTCGACTTGTCGCCCCGGTCGAACCGAACGATCGCGACCCGGCCCTTGATCTCGGTCGTGATGAAGCTCGCCATCAGAACGCCGTCGCTGTTTGCGTGTGAAGGATGCGCCACACGCCATCGCTGCCACGCCGCAGGACCAGCGTCACGCGCAGGTCCGCCGGCGTCGTCTTGCCTGCGACGACAGAACTCCCGGTGAGCTCCAGGGCTGTGATCGCAATATCATTGAACTCGCTGTGGCGAAGAATCTTGGTCTGCAGGTCCAGCTTCACGCCCATCGCGCACTGCGCCTGCACCGCCTGCACATAGAGCGGGCGCGACTGTGCAAAGGCGCCGCGCAGGCCGATGGAGGAGACCTCCGGATCGATCATGTCGGTGAGGCCTTGGGTCTGGCAGGTGGTCAGCACCTGCAGGTAGCGCTGCACCTGGTCGGCGGATTTCTTCGGATCCAGCGGCTGCGCCCACGCCGGGAATGTCAGCGCCAGCCCTGCCGCGATGCATACCGAAAGGCGCATCGTCTTCTCCCATGCCATTCCGTCGGCACTGTCATATGACAGCGCGGTCGCCGCCGCTACTCGCGCCCCAAGAGAGGCGCATTGTATGACAATCACGCGCGCGTTTGTCTTGTCGCGCTTATCTTGGGAGACCAGCCATGGCGGTGATGAAGTCGGAGCAGATCCTGACGGAGTCGTCCAAATCGTTCGAGGATGCGATGCAGACCGCTGTCTCGCGCTTCTCGAAAACCGTGCGGCATCTGAGGTCCGCTAATGTCAACAACCTGTCGGCGGTGATCGAGGGAGGCGAGATCGTCTCCTACCGCGTCAACATGCAGATCACCTTCGAAGTTGAAGACCAGGGCGGGAAGGGCAAGAAGAAAAAGAAGAAGTAGGGCGTCCGGGCGGCGTTCCGCGCCTCAAGCCGTAACCGCGCCGGTCACGCCGGCCGAAACGGCGGGCGCGCCGCCAGCGCCATCGCCCGAGACGCCAGCCTCGCAGATCCCAACGTTCTCGCCCGACGCCATGACATTCCCGGCCCCGTCGGCCGATGGCGACCTTGGCTTGACCTAAGGGCCTCGCGCCGGGCTTCTTGCCAAGCGGGTCGGCGTCCCCATCTCTGCCTTCGCGTCATGGATGGAGCGATCAGCGTGGGCGATAAGGGCGGCGGCGAACAGCTCTTCCGTGGCATCCGTGTCGGGGTCGCGCTCGGTGATCCCAAGGCCAAGGGCAGGCCAGGCATCGAGATCATGCAGGACATTGTCTCCGGCGCGCTTCCGACGCCGCCGATATGCAGGTCGCTCAATTTCTGGCTGGCGGAAATTCATCCCGGCCGCGCCGTGTTCGAAGGCGAGCCGGGCTTTGAAAGCCTCAACCCGCTGGGATCAGTTCCCGGCGGCTGGGCGTTGACACTAATCGACTCCGCCGCCGGCTGTGCTTGCATGAGTTTGCTCGATGCCGGCGTCGGCTACACGACGGTCGAGACCAAGGGCAACATGGTCCGGGTTATCAAGCCGGATTCGGGCCGCTATCGTTGCGAGGCAAAAATCCTGTCGCCCGGCCGCTCGATCATGACGTCCGACGTTCACCTCACTGGCCCGGACGGCAAACTCTACGCCCACGGCACGTCGACGCTGATGATTTTGAGGCCCTAAATACGTCGCCGCGAGAGATCCTCGATCCGCTCGTCTTCGTCCTCGTCATCGACATGGTCGGCCGGATCGTCATCGTCGCTACGGTCATCTGCATCCATGCCGGCGGCCGCCAGTTCGCTGTCGCTCTCCAGCGGATTGTCGAGCGCCGCTAACCTGCCGCTCAGGTGCTCCATGATCTGTTCCATGTCGCCCATGAAGTCACCGGCGCGTCGGGCGTACAGTTCGTCGCGCAGCTCTGTGAGCCGCTCGCGGCGTTCTCCTACGGTCAGGTTGGGATCAAGGGCGATATCGTCGATGTCGTCGGTCGTCAGCTCCTGCGCGATGCCTGGCATGTCGCCGTCGTCACCCAGGTCGGCGTCGACCGCTCTCACTTCCTCGTTGCGATGTCCTTCACGCATTGCCGGCCTCCCTTCCGTGGTTGAGCAGAACCTTTTCGATCTCGTACGCCGGCAAGTTGGTGAGGTCCTTCGAGACCTCGCCCACCACCTTGTCGGCGACTTCCTTGTGCAGGGCCTTGCGCAGGTCGCCCATGATCATGGGCGGCGCGGCCAGGACCAGGCTGGAATATCGTCCGCGATGCGCCGCCTGGTAGAGCGCGTCCGCGATTTCCTTCGCGAAGCGGTGCTTCTCCAGCTTGTGCCAGTTGGTCTCCCGCATGGCGCTGCGCGCGGCTCCCACGGAACTGAAGGATCGCCCCGGCCGGTCAGTCCCCTGGTCGCGCGTCGCGGGGTTGTCCTGCTCGAGGACATCCACCACCTCCAGGTTAGGATAAATCGCATCGCCTTCGTTTCGGAAGAACAGCGCCTTTTCGCCATCTCCCACCATGACCCAGGCGTTGTGATCGATGGTCACGGGCATGAGCAACTCCAGAGCAGGGGGCTTCAAAGCCCAACGGACGGCGCGGAAGCCTGTTCCAGAGCCAGGCGCAGTCGTTCACTGCCTTGACCGCAAAGGTCTTGAGGACGATTGTGCAGCGCACATTTAATAAGAGAGGTTTCCCCATGAGCGCTTCGGATCCGGTCGTCATCGTAGGCATGGCCCGCACGCCGATGGGCGGCCTTCTGGGCGATCTCGCCGGCTTCTCGGCGAACGAGCTCGGCGCCGTGGCCATCAAGGGCGCGATGAAGGAAGCCGGCGTGAAGGGCGAGGATGTCGACCTCGTCTACATGGGCAATTGTCTTCCCGCCGGCCAGGGCCAGGCGCCGGCGCGCCAGGCGGGCATCAAGGCTGAACTGCCGAAAGGCGCGCAGGCCACCACCATCAACAAGATGTGCGGCTCCGGCATGCAGGCGGCGGTGATGGGCCGCAACGCCATCCTCTCGGGCGATGCAACCGTGGTTGTCGCGGGCGGCATGGAGTCGATGACCAACGCTCCGCACCTCGTCGACCTGCGCAAGGGCCACAAGTATGGCGCGTCGGCGATGAAGGACCACATGGCGACCGACGGCCTCGAGGACGCCTATGCCGGCGGCGCGATGGGCAACTTTGCGGACATGATCGCGAAGGAATACCAGTTCACCCGCGAGCAGCAGGACGCCTACGCGCTCGAAACGCTCAAGCGCGCGCAGAACGCCACCAAGGAAGGCCGCTTCAAGCGCGAGATTGCGCCGGTGACCGTGAAGTCCAAGAAAGGCGACACCGTCATCGAGCAGGATGAACTTCCCCGCACCGCCAAGCCGGAAAAGATCCCGGAACTGAAACCCGCCTTCTCGAAGGACGGCACGGTGACTGCCGCCAACGCCTCGGCCATCTCGGATGGCGCGGCGGCCCTGGTGCTGATGAAGGAGTCGGAAGCCAAGAAACGCGGCCTGAAGCCGCTCGCGAAGATCGTGGCGACTGCTGCGCACTCTCACGAGCCCGCTTACTTCACCACGGCCCCAGTGCCGGCGATGAAGAAGGCGCTCGATAAAGCCGGCTGGAAAGCCTCCGACGTCGACCTGTGGGAGATCAACGAGGCCTTCGCGGTCGTTCCGATGATCGCGATGAAGGAACTCGGCGTCGGCCACGACAAGGTCAACGTCAATGGCGGCGCCTGCGCTCTCGGCCACCCGATCGGCGCCTCCGGCGCCCGCGTGGTGGTCACGCTGATCAACGCGATGGAACAGAAGAACGCCAAGCGCGGCATGGCCGCGCTCTGCATCGGCGGCGGCGAAGGCATCGCCATGGCGATCGAGCGGGCCTGATCCATGGCTGATGTTGTGAAAGTCCCCAGCGGTTCCAAGCTGGGGATCGGCTTCTCCCGCGCCGTGCGCGTGGGCGATCTGGTGTTCGTCTCGGGCTGCGCCCCGATTGCGGCGGACGGATCGGTTGCCGCGCCGGGCGACATGAAGGGCCAGACGCGGCGCTGCTTCGAGATCATCGAGGCGGCGTTGGTGCAGGCCGGCGCCGACCTCAAGCACGTCGTGCGCACCCGCATCTTCCTCACCGACATGAGCCGGTGGAAGGAAGCAGGCGAAGTCCATGGCGAAATCTTCGCCGGCAAGATCGAACCGGCGACGTCTTTCCTGGGCACGAATGCGCTGATCAATCCGGGCTGGCTGGTCGAGATCGAAGCCGACGCGGTGATCACCCGATAGAGGCGGTCCGCCGATGGACTACGACCGGCTCTGGACGGTTGCGGACAAGGCGCGGGCCGGCAAGCGGCTGAAGCCCGACGAGGCCATCTTCATCGGCAACCGGCTTCCGATCGACCTTGCGGATTTCCCCGATATCGACCTGCCGAAGTCCATCCGTCATCCGGGCGGCTTCTCCGTGTCCGGCGCGCCGGTTGGAACGTTCCTGCGCAGCGCCCTCCTGCTCGCCGGTCACAAAGTGTTCGGCAAACGGTACGACCGCTCGCCTTTCTATCAGGCGATCGAGCGTGATCTCGCTTTCGGCGTCATGCGATCCAACTTCCACAACGGCCATCCGAAGGGCGCGTTCTGCTGCTCGCAATGCACGCTGGCGGTTTATCCGGTGCTCGACTCCGGCGGCATAAGGTACTTCGACTGCGCAGAGCTGGCTGATGGCGTGCGCGCGCTGGTCGAAGGCAGGAAATGGCGCTTCGCCACCCCGCCCAATCCGAAAATGCTCGCTTGGTCGATGGGCGCCTAGCGAACAGCAACCCCGCTCATCCCGGCGAACGCCGGGATCCAGGGATCACGTCGATCCTTGTGTTGCCTTCAGGCTGCAGCCTGAAATCAGAACAAGCCTCAAGGCTCGCCCTGGGTCCCGACGTTCGTCGGGACGAGCGGTACACGGATCAGCGCGTCAGCACCGTCAGCGTCAGCGTCGTGCGATGCGAATAGCCAAGCGCCTTGTAGAGATCGATCGCGCCCGTATTGCCGGAATAGGCATGCAGGAAGGCCGTCTCGCCACGGTCCAGGATGCGTTGGGTGATCAGCGAGCTCAGCACCGCTCCATAGCCATGTCCGCGATGGTCCGGGTGCGTGCATACGCCGCTCAGTTCGGCAAATCCCGGCATCCGCATCCGCTCGCCTGCCATGGCGACCAGCTTGCCGTCCTGCTTCACGCCGATGAACTGGCTTAGCTGGTGGGTGTGCGTGGCGAACGGCCCAGGCCTGGTCAGGCGGGCCAGTGCGAACATCTCCGGCCCATCGGCGTCGGTCAGCTTCAGAACGTCGAAGGAGGGGCGCTTGTAGGCCACTTCCGTCGTCACCATCTGGGCAATCGGCGCATTGTGAGAGAACTGCATCCCCGGCGGAACCGGAAAGGCGTCCGCTTCCACCACCCAGAGTCCAAGGTCACCCAGCTCGCATGACGCAAGCGCCGCCAACAAATCCGGGCTACGGTCAGCCGTTGCGGCAAAGGGGCCATATTTCGGGTCGAGCTGGACGACCGGCGCCTTGCCGAGCGCAAACTTCGCCCAGCCCGTATTGAGGGCGTTCCAGACCGGCCGGTCGAGAGGATGGATCGACACGCTAACTCTCCGTCACCTTATCCCCTGACTCCCGAACAAATGCGCGTTGAAGAATTTGAATCAAGACCTGTTGCCCTTGGTTGGCGTTTCCACAACCGATAGAGTGGCATGAGAAATCGTCGATGCGGGAGATGTCCGGTGCTGAGCTTTGATGTCTGCGAATGCGGAGCGCCGCTGCAGCGGATGGAACGCGAGACGCCGAAGCCCCAGGCCTCGGAGGTTGTGCTGAAGGTTCTCGCCGCCGGCGTTTGCCATTCGGATCTGCACATCTGGGACGGCTATTACGACATCGGCGGCGGGCAGAAGCTGAAGCTGCTGGATCGCGGCATCAAACTGCCGCTCACCATGGGCCACGAAAACGTCGGGGAGGTCGTCGCCCTCGGGCCGGATGCGAAAGGCGTCGAGATCGGCAAGCGCTACCTGGTCGATCCGTGGATGGGCTGCGGCGAGTGCGCAGTATGCAAGCGGGGCGATGAAAACCTCTGCATGAAGCCGTGCAGCGTCGGCGTGCACCGCAGCGGCGGGTATTCCACGCACCTGCTGGTTCCCCATCCGCGCTACCTGTTCGACATCGGCAGTCTGTCGCCCGAGCGTGCGGCCCCGCTCGCCTGTTCCGGCGTCACCGCCTATTCAGCGCTGCGCAAGATCGAAACGCTGAAGGACGAGCCGGTCGTGATGATCGGCGCGGGCGGCGTCGGCCTGATGGGGCTGGCGCTTCACGCGAAGATGGGCGGCAAGAGCGCCATCGTCGTCGATATCGATCCTGTGAAGCGTGAAGCGGCCAAGAAGGCCGGCGCCAGGCACGTCATCGACGGCGGCGCGAAAGACGCGCTGGACCAGATCCGCGCTGCTGCCGGCGGCCTTGGCTCCTGGGCCACGATCGACTTCGTCGGGGCAGGGGCCACGGTGAAACTGGCGGTCGATGCCGCCATCAAGGGCGGTAAGGTGGTCGTGGTCGGCCTGTTTGGCGGCGATGTGGTCGTGCCGACGCCCTTCTTCCCAATCCGCGCCCTCACCATCCAGGGCAGCTATGTCGGCAGTCTCAACGACACGCGTGAGCTTCTGGAACTGGTGAAGAAGACCGGCGCACCGGATGTGCCGATCGCGACGCGGTCGCTGGATCAGGTGAATGCTGCGCTGAACGATTTGCGTGACGGCAAGGTCGTCGGCCGCGTGGTGATGACGCCGTGATCAGGGCAGCGGCGGGTCCGGACCAATCTGATTGATGGGGTCATGCGTCGGCCGGTTTCCACCGTCGAGTTCTATCGGTCTTGTTGGTCCGAAAATCCATATGACGCTTCCTGCCAAAAACATCACGCCGCCGATGCTTGCCAGCCAAACTATGTTCTGGAGGAATCCCGCGATCGCCAGCGCGCCGCCGCCAACAATCAGCAATGTTTGCACGACTTTGCGCATCTGATGGAGCGTAGAGGTATGGACATGTCGGGGCAACCATCCCGCAGGTTGATCAATACCAGGCAACTAGTGCACACCCTCGATTGGGGTAAGGATGCGCAGCTAGGGGAAGTCGCGCAATGACCACCGTCCTCGAAGAATTCCGGCTGCAGGCCCGCTTCTGCGGCGAGTTCGGATCACGCTTCACGGACGAATTGCTTGCCAAGGCGGCGGACGACATCGAGAAGGGCGGCATCTGCGCCAGGCTCACAGATGGCTGGCAAGGCAATCCGCGCGGCGACGCAGTCTCCCTGCGCCTAGCCGGCGCGCTGCACGCTGCCGCCCTGACCGGCAGGGACGCGAAGCTGCAGGCCGAATACCCTGACAAGCGCGCCGACTGGTCGATGGAGCGCGTCTGGCCGATCGCCCGCGATTTTCTCGAGCGCGAGGAATCTTGGGTACGCGACTTCATGCAGTCGCCGCCGCAGACGAACGAGACGGCGCGCTCAACCGGCCTCGTCAGCGGCTTCCTCTGGCTGTCGCAATTCTCGCCCCAGCCCTTCCACATGCTGGAGCTGGGCGCGAGCGCGGGCCTCAATCTCAACTGGGATCGCTTTGCCTTCGCCTATCCAGCCTGGGGTCGTCAGAATGTGCCCGGCCCGCTGATGTCGACGAAGGTGGAGGGGAAGGCGCCGCCCTTCATGCCGATCATCGTCGCCTCGCGTGCGGCGTGCGACCAGAACCCGCTCGACTATGAAGATGCCGAGGCGCGCCTGCGCCTGCGTTCCTATATCTGGGCCGACCAGACGGCGCGGCTGGAACGCCTCAACGCGGCGCTCGATCTGGCGCGCGCGCAGGGCCACAAAGTAGAAAAAGCGGACGCCGCCGAATGGGTGAAGCGAAAGCTGTCAGGAAAGCTGCCGGGCGGGACCACCGTGGTCTACCATTCGGTCTTCTACCAATACCCGCCCAAGGAAGTCCGCGAAGCCATAGCCAGCGCCATCGAGGAAGCCGGGGCGCGCACGACCAACGATGCCCGTCTCGCCTGGGTCCGCTTCGAGCCGGAATCGGTGATCGGCGGCACACGCGGCTCGATCCGCTACGTCCTCAACGTGGTCAGCTGGGACAAGGGCAAGCGCAGCGAAGCCACCCTTGCGGAGGTTGATCCGCACGGCCGCTTCATGACCTGGCTATAAGGTGGACTAGCGATCCTGCGTCGGCACGTAGGGCGAGATCAGGCCCAGCGGGGCGGCGGTGGTGCGCTTGGACACATTCACGATGATCCGGCTCTGGATGTCCGACACCAGGCCCAGCGCCAGGATCTTGTCGCGCAGGAAATTGTCGTAGGCATGCATGTCGGTGGTGACGATTCGCATCACATAGTCGACCGCGCCGGTCACGGTCATGCACTCGATGACTTCCGGCCATTTGCGGACGGATTGTTCGAACTTCTCGAGGTTTTCCCGCGAAGGGAGTTGCAGCTTGACGTTGGCCACAACTTCGAAGTTCAAACCGAGCTTGTCGTAGTTGAGCAGCGTCACGCGACGCGCGATGATGCCTTGTTCCTCCATGCGCTTGATGCGCCGCCAGCAAGGGCTGGAGGAAAGGCCGACTTTCTCCGCTATCTCGGCCACGGAGAGGGCGGCGTCGCGCTGGATAAGGTCGAGAATCTTGGCGTCGATCGCGTCCAGGTCGGTTGCCATATTTTTCTGCTCTAAGTCGCGTTTGTAGACAAATATTGCCCGCTTCATGCCAGATCGCGCACGATATGGCAATTACTTCTCGTCGTATTGAGCAATAAATTCGCCGTGGCCATATGCCCCCTATAGGAGGCGCACGACTTGAAGCCCAACGAGTTCCAGTCGGGGCCGATCACTCTCGACGACAAGTACATCCTCGAAGAGGGCCGGGCCTTTATGACCGGCGTGCAGGCATTGGTGCGCCTGCCGCTGGACCGCAAGAGACTTGACCGCAAATTGGGCCTCAATACGGCAGGCTTCATTTCCGGCTATCGCGGTTCCCCGCTGGGCGGCTACGACCAGCAATTGGCGTCCGCGAAAAAGCTGCTCGACGCCCACGATGTGAAGGTGTGGGAGGGTCTCAACGAGGACCTCGGCGCGACTGCCGTGTGGGGCAGCCAGCAGACTCAGGCTTTCCCCGGCGCCAAGTTCGATGGCGTCTTCGGCATCTGGTATGGCAAGGCGCCCGGCGTCGACCGCACCGGCGACGTCTTCAAGCACGCCAACATGGCCGGCACGGACCCCAAGGGCGGCGTGCTGGCGCTGTGCGGCGACGATCCGAACTCGAAATCCTCAACGCTCGCCTCGCAATCCGAATTCGCGATGATCGATGCGGAAATGCCGGTGCTCGCGCCGGCCTCGATCCAGGACGTGCTCGACTACGGCATGATTGGCTGGGAGCTGTCGCGCTATTCCGGCCTGTGGGCGTCGATGATCTGCCTTGCGGACACGATGGATTCCGGCGCTGTCGTGGAAGTGGGTCTCAATCGCTACGCCACCGTGCGCCCGACCGATTTCGCACTTCCCGAGGGCGGCGTCGGCCTGCGCATCGGCGACACGCCGCTGGCGAAGGAACAGCGCCTGCGTCAGGTGAAAATCCCGGCGGCGCAAGCTTTCGTGCGCGCCAACGGTCTCGATCGCTCGCTGCTTACCGGCAAGACCAAGCGCCTCGGCGTCATCGTCACCGGCCAGGCGGCGCGCGACGTGTTCGAAGCGCTGGCTGCAATGGGCCTTACGCCGGAGATGGCGGCGGACCTTGGTGTCTCGATCTTCAAGGTCGCCATGCCGTGGCCGCTGGAGCCGCAAGCGATCACCAAATTCTGCCGTGGCTTCGAGCGCGTGCTGGTCATCGAGCACAAGCGGGCTGTGGTTGAGCCGCAGCTGAAGGCCATTCTCTATCACCTGCCGGATGGCGAACGCCCGATCGTGGAAGGCAAGCGTGATCGCGATGGCGCGCCTCTCTTGTCCGATATTGCTTCGCTGTCGACGGCGGATATCGCCCACGCTCTGCTCGGCCGCCTGCCGGATGGGCCGCACCGCGCCAAGGCCGATGCGTATTTCGCACGCGTGAACGGCGCCAAGTCGGCGGTCGCCGGCATGAACCAGATCAACACCCGCAAGCCGCACTTCTGCTCGGGCTGCCCGCACAACACATCCACCACGCTGCCGGAAGGCTCGCGCGCGCTGGCCGGCATCGGCTGCCACTACATGGCGACCTTCACGCCCGAGCGTCGCACCGACATGCACACGCAGATGGGCGGCGAGGGCACGCCGTGGATCGGCCAGATGCCGTTCACGAACGAAAAGCATGTGTTCGTGAACCTGGGCGACGGCACCTATAGCCACTCTGGTTCACTGGCGATCCGCGCCGCGATCTCGGGCAAGGTCAACGCCACCTACAAGATTCTCTACAACGACGCCGTCGCCATGACGGGCGGCCAGCAGGTCGAGTCCGGCCAGACGGTTCCACAGATTGCGCGCCAGGTTGAAGCCGAAGGCGTGAAGACCATCGTGATCGTGGCCGACGACCCAACGCGCTACGCCTCGGTGTCGGACCTTCCGGAAGGCACGCGCATCTTCGATCGCAAGAAACTGGAAGAGGTTCAGATCGAGCTACGCGACACGCCGGGCGTGTCGGTTCTGATCTACGACCAGGTCTGCGCCACGGAGAAACGCCGCCGCATCAAGCGCGGCCGCATGGAAGCGCCGACCAAGCGGGTCTTCATCAACCAGTCCGTCTGCGAAGGTTGCGGCGATTGTTCGGTGAAATCAAACTGCCTGTCGGTCGAGCCGGTAGAGACCGAGTACGGCCGCAAGCGCCAGATCAACCAGTCGACCTGCAACACCGACTATTCGTGCATCGAAGGCTTCTGCCCAAGCTTCGTCACTGTTACCGGCGGCGACCGCAAGTCGGATGCCGAGCGCGCAATGCCGACCTTCGACGTTGCCGGCCTGCCGCAGCCATCATTGCCGCCTCTGGGCCATGAAACCTGGAACGTGGTCTTCACCGGCGTGGGCGGGACAGGCGTGACGACGGTGGCGGCTGTGCTCGCCATGGCGGCGCATGTCGATGGCAAGGCTTCGCAGACGCTCGACATGACGGGTCTTGCGCAGAAGGGTGGCCCGGTGTTGAGCCATGTGCGCTTTGCGCTCAACCCCGACGACATCAAGGCGGCCAAGACGCCGCCGGCCTCTGCTGACGTGATCATCGCGTGCGATCTGGTCGTGGCGGCTTCGGGCGATGCGCTGGTGATGTTCGACAAGGGTCGCACCTCGGTGGTCGCCAACCATGACGTGACGCCGACCAAGGAATTCATCGAAGACCGCAATGCGCGTTTCGATCCGGACCTCTTGACGGCGCGCGTGCGCAGCCGTGCCAAAGCCTTCTCCGCGACCAATGCGGAAGCGCTGGCGGAACACCATTTCGGCGACGCGATCTACACCAACATGATCATGCTGGGCATGGCTTGGCAGAACGGTCTGATCCCGATCTCCGACAAGGCGATCTACGAGGCCAACCGGCTCAACAAGGTGAAGGTGAAGGAGAACGCGGCCGCGTTCGATCTCGGCCGTATCGCCGCAGTGAAGCCGGATGCGGTGCAAGCCGCAGCGCCGAAGCGCCCTGAGATCGAGCCCCTGTCGCTTGATCAACTCATCGCTCGCCGCGCCGAAATGCTCCGCGAGTATCAGAACGCTGCCTATGGCGACCTGTTCGAAGCTCGCATCGCCCGCATTCGCGCGGCTGAAAGCAACCTCAAGCTTGGCGAAGGCCTGTCGCGTGCGGCGGCGACCTATCTCTCGAAGCTGATGGCTTACAAGGACGAGTACGAAGTCGCGCGGCTCTATTCCAGGCCGGAATACAAACAGGCCGTGGAAGAAACGTTCGGCAAGGGCGCGAAGCTGACCTTTCTGCTGGCGCCGCCGATGATCTCGAAGAAGAACCACAAGGGCGAGCTGGTGAAACAGCCTTTTGGCCCGTGGATGATGACCGGCTTCAAGGTGCTCAAGGGGCTGAAATTCCTTCGCGGCGGCGCGCTCGACATCTTCGGCAAGACGGCCGAACGGAAGATGGAACGCAAGCTTCGCGATGACTATCTCGCGCGGCTGGATGTGCTGGCCGCCGGC
>DASZSI010000155.1:0-12196 GCA_035548775.1 Hyphomonadaceae bacterium
ACTTCCAGTGTGGCGGCGACAGCATCCGCGCGGCCTTCGAAGATGCCCGCGCTGTACTGGTCAACGACGATGGCAGTAACACCGAACTCGCCAAGCTTCCGCCGGATGCCAACTCCACGCCCGGCGTCGACGTGTTCACAAACGGCAAGATGACCGTGACCCACCGCATCGCGAACGACGGCTCGCAGGTCGTCAAGCTTGCCCGGGGCAAGATGGCCCTGCAGGACTGTGCACCGGCGCCGAATTGAGACCCGACGCCAAGAGCCGGCACCGCCGCGGCGTCATTTGCTGGATTGTGGATGTGATCGGTCGGAGGACGTTTGCGTACCGGCCTTTCGCATCCTAGAAACGGGATATGAAGCTCGCCTCCCTGAAGTCTGGCCGCGATGGCCAGCTCGTCGTCGTCTCCCGAGATCTCACTCGCTGCGCCACAGCCGGCCCCATAGCGCCCACGCTGCAGGCAGCCCTCGATGACTGGAAGCGGATCGCTCCTCATCTGCAGGCGCTGGCCGAGCAGGTGGAGCTAGGCTCCGTGCCCACCCAGCGCTTCCACGAGCACGAATGCGCTTCGCCGCTGCCACGCGCGTATCAATGGGCGGATGGCTCGGCTTACGTGAACCACGTCCAGCTAGTGCGCAAAGCGCGCGGCGCAGAGATGCCGGAAAGCTTCTGGACCGACCCGCTGATGTACCAGGGCGGAAGCGACAGCTTCCTTGGGCCACGCGATCCCATCCCGCTTACCGATCCGGCCTGGGGTTGCGACCTCGAGGGCGAAGTCGCCGTCATCACCGGCGATGTCCGCATCGGCGCCACGCGGGACGAGGCGCGCGACGCCATCCGTCTCGTCATGCTCGCCAACGATGTCAGCCTGCGAAACCTGATCCCGCGCGAACTCGGCAAGGGGTTTGGCTTCTTCCAATCCAAGCCGTCGTCAGCGTTTTCGCCCGTGGCCGTCACGCCGGACGAGCTGGGACCGATGTGGGATGGCAATCGCCTGCACGGCGCCATGTGCGTAAAGCTGAATGGCGAGCTGTTCGGCAAGGCGCAGACGGCCGTCGACATGACGTTCGATTTCCCGACGCTGATCACCCATGCCGCCAAGACGCGGCCGTTGTGCGCGGGAACCATCGTCGGCTCAGGCACGGTTTCGAATCGCGACGAGGATGGCGGGCCGGGCCGCCCTGTTGCCGCTGGCGGTGTCGGATATTCGTGCATCGCTGAGCTGCGGATGGTCGAAACCATCCAGACCGGCGCGCCGAAAACCGGATTCCTGAAGCGCGGCGACCGGGTAGAGATAGACATGCTCGACGCACGGGGGCATTCGATCTTCGGGCGAATCGAACAGACTGTGGCCGGATAGGAGACCCTCGATGACCAACAAGGTGTTCCCCAGCGCGCAGGCCGCCCTGGACGGTCAGCTGCGCGACGGCATGATGATCATGGCCGGCGGCTTCGGTCTCTGCGGCATCCCGGAAAACTGCATCGCGGAGATCAGGCGTTCGGGCGTGAAGAACCTGACGCTCGTGTCCAACAATGCCGGCGTGGATGGCTTCGGGCTGGGCGTGCTGCTGAATTCCAAGCAGGTGAAGAAGATGATCTCGTCCTATGTCGGCGAGAACAAGGAGTTCGAGCGCCAGTATCTTTCCGGCGAGTTGGAGCTGGAGTTCAACCCGCAGGGCACGCTGGCTGAACGTTGCCGCGCGGGCGGGGCGGGCATTCCCGGTTTCTACACCAAGACGGGCGTCGGCACGATCGTGGCAGAGGGCAAGGAACATCGCACCTTCAACGGCGAGACCTACATCCTCGAGACGGGGCTGGTCTCCGACCTCTCCATCGTGAAGGCATGGAAGGGCGATGCGCAGGGCAATCTGGTTTTCCGCAAGACGGCTCGCAATTTCAACCCGGACATGGCGACCGCCGGCAAGTTCACGGTGGCTGAGGTGGAAGAGATCGTGCCGGTCGGGGCGCTCGATCCGGACCAGATCCATCTGCCAGGTATCTTCATCAACCGCATCATCCAGGGCAAGTTCGAGAAACGCATCGAACAGCGCACTGTTCGCAAGCGGGCCTGATCATGCCGATACCTGACTCCAGCATCACCGATCAGCAGAAGAAATGGTTCGCCTCTGTCCGCGAAGGCCTCGAACGCGACACCGGCAAGACGGTCGAGGAGTGGGTCAAGATTTTCCGCAAATGCCCGGAGACAAGTTACAAGAAGCAGGCCGACTGGCTGCGCGCCAATTATGGCCTCGGCGTCAACCGCGCCGCCATGGTGATCTACGCAGCCGATCCTGAGAAGGCCGCTGCGGAAGACGATCCCTCGCTCTTGGTCGCCGGCCTCTGGAGGGACCCCGCCCAGCTCAAGATCCACGATGCGCTCGTTGCCCACGTCTCGAAGATGAAGGGCGGCATCGTTGGTGAGAAGAAGACGTTCACGGGCTTCTCCCGCAAATACCAGTTCGCCGCTATCCGGCCGACCAAGGACGGCGTGCGTCTTGGCATCGCCGTGCCGTCAAAATCCTCCAAGCGCTTCGAGGCGCCGAAGAAGAACGAGGGCTGGTCCGACCGCAACAAGGGCGTTGTCGTTCTCACCTCGACCAAAGACATCGACGCCGAAATCAAAGCGCTGCTGAAAGCGGCGTTCGAAGCATCATAGGAGTTCGCCATGCCCTGGGATCGTGACCAAATGGCCGCCCGCGCCGCGCAGGAGCTGGAGGATGGCTTCTATGTGAACCTCGGCATCGGCATTCCGACACTGGTGGCCAACCACATTCCGGCCGGCGTCGACGTCACGCTGCAGTCGGAGAACGGCATGCTCGGCATGGGTCCGTTCCCGTATGAGGGCGAGGAAGACCCCGACCTCATAAACGCCGGCAAGCAGACGATCACCGAGCTCGATCGCTCCGTTTATTTCTCATCGTCCCAGTCGTTCGGCATGATCCGCGGCGGCCATATCGATCTCGCCATCCTCGGCGCGATGGAAGTGAGCGAGAAGGGCGACCTCGCCAACTGGATGATCCCCGGCAAGCTGGTGAAGGGCATGGGCGGCGCCATGGACCTGGTCGCCGGCGTGAAGCGCGTCGTGGTGATCATGGATCACGCGTCCAAAGCGGGCGAGACGAAGCTGCTGAAGGAATGCTCGCTGCCGCTCACCGGCAAGGCCGTGGTAGACCGCATCATCACCAATCTTGGCGTGTTCGACGTCGTCGACGGCGGCCTGAAAGTGATCGAGTTCGCTCCCGGCGTAACGCGCGAGGAAATCGGGAAAATGACCCAGGCGAAGCTGGTGAACTGACAGTTAGCCGCGCCTGCAACACGCGCCTGCCCAAATCCCGTCCCAAACTCACTTGAGTCTCAAGGCCATGGTGCTTGGGGACTATCCGTGATCCGCTTTTTTCTGGTCTTCCTGTCGGCCGCCTCGGCGTTCGTGGGGCTGATATTCCTGTCGACGGCGCATGCGCATGCTGATCTGCGTAAGGCCGACATCACGGGCGAATGGTCGGGCAAATATATCTGCGGCCAGGGCGTCACGGCGCTGCAGCTTCACATCGCCAAAGGGCAGGGCAAGGCGATCACCGCCACCTTCATATTCGGTCCGCTGCCGGAAAACCCGACAGTACCCAACGGCGCATATCAGATGCGCGGCACGTTCGATCCCGCCACCAGCCGCATGAAGCTTTCCGGTATCAAGTGGATCAAGGCGCCTGACGGCTACATCATGGTCGGCCTCGACGGGCATCTCGCTCTCACCGGAGAGAAGATCACCGGGGTTGTCCCCGATCTCTATGGCTGCACGGACTTTGAGGTCTTTCGCCCATCACAGCTGATCAGCTGACGGAAGACTGGAACGCCTAAGGGAACCCGGGCGTTGGTTCGCTATAATGGTGGACCGGACATATGGCGCTCAGTACAACTTCCCTCATTCTTCTCGTCGTGCTTCTTATCCTTGTGCTCGGCGCAGCTCCCACATGGCCGCATAGCCGCGCCTGGGGCTATTGGCCCTCAGGCACGCTCGGCACGATCCTAATCATCGTGTTACTGTTTGCGTTGCTGGGGTATCTCTAGGCCTTCGTAACCGGCGGCACTTTCCACGCACGATCGCGCAACTCTTTCTTCGGCAAATAGGCGCGCAGAGACAGGCGAATTGCGCCTGCCGGCGCCGGTAGCCAGTTCGCAGCCTTGTCGCCCGTGGGCTGGTCGCGCTGGATCAGAATGTCGATCGAGCCATCCGCGTTCTTCACTAGGCCCTTGGTGCGATCGCCGATCGAGAAACGATTGATCGGGTTCTTGGTGAGGAAGAAGCGGCCGTCGTCTTCCACCTGATACATCGTCAGGGACCAGAATGCCTCGGCTGGTACGCCGCCTGGCGGTACGCGCCAGACATACTTGTTCGCCCCCGTCAGAGGAGCGCCAGCGCCATCCACCGTTGCTTGGAAGTACATCGCCTCCGCCTCGGGCAGGGCGGCTAGCCCGCCGAGCGCGATTGCGGAGCGAAGCAGGTCATCCGCATCCTTTTCGCCCACGCCGTGGGGCTGATAGCCCCAGCCATTCACGACGAGATCGCGGAACAGGAAGCGCTCCTTCAGCTTGGCGATGCCTTTCGGCAGGTAGGCGCGCCAGCGTTCGATCAGCTCGGCCGACGGCGTGATACCGACGCCGACCTTCGCGAACTTCGGTGCTCGCGCGAGATGCCCCATGCTGCCCGGCGAGCGCGCGATCATGTCGTTCACCACAGCGAGGTAGTTCACCGGATCGGTCGAGCTCGTAGCAGCCACGCCGAATGGCTTGGGCGGCGTTGCCTCCACCTGACGGATCGAGATCTTCTGCTGCAGCGCCTTGGCCGCTACGAGATCATCCGGGCCCTCCACCACGATGCGTGCGAGCATCCACACGTCATTGGTCGACGAGCGGAGTACGGTCACGCCAGCTGGCGCCGAACCCTTCCACGCCGGCCCGACGACCCAGTACTTGCCACCCTGGCCTTTGGTGAGGCGCGTGCCCATGCCGGCGAAGTTGTCGGAGAAGGCGTCCATGAAGGTGACGTTGAAATAGCGCGACGTATCCGTCGGGCAGTTGACCTCGATCGGCCCGCCGGAAAGCTCCAGCTGCGCCGACGAATAGACCGTGTCGTTGTTGGGCGCCGTGATCTGCCGCATCGTGTCGTCGGCCAGCACGGCGCGATGGCCCAGCTTATTGAGCCCCGGCGCCGCCGCCCGGTTCTGCCCCGTTCGCGCGATCTCGTAGAGCGGGAAGGAATAGAAGAACGCCGCATCGAGATCGGCGTCTGCGTTGCTCGATGGGCTTTGCCCACTAGTCGACGATGTCTGACATCCGGCTAAGCCAAGCACGCCAAGCGCCCCCGCACTCCACAGCACATCCCGCCGACGCATCGCGTTCCTCCGATTGGTACTATACGGTACCATTCAGCATCTTCCGCTTGGACTGGCAATCCCCGCTGACATAGGCGAGTCCCAAAACAAAAGCCCCGGACCTTGCGGGTCCGGGGCCGATGTTTCGCTTGGGCGAGCAGCGTCTATTTCTTCAGGTCGAACCGGTCGAGGTTCATCACCTTCGTCCAGGCGGCGACGAAGTCCTTCACGAACTTCTCTTTCGAGTCGCTCTGGCCATAGACCTCGGCAAGGGCGCGCAGTTGCGAGTGCGAGCCGAAGATCAGGTCGGCGCGGGTGGCCGTCCATTTCTTCGCGCCGCTCTTGCGGTCCGTGCCTTCGAACGTGTTCTCGCCCGTGGCTTTCCACTGCGTGCCCATGTCGAGCAGGTTGACGAAGAAGTCGTTCGTCAGCTTCTCGGGCTGGGTGGTGAGAACGCCGGCTTTCTGGTCGCCGACCTTTAACACGCGCAGGCCGCCCACCAGCGCCGTCATTTCCGGCGCCGACAGTGTCAGCAGTTGGGCGCGATCGACCAGCAGTTCCTCCGGGGCATGCTGCAGCTTGCCGCTGACATAGTTGCGGAAGCCATCAGCCTTCGGTTCGAGATAGTTGAACGAGTGAACCTCGGTTTCTTCCTGCGTCGCGTCGCCACGACCCGGGGAGAAAGGAACCTTCACGTTGACGCCGGCATCCTTCGCCGCCTTCTCGACCGCGGCGTTGCCGCCGAGGACGACGAGGTCAGCGAACGAGATCTTCTTGGCGCCGGCGTTGAACTCCTTCTGGATCGCTTCCAGCTTGGAGATTGTTTTCGACAGCTCGGACGGGTTGTTCACCGCCCAGTCCTTTTGCGGCGACAGGCGGATGCGACCGCCATTGGCGCCGCCCCGCTTGTCCGTGCCGCGGAAGGTCGAGGCCGAAGCCCATGCCGCTGAAGCCAGCTGCGAGACAGTGAGACCCGAAGCGAGGATTTTCGCTTTCAGGCTGTCAAAGTCGGCGTCAGTCGCCGTGGTGGTCGAGGCCGGGATCGGGTCCTGCCAGATCAGCGTCTCTTTCGGGACCAGCTTGCCGCGATAGAGCATCTTCGGGCCCATGTCGCGGTGCGTCAGCTTGAACCACGCACGAGCGAACGCGTCAGCGAACTCTTTCGGGTTCTGCTGGAAGCGGCGCGAGATCTTTTCGTAGATCGGGTCCATACGCAGCGCGAGGTCCGCCGTCGTCATCATCGGCGCGTGCTTCTTGTTCTTGTCGAACGGGTCCTCGACGGTGTTGTCGCCGGTATGGCCTTTGGGCTTCCATTGGTTGGCGCCCGCCGGGGATTTGGTCAGCTCCCACTCGTACTTGAACAGCGTGTCGAGATAGCCGTTGTCCCATTTGGTCGGGTGCGGCTTCCACGCGCCCTCGATGCCTGAGGTGATGGCGTGGCCGGCAATGCCGCTCTCGAACGAGGAGGCCCAGCCGAGGCCCATGTGCTCGAGTTCGGCGCCTTCCGGCTCCTTGCCGACATGGCTTGCGGGGCCGGCGCCGTGCGCCTTGCCGAAGGTGTGGCCGCCGGCGACCAGCGCCACGGTTTCTTCATCGTTCATCGCCATGCGAGCGAAGGTCTCGCGGATGTCGATGGCGGACTTCTTCGGATCAGGGTTTCCGTTCGGGCCTTCGGGGTTCACGTAGATGAGGCCCATCTGCACGGCGGCGAGATGGCCGTCGATCTGCCGATGCTCGCTGGAAGGATAGCGCTCGTCGCCGAGCCACGTGCCCTCGGCGCCCCAGTTGACGGCATCCGGCTCCCACTGGTCTTCACGGCCGCCGCCGAAGCCGAAGATGGGTCCGCCCATCGACTGAATCGCGACGTTCCCGGCGAGGATGAGCAGGTCCGCCCACGAGATCTTGTTGCCGTATTTCTGTTTTATCGGCCAAAGCAGGCGGCGCGCCTTGTCGAGGTTGCCGTTGTCTGGCCAGGAGTTAAGCGGAGCAAAGCGCTGTTGCCCGTGGCCGCCGCCGCCGCGACCGTCGCCGACGCGATAGGTGCCTGCCGCGTGCCAGGTCATGCGGATGAAGAAGGGGCCGTAGTGTCCATAGTCAGCCGGCCACCAGGACTGGCTGTCGGTCATGAGGGCGGTGAGATCCTTCACGATCGCGTCGAGGTCGAGCTTGTCGAACTCCTTCGCGTAGTCGAAGTCCTTGCCGAGGGGATTGGACGCCGGCGTGTGCTGGTGCAGGACCCCGATGTTTACCTGGTTGGGCCACCAGTCCTTGTTGGTCCGGCCGCCGAAACCAGCCGGGCACTTGCCGCCGCCGTTTCCATCCATAACCCGCTCCTGTTTTGCTGTTTTGGACCGGCGAGACCGCCGGCGAAGATCGTCAGGGTTAACTAGCTAGAACCGTTCTAATCGGCGGGCAAGCCGTTTTTAGAACAATTCCAAAAAGGACGCAGTTGTCCCAGGATTTCGGGCGTATGGCCCCGCGCTTTAGGCCGGCTTGGTCGCCTGCCACTCTTTCAGATGATCCCGCGCATGGTTCCTCTTCGGATCCATCTGCTCGTCATGGCCGTCGCGCTTGCCCGTGAGCTCGATCACATAGCCATTGGGATCGCGGAAATAGATCGAGTCGATCATGCCATGGTCGGCGACGCCGCGAACCTTCATGCCCAGCTTCTCGCCCTTCGATTTCCACGGCAGCAGGTCAGCGTGCGGAATCTCAAGCGCGATGTGGAGGTCGAAGTCGTGCTGGTCCTTGAACTCGAAGGCCTGGCCGGGCGCCTCGAAGAAGGCGAGGCAGGAGCCGTCGGCCATCTGGTAGAAGGAGTGCAGAACGCGGGTCTCGCGTCCTGTCTTCGTCTCCTTGATTTCGAAGGCGTTCACCAAAGGCAGGCCGAGAAATTCCTCGTAGAACTTTCGCGTCTCTTCCGAGTCCCGGCAACGATAGGCGTTGTGGTGAAGACCCTTGATGACCATGTGCTGTCCTCCGAGATGCCTCAGACGGTTTCGAACTGCTGTCCCTTCAGCGAGCCGGCAAAGCCGTACATCACTTCGTTGACCTTGGCCCACGAGCTGAGCTTCTGCATGTTGCCGATCCAGCGCTTCACGTTCGGATAGTCATTGAACGTGCAACCGATCAGCTCACCCGCCGTCAGGATGCAGACCGCGAAGTAGTCCGCAATCGAGATAGCATTGTTGGCCATGTAGTCGTTCTTGCCCAGAATATCCCTGTCGAGGATGGCCAGGGCCGCTTTGCACTTGTCCTTGCCCCAAGCGATTGTGCCTTTGTGCTGTTCGTCGGTCGGCCGCTTGTGGTGCGGGAAGATCTGCGGATAGAGCAAGCCGTAGCCGAAGTCGCGGTAGAGCATGGTATTGGTCCAATCCATCGCCGCATCGACCTTGGCGCGCGCCTTCAGGTCCTTCGGATATTCCGGGCAGTCGAAACGCGATGCGAGGTATTTCAGGATCGCCGAGCTTTCCGCGACGCGCCAGTCGCCTTCCTCCAGCAGCGGCACTTGCTTGCTGGGATTTTTGGCGCCGTAGTCGGGCCCCATATGCTCGCCCTTCATCAGGTCGACCACTTGGTAGTCCACCGGCAGCTTTTTCTCCGCGATGAACAGCATCACCGGGCGGCTAACCGTGGAGACCGGGTGCATATAAAGCTTCAGTGACATGAAATCCTCCAAACATTGGGTAGAAGACTAGCCTAGGTGACGGCGGCGCGTCTCTTGAATTCTGCCCTGTCCCAGGCCTGCGTCTGCAAGACATCGGCGAGCTGATCCATCGCGTCCCAAACATCGGTGAAGCGCACATAGAGCGGCGAAAAGCCGAACCGCATCGCATCCGGCGCCCGGAAGTCAGGAATAACGCGCCTCAAAATCAGGGCCTGTACGATCGCGTAACCCTCCGCGTGTACCAGGCTGACATGGCCGCCGCGCCGTGCGGAGTCGGCGGGTGAAATGGAAACAAGACCGACCTGATTGGCGCGTGCGATGCAGAGGTCGCCAAGTGCTCGCGCCTTGGCCTGAAGCTCGGAAAGGCTCACGCCTTTGAACGCCTCGAGTGCTCCATCAAGTGCGCAGAGCGAAAAGATCGGCGGCGTCCCGGCCGCGAAGCGCGCGGCATTGGGGCGAGGCCGGTATTCGCTGTCGAACGCAAACGGCGCCGCGTGCCCGAACCAGCCCGCGATCGGCGAGCGCAGCTTGTTGGCGATGGCGTTGCTCACATAGACGAACGCCGGCGCGCCGGGCCCGCCATTGACGAACTTGTAGGTGCAACCCGCCGCCAGCTTCGCGCCGGCTGCTGGAAGATCGAGATCGAGAATGCCGGTTGCGTGGCTGAGATCCCAGATGATTGCCGAGCCCGCTTTCGCCGCCGCGCGTTCGTATTCGGCGATGTCGACTATCTCGGAGGTTCGATAATTCACCACGCTCTTGATCAGTGTTGTGGGGACATCGGCAATCGCCTCAAGCGCCTCACCGGAACGGACACGCATCCAGGCGCCCATGCCCTGCGCGATATACTGGTCCGTCGGAAATTCTGTTTCCTCGACCGCCACGAAATCCGTGCCTGTGAGTTTCCGCGCTGCCGAGGCCAGCTTGAACAGGTTCACCGAAACGCTGTCGGTGACGACCACTTCCTCGGGCTGCGCGCCGATCAACCTAGCCAGCTTTGCGCCCACAGCTAGAGGCAGGTCGATCCATCCCTCACTATTCCACGATCGGATCAGGCCCTCGGCCCAGCCGGATTTCGCGGCATGTTCGATGCGTCTCAGAGCTTCGTGATTGGGCGGTCCCAGCGAATGCCCGTCGAGATAAATAAGGCCTTCCGGCAGCTCGAATTGGTCTCGTGCCCGGCGCAACGGATCGGCGCGGTCGAGCGCTTCGCATTCCTTTCGCGTTGTGGGGATATCGATTGGCGCCATGTTGTCTTGTGCGATACTCGCCGGGCGGCTTGCAATGCCAGCCCTGCAAGGCAGAAGGGCGATATGCGCGCACTGATCGTTCCTGCAGCGATGATCCTGGCGGCCTTCGCGCCGCCCCAGAAGGCCGAGGCTCCCATGCCGCAGCAATCACCGAAGCTTCTCGGCTGGAACGACCTGACGAGCCGTCCCAAGCCGTCGCCGACCGCCACAATCAAGTGGGGGGCGGGCAAGACCGATATTGCTGATCTCTGGCTGCCCGAAGGCGCTGGACCGCATCCGGTAGTTCTGATGGTCCATGGCGGCTGCTGGCAGAAATCGGTGGCCGACTATTCGCTTATGAACTGGGCGGCCGAGGACATGCGCAAGCGAGGTCTTGCCGTTTGGAACATCGAGTATCGCGGCGTTGATGAACCCGGCGGCGGCTATCCCGGCACGTTCCAGGATGTTGCGAGCGGCGCCGATGCTTTGCGGACATCCGCCCCCAAATACAATCTCGATCTCAAGCGCGTCGCTGGTTTCGGTCATTCGGCGGGCGGGCACTTGATACTGTGGATCGCCGCGCGCTCAAAGCTCCCGAAATCCAGCCCGCTCTGGAACGGCAACCCGTTGCAGCTGGTCGGCGTGGTCAACTCCGGCGGCCTGGCAGATCTCAAAGCGTCCGCGCCGGTCACGGCGTCCGACTGCCTTGCCTCGATCATGGACAAGCTGACTGGCCCGTCCAGCGCAGCACGCTCCGATGTCCTCTCGGACACCTCGCCTGCTGAAATGCTGCCTCTCGGTCTTCGTCAGGTCGCGGTGAATGGTGACCAGGACAGGATCGCGCCCGCCATCCTGGGCGACGGCTATGCCAAGCGCGCCAAAGCGGCCGGGGATAAAGCGGAGGCGGTGGTCGTGCCATCCACGGGCCATGTCGAGCTTGTCGCGCCCGGCACGGACGCCTTCGAGCGCGAACTCTCGATTCTCAAGGAAATGCTGCGCTAGGTCCTGGTCTGCTTGCGGCGGATCGGCACGACTTTGGTCTCCACCTCGGCGATAGCCTGATCCGGCGTTTCGCCGTAACCGCGCCAGTCGAACCTTGGCCTGGAGTAGGCGACAAACCATTCGAGGAATTCCCAGGTGCGTTAATCGTGCACCAGATGGTGCGTGAGAATGCCGATCGGCTCTTCGAAATCCCCGGTCTCGCGCCGCTTCTCCAGTTGTGCTCGGATCGCATCGAAAATGCGCCGCCGGCCTTTGAAGTGCGGTTGCCCCTTCCATCGCAGCACATCGATCTGCGCGCCGACGTGTTTCAGTCCATTGCGTGGACTGCCAAAGGCGCCGGTGGAGTAGGTGTCGTATCCGACGGCGGCCACGGCCGTCAGCTGCATGTCGGTCGGTTCGTTCCACGGCGGTACGAAAAGCCGAGGGTCCAACCCGGCGGAAACCATCTTGGCCTGACCGGCAGCCACCGCGACGTTGATCTCTTCCTGTCGCGTCCATTCAGGAAATTCACTGCGAGCGCCGCCGGCAGGCAAGCGGTTCTCGTGATCCACGCCGTGCTGGGCGATGGTTATGCCTTCGACGCCTTCAAGGCGGGCAGCCAACTCCGGCATGTTGCCATCCGGAATGACGGCCAGTGTCAAAGGCAGTTCGCCCCTCACATGCAGCAAGCGTTTTAACTGCCACGTCGGTTCGCGAGCATCGTCATCGCGCCACCACAGAACAGGCGACTTCCATGCCCTGCGCCAGATGGCGAGCTCGTGGTTGAGACGGGCAAGGGCAAGGAAATCCAGCACGCGACGCTACCTAGATATCCTTGATGACTTGAGCGCCCCAGAGGGCAAGCAGCGCCATCCTGGCGCTGGATACGCCCATGCCGGACAGTATCGAGCCCAGGCTGGGCACTCGAAAAGCGAGCCAGAAAATCCGCT
>DASZSI010000156.1:0-1824 GCA_035548775.1 Hyphomonadaceae bacterium
GGATGTCGCGCGCCAGCCCGGGATCGTCTTCCGCGTCGAGCAGCACAAGGCCGCTGTCTCGGATAAGGCCATAGGACCAGGACGCGATGACCAGCGCGCCCACCACGCCGACCGCCGGATCGAGCCAGGCCGCTCCGAAGAACAGGCCCGACGCCAGGGCGACGATGGCGAGCACCGACGTCGCCGCGTCGGCGAGCACATGCAAATAGGCCGCCCGCAGATTGTGATCGCGATGACCTGCGCCGCCATGGACGTGGTCGTGATCGTGGCCGTGGTCATGATCGTGGCCGTGCGCATCGCCGAGCACGGCGGCGCTCGCCAGATTGACGAGAAGTCCTGCGACCGCGATCGGCAGCGCCTCCGAATAATGCACGGTTGCAGGATGGATCAGCCGCTCGATCGATTCGTACGCGATCGCGAACGCGATCACGCCGAGAATGATGGCGCTCGAGAAGGCGGCCAGATCGCCGAACTTGCCAGAGCCGAAGGTGAAACGGGCATTCTGCGCGTGCCTGCGCGCCAGCCAATAGGCGCCGGCCGCCAGTCCCAATGCTCCCACATGAGTCGCCATGTGGATGCCGTCCGCCAGCAACGCCATCGAGCCGAAGGCGACGCCGGCCGCGATCTCGACCGCCATGAAGGCGGCCGTGAGCGTCGCGGCGATCCGCGTGCGCCGTTCGGCGCGCCGATGGCCATGGCCAAGGAAGATGTGGCCGTGGGTCCAGGCGTGGTTGGCGTGCGCGCGGTCGGTCATCGTCTCCAGGATATACTCAAACGAAAAGGGCCGCGCGCAAGGCGCGGCCCTTTACGTCGTTTCTGTCGGATCAATGGGAGCTTGCGAGCGAGGAGCCGTCGGCGCTCAGCGCCATGGCGCGGCCGTCGGCGAAGCGCGTGCCGCTATAGGAACCGTCCTTGCCCTTGAGCATGGCCACGGTCTCGCCGGACGCGGTCTTCAGTTCCACGCCGTTGAACTTGGCCTGCCACTTGGCGATGTTGGCGCTCTGGGCGCAATCGGCGGCGTAACTGGCCGAACCGTCGGCCGACAACGTAATCGGGCAGGCGGCGCCGGCGCCGACCGAGAGTTTGTAGGAGCCCGGGGCTACGGCCTCGCCAGCCTGGGCGGCCGAAACAGCCACGAGCGCGAGAGCGGATGCGGTCAGAAGGGTGCGTAGGCTGTTCATGTGAATAAATCCTTCAACGTTTTGCGTTCAGAACAATAGCGTCAATGGTGACCAATGCCAAGCCTTAAAACGGCGCAAAAAAACGCGCCGCTGCGGTCAGGCCAATAAATGCATGTAGTTTCAATGTCTTGTAGACACGCGCCAGGCGCATGGCGCCCGCGCGGAGCTTGAAATCCGCGCGGGAACGCCCACCGCCCTCGCCACCTACCGCGGCTGCGGCACGATTCGCAGGTAGGGCCGCGGGGCCTTCCAGCCGCCCGGATAGATTTTCTTGGCGTCCTCGTCGGAGACCGCGCCCGAGATGATCACCTCCCCGCCCTGTTTCCAGTTCACGGGCGTGGCCACCTTGTGCTTGGCGGTCAGCTGGATCGAGTCGATGACGCGCAGCACCTCGTCGAAATTGCGTCCGGTCGTCATCGGATAGATGAGCATCAATTTGATCTTCTTGTCCGGGCCCACGGTGCGCAGGCCGGGAACGGCCTCCGCCGGCAGCATGTCGTAAAGCTTGGAGACCTTGAGCTCGGGATCGCCGATCATGGGGTAATAAACCTTCGCCCCTTGCGTCTCCTCGATGTCCTTCTCCCAGCGCGTATGGCTGTCCACCGGATCGACGGAAAGGCCGATGATCTTGACGTTGCGCTTT
>DASZSI010000157.1:0-8518 GCA_035548775.1 Hyphomonadaceae bacterium
CGAACTCGGCATGGTGGAATTTCTGGCGGTCTATGAACGCGCTTGGACGTTCCAGATAAAGGCGTCCCACCCCTCGGTGGCCTTCGTGATCGAGAAAGTGGTGGATGATGAGAACGGTGATCTGGGCCTGAGGCTTCTGCAGAATTGATGGGCAGGCGAATGACCTCGACGATTGAACAACCGCAAATTCTCGAACCCCACACCGAATGGACACGGCCCGATGTGTCCGACGCGCGCGAATGGACGATGGTGCTCACCAATCTCGAAAAGCAGGAACTCGACACGGCGCTGCACATCGCCCGCGCCAAGTCGACTGACCTGCTCCAGATCGGCAAGGCCGACTTTCCACTGCCGACGCTCGGCAAGCGGCTGGAAGCGTTCAACGACATGCTGATTAACGGTCGTGGCTTCGGCATGATCCGGGGTGTCGACCGCACGCGCTACAACAATGACGAGATGTGCGTGATCTACTGGGGCGTTGGCGCGCACCTCGGCAAGCCCTGGGCGCAGAACAAGCACGGCCATCTGCTCGGGGACGTGACCGACCAGGGCAAGCGCGGCGGCGACCTCAATGCGCGCGGCAACGAAATCGGCGAGGATGCGCTGCCCTTCCATTGCGACGGGTCGGACCTTGTCGGCCTGCTCTGCCTTGCGCGGCCGGCGTCAGGCGGCCTCTCGATGGTCGCCAACTCGGTCAAGATTCACAACGATCTCGTGCGCGACCGGCCCGACATCGCCGCCGAATTCTACAAGCCCCAGCCGCACGACTTCCGCGGCGAGGAAGCGGCCGGCGCCAAGCCCTGGTACATGATGCCCGTCTTCACCGCACACGAAGGCCGGCTCTTCATCCGCTATATCGGCCGCTACATCGAAGCCTCGCAACGCCACGCGGAAGCCCCGCGCCTCACGCCGCTGGCCAAGGAAGGTCTCGCGCTCATCGACCAGATGGCCAACGATCCGAAGAACAATATCGAGATGGATTTCCAGCCGGGCGACATGCAGTTCGTGAACAACTATCACGTCTTCCACTCGCGCTCCGCCTACAAGGACGATCGCCCCGCCGGGAAGATCCGCCACCTCAAGCGCCTCTGGCTCGAGACGACTTTGATCCCGTCGAAGCCGAAATGGTTCCAGAACCGCGTCGGCCTCCACTGGGGCCAGAAGCCGTCGATCAGCCGGCTGGATGCAGCGGCGAGTTAAAACTCTTCCCCCGCTTGCGGGGGAAGAGTTCAACCCTTCGCTACTTTCACCGGCTCGGCATATCGCGGAGGCGACATCGTGCTTGCGCCGGCCATGTGGGCTTGCTTTGCCCGCGCGGCGAGGTCCTCCTTGCCGCAGTGCTGCGCGGCGCGCCAGGCCTGGATGTGCGTCGGCACGTCTTCCTCGTTGAGCGGCGGGCGGAATTCGTAGCGCAGCATCGTCTCAAAGGCGCGGCGATCCTGCTCGGACCGGATGATCAGAACCAGCACGTGCGTCGCCCCGCCCGCCACCGCCGCTTTCATCTGGTGGTGGCCGGAGAAGCGGTCCTTCAGGCTGTGCGTCTGGCCGGCATAGTGGATGCGGTGTTCGCCGTCCTGCTCGTGCGCCATCAGGTAGACACAGGGCAGCTCGAAGAACCGCGTCTCGCCGAATTCGACACGCGCGAACATCTCGCCCAAGATCTCGATACGCTCGGCCAGAACCCGCTCCCCGAATCAGCCCCACCCGAATCCATAAGCCGATCCGCCACGAAAGTCGTAAACCCGAAACCTCACGCTGCGGCGCCGCTTGCCGTTGCGGAGTGATAAGGCACAAGCTGCAGTTTGCGGAGGGAACGACGATGAAACACCTCGTCCTAGGCTTGGTTATGCTCGCGGCATCGGCCTGCGAAATGGATATGCCGGGCGACAGGGACCCGCTCACGATAAATACCGAATCCGGTTGGGTACATGGCGCAATGAGCGAAGGCGTCGTCTCGTTCAAGGGCGTGCCTTACGCTGCCCCGCCGGTGGGCGGTCTGCGCTGGCGCGCGCCGCAGGCGCCGGTGAAATGGCAGGGCGTTCGCGACGCCTCGCACTACGGCAATATCTGCATGCAGAAGATGCCCAACCCCGACAACGGCATCGGCCAGTATCCGGCGAGCGAGGACTGCCTCAACCTCAATATCTTTGCACCCGTCAACCGCACCACGAAGTATCCAGTAATGCTCTGGATCCATGGCGGCGGCTTCGTGAACGGATCGGGTAACGCCGACCTCTATGACGGCACGCAGCTGGCCAAGCGCGGCGTGGTGATCGTCTCGATCAATTATCGTCTCGGCCGTTTCGGCTCGTTCGCGCATCCTCTGCTGACCAAGGAGGCCGCCGGCAAACCTACCGCCAACTACGGCATGATGGACATGATCGCAGCGCTGCAATGGACCAAGCGCAACATCGCGGCCTTCGGCGGCAATCCGGGCAACGTCACCATCTTCGGCGAAAGCGCCGGCGGCATGGCCGTGCAGCGCCTGATGACTTCGCCCATGGCGCAAGGGTTGTTCACCAAGGCCATCGTGGAAAGCGGCGCCGGGCGCGAACCCCTGCTCTATCTCGACAAGCCGAACGGCAAGCTGCCCTCCGCCGAATCGGAAGGCGAGGCCTTCGCGAAGCAGATGGGCGTCACCGCCGCGACCACTGCGGATCTGCGCGCCATTCCGGCCGACAAGATCATCGCGGCGGGCGATCCCTCCACCTTCAACGGCGGCGGACCCGTGCTCGACGGCAAGCTGTTCACGCTGCCGATCGTAGACGCATTCAAGCAGGGCAAGGAGGCGAAAGTCCCCTACCTCGTTGGCTACAACAGTGCGGAATTCCCCTCCAAGCCTGAAGACGTGGACGGCTCGCTCACTCGCATTCTTGGCGTGAAGCTGGCCGACATTCCGCAAGTCGCCTCGACCTACCCGGACGACGCCACGCGTGCGGCGCAGATCGTGGGCGACCTGGTGTTCGGCGAGCCCGCGCGCTATCTCGCCGGCCTGCATGCGAAAAATGGCCAGCCGACCTACCTCTATCGGTTTGACGTGCTCTCTCCCTCCATCCGCGCCACCCGCAAGGGCACAACCCACGCGCAAGAACGCCAATACGTCTTCGACACGCTGAAGACCTCGCCCTACGCCACCGACGCCAACGATGAAACGCAAGCGCAATACGCCGGCGCCTACTGGACCAACTTCGCCAAGACCGGCGATCCCAATGGCTCAGGCGTTCCCGTCTGGCCGAAATACTCCAGCGCCGACGACAGGCTGCTCGAGTTCACCAATAACGGCCCCGTCGGCAAACCCTCGCCGCACAAGGATCGCTGGGATGCGATCGGGGCGAGGTACAAATAAGGCTCGCGTTATTCCAACCTGAGAACGACGCCGTCCTCCTCCTGGCTGCCGCCAGGACCGTGATCCTGAATGATTTCCACCAGCCAGTCGAAGGCCGTAGGCCCCTCTTTTCTTTGCGCGCGGCTAATCTCGCGCTGGACACCGTTTCGATTGCTGGGGTGGCAGGTCGTTAGTCTGTCTTGGAGCTCCCGAACGGTTTGTGCATACCCGAGACGCTCACGGGAAACGGCCGAGTTCTGCCATTTGATCAAAAAGCCGTCGTCGGGCGTTCCGAAACCGCCCCGCAAAATGTCGTTGAATGCATCGAGGTTTCCGTTCCATTTGTACGTTCCAAGCACAGAGCGGCTGAATTCTTCTGCAAATGTCGCAATGGACGACACTTTTGTTCCGTCGATCGCGAACTCTTTCCGAGAGAACTGCACGTAACTCATTGACCTACTCGTTCACGAACGGCGCGACTTTCGCCACGTCGGCGCCGATGGCCTGATAGTAGAGCCGCTGGATCGTGCGCGTCACCGGACCGGGCGTGCCTGAGCCGATCCTGGCGCCGTCGATCTCCACTACGGGCGCGACAAGGGCCGTCGCCGCCGTCGAGAACGCCTCCGCCGCACCCTTGGCTTCCTCCACCGTGAACGATCGCTCCACGATCTTCCGGCCCTGCTGCGACAGCGCATCGAACAAGGCATGTCGCGTGATGCCGGGCAGGATCGCGTTGCTCAAGGCGCGCGTGACGATCTCGCCCGACTTGGTCACGATCCACGCATTCGACGAGGCGCCCTCGGTGACCAACCCGTCCGGGCCCACCAGCCAGGCGTCGTCCTTGCCCCTCGCCTTTGCCTCTGTCTTGGCCAGCACCGGCGCCAGCAGCTGGACAGACTTGATGTCCCGGCGGCCCCAGCGAATGTCGGGGATCGTCGCAATGCGCGTGCCATTCTTCGCCGAAACCGTGTCGATCAGCGGTCGAGCCTCCGCGAACGCAAAGCAGGTCAGCCGCGTTGCGCCCGCCTCCGGGGCCGGAAAGTCGCGTGCGCCATACGCGCCGCGCGTCACCTGCAGGTAGATGTATCCCTCGGTCAGGCCGTTCTCCGCGATCAGCCGGCGATGCATCTCCGCGAGTTCTTTCCGGTCGGGCAGCTTGGCGAAGCTGATCTCTTTCAACGAGCGCTCGAGCCGGTCGAGGTGCCGCTCCATGTCCACCGGCTGGCCGTTATAGACCGCGGTCACTTCGTACACGCCGTCGGCGAACAGGAAGCCGCGGTCGAAGGGCGAGATCTTCGCCTCCTCCGCCGTCACATAGACGCCGTTCAGCCAGGCCAGCCGCGTCATTACATACTCCGCTTGGATTCCAGGCGCCCAGTTAGTCCGCGCCGGGACCTCCATGCAACCGCTTGCCGACTGAAGCGTTCGCGTCATTCTCTAAACACTGACGCAAGCTTGGGGAGACACATGCAGGACGACTGGGGCGAATTCTTCTTCATGGTGGGCTCGTCGGCCGCTGGGTTGATCGGCCTGTTGTTTGTGGTTGCGACCCTGACGGCCGATTACGAAACCCGCCGGGCCATTCGCGGCATGCGGCTGTTCATGACGCCCAACGTCTTCCACTTCATCGTGGTGCTGACCATCTGCGCGCTCTGTTGCTCGCCGCAGGTGACGCCGGACCTGCTGGCCGCGGCGATGGCGATCGCGGCGGTCGTCGGCTTTGTCTACCTGACGCGGCTCTTCATTTCCCTCCTGAAGCCGCACACGGTCGAACACTGGAGCGACCCCATCTATTACGGCGCCATTCCCGCCGCAGGGTACGTGGTGCTCGGCTTCAGCGCCTGGTCGGTCTGGTCGGGCCAGGTCTATGGCGACACCATGGTTGCGGTTTCGATGATGGGCTTTCTGTTGCTTGGCATCCGCAACGCCTGGGACCTGGTCAGCTGGATGGCGCCGCGCACCCATCGCCCGGACCCAAGCGTGGTTGCGGACGACGGTTCGGCAAAATCATCGACGCCGATCCCCGACGGCGAATAGCGACAGCATGACCGAACAGGTGTAACCTCGCGCCGCTTTGGTTCGTATTGGCCGTTGGGGGCCAAACGGAGATGTCCATGCGCTTTCCCGCCCGACTCGCGATTGCCGCCGGTCTTGCCCTTGCCGGCGTTACGGCTTTTGTCGGATTAAGCGGGATGCCATCTGCTCAGCCCCTCTCCGCCCCGGCTTCCAGCGGCGCCGCCCACGGGCCCATCGTCGTCGAACTCTTCACCTCGCAGTCCTGCTCCTCGTGTCCTCCGGCTGAGGCGCTGTTCCGTGACCTTGCCAAGCGGCCCGACCTCGTTTCGCTGGAATGGCACGTCGACTACTGGGACTCGCTCAACGTCGCCGGCGCTGGCAAGTGGAAGGATCCCTACTCCAGTTCGAAATGGACGGAGCGCCAGCGCATCTACGCCCAGAACATCCTGCACACCGGCAGCGTTTACACGCCTGAAGCCGTCATCGATGGCGCGGCGGACGCTGAGGGCTTCAACTGGGGCGTCATCGAACGGAAAGTCGCCGACGCCGGCCGGTCTCGCCCGGCCATCACGCTCTCGGCGACCCGAGGCGAGCAACTGAACTTTGCAATCACGGGCGCGCCGGCCGGAACCGAAGCAACACTGGTCACCTTCCGCACGGCCGCCGATACCGACGTGCGCGGCGGCGAGAACAAGGGGCGCAAGCTCGCTTCCTCCCACATCGTCATCGCCGCGAAAGACCTGGGTGAAGGCGCCAGCCTCACCGCTCCGCTGCCCGGCAAGGACGAAGGCTGCGCCATCCTGCTTCACCGGAAGAACCAGGGTCAGATCCTGGCTGCGGCCTATTGCCCGGCCTAGCAGGCGCGAAATACGTCACCCGAATTTCTAGGCTGATCGTCCCGACGGCCATGTATTTGCCACGAGGCGGGGTTGCTCTCTTGTGAAACAAGGGGGATCGCCATGCCATCGTCCATTCGCAACCTCGCCGGCCTTGGCGCCGCGGCTCTTGCGATCGCGCTGGTGTTGGTCTCGGCAATCTCGACGCCGGACCAGCGCCGTGCGGGGCATGCCTCTGCCGGCTGTCCCGATGCCTTGAAGGCTAAGGTGTCGCGGCCTCTCCAGGCTGGGGCATAAACTTCCCCGGTTCCATCGGATCCAGGCCGCAACGACGTGTCCGTTTCGCACTCTGGCCCCTCTATTGCAGTGCAACAAGATTGCTTGCATTCCGTCCGGTCCTTGGACAATGTGACGCCCGCTTGACGGCCCTGTCGGCATCGTGCGTCCCGGAAACCCGAACCGGAACAGGGCCCTGAGAACAGGCGCGGGGAGAGACATAGTGGCTGACGGTGTGACCGCTCGCGAGAAGAAAGACCTCTACGCCGTCGGCGAGATTCCGCCGGAATTCCACGTTCCGAAGAACATGCACGCCTGGGCGATCCGTCGCGAACGCCAGGGCCGCCCCAAACAAGCGATGCAGCTTGAAGTCGTTCCGACACCTGAGATCGCGTCCGACGAAGTGCTCGTCCTCGTTATGGCGGCAGGCGTCAACTACAACGGCATCTGGGCCGGCCTCGGCGAACCGGTGTCGATGTTCGATGTTCACAAGCAGCCTTTCCACGTCGCCGGCTCCGATGCCTCCGGTATTGTCTGGGCGGTCGGTTCGCGCGTGAAGCGCTGGAAGCCGGGCGATGAAGTGGTCATCCACTGCAACCAGGACGACGGCGACGACGAGGAGTGCAACGGCGGCGACCCGATGTTCTCGCCCACCCAGCGCATCTGGGGCTACGAGACGCCGGATGGTTCGTTCGCGCAGTTCTGCCGCGTGCAATCGCGCCAGCTGATGGAACGTCCGAAACACCTCACCTGGGAAGAAGCGGCCTGTTACACGCTTACCCTCGCAACCGCCTATCGCATGCTGTTCGGCCACCGTCCGCACGTGCTGCGTCCGGGCCAGTTTGTGCTCGTGTGGGGCGCCTCGGGCGGCCTCGGCTCCTACGCCACCCAGCTCTGCGCCGTTGCAGGCGCCAACGCCATTGGCGTGATCTCGGATGATTCGAAGGCCGATTTCGTCCTGCAGATGGGCGCCAAAGGCGTCATCAACCGCAACAACTTCAAATGCTGGGGCCAGCTTCCCAAGGTGAACTCGCCCGAGTTCAACGAGTACATGAAGGAAGCCCGCAAGTTCGGCAAAGAGCTCTGGAAACACACAGGCGGCAAGGACGTCGACATCGTGTTCGAACACCCGGGCGAAGCCACGATGCCGGTCTCGGTCTTCGTCGTGAAGCGCGGCGGCATGGTGGTCATCTGCGCCGGCACCACGGGCTTCAACCTCACCATGGACGCCCGTTTCCTCTGGATGCGCCAAAAGCGCGTGCAAGGCTCGCACTTCGCCAACCTGCTGCAGGCGTCCCAGGCCAACCAGCTGATGCTGGAACGCCGCCTCGACCCGTGCATGTCGGAAGTCTTCCCGTGGAGCGACATCCCGATGGCGCACGAGAAGATGCTCGACAACAAGCACCTGCCCGGAAACATGGCCGTGCTGGTCACCTCGCCGAAGCCGGGCCTGCGCACGGTTGAAGACGTGCTTGAGGCCGGCCCGACGAAGTAGGATAAGTCGCGCCCATGCGCGGCGGACTTCCCAATCTCATTGCCGGATCGGTGCTCGCCGCCACAGGCGGCGCGCTGATCACCATCATGTCCGACTTCGCGTCGGAGTATGGTGAGACCTACTCTTGGGCCGGTATCGATTTCCGGCTGCTGCTGGGCGTCGCCATTGCCGCCGGACTGGCCCTGTTTGGCCTCGGCGTGTTCCAGCGCTTCGGCCCTGCGCCCACCGGCGTCAAAGCCGCCCGCAACGATGCGCAGGTGATCTTCCGGGCTATGATCGCCATGATTGGCGTCGACAGCGAATTCCAGGACGACGAAGTCGTGATGGTCCAGCGCTGCTGCAAGCACTTCTTCAAGCGAGACATGCACGACATCGAAATCTGGAAGGCGCTTCAGGCGCATGGCAGCAGCAGCTTCGCCGGCTTTGCCTTCGGCGGCGCCGAGCAGACCGCCTCGCCCGAAGCCCGCAGATGCGCCTATACGGCCGCCATGCTGGTGGCGATGACCGACGGCCCGCCGTCAGAAGCCGAACAGGCGAAACTCGCAAAGCTCGGTGCGGTGCTCCGCCTTT
>DASZSI010000158.1:0-2430 GCA_035548775.1 Hyphomonadaceae bacterium
CAAAGGAGCGGCTAAGCAGGTTGAGCGCGTCGGCTTCCTCGTCGCGATTGGTCCCGCGCTGATAGGCGATGTAGGCGGCGGTGGCGGCGCGATCGAGCAGTTCGTAGCGCTCGCTTTCGGTCGGCGCGTAGATGTTGAGGATGGCGCGCGTCAGGCGCAGCCAGTTCGACACATCGTCCGGCGCAACCGCTGCGATCTGGCCAAGGAGTTGGAGGCCAGTGCGGCCATCGTTGCGCTGGAAGGCGGCATCCGCATCGCGCTTGAGCGCGGCGGCGGGTTTCGCAACCGTGCCGGCATCGGCCTTGATCTTGGCTTCGAGCCTTATCGCGCTGTCGGAGAGATCGTCGCGCTGGAAGGGCTTGTCGGCGGCGCTGGCGAGGAAAGATGCAAACGTAAAGAGCGCGGCGACAACGCCGACGCGCGCGAAAGCCAGGAACGTCATGAAAAGCCTCCCTTACCCAAACTGCAATTTCGTTCGGGGAATAGCATGGCACCGCAGAATCGTGTCGAGCTTTGGGCGGGATTTTGAGCGCGTCATGACATCCACGGTGGAGAACAAGGATTCTTCTGAGTCATTCCGGACGCTGCGCCAGCAGCGATCCGGCTGCTTCCGGATTCTGGCCTTATGGCGCGCCCGGGAACGACAGCTTAATAACCGGCGGGCCGGTTAAGGCTTCGACACCGCGGGAAAAACAGATTTTCAGAGAATTATGGCAGTGATGGCGGACACAGACCGCCGATCCAGCGTAAGGGCCGGCGCCAGCGCCCGATTGTATGAATTATTTCCTTTTTACCGGTTGCCCACCATATGGCGACAGCGCCACTGAGGATTTTCATAGCCTATACACATGCAACCGATTATTCCGGTCGCGCGGACCCCGTAGCTCAGCTGGACAGAGCAACAGCCTTCTAAGCTGTGGGTCGCTGGTTCGAATCCAGCCGGGGTCGCCATCCGTCACGGGTCCATTCCGGACACATAGGTTACGGTTTATTCCGGAGACATGGGTAACACTTTCGGTCCGAAGGGGTTCTCGATCGGTTCGAGCCTGCATGTCTCTTTGTCGAAGTATCCGAGATCATAATCCATAAAGCTGACAAGCCAGAGCTCGTCGCTCACCTGTTTGATGCCGACGCTCTGGCCGGCGAAGACGACGCTGAGATTGATCTTCTGCCGATTGAAGCAGATGCGCCCACATGAGGTGACGGTGACGGTCTTGTCGTGGAACGGGTAATCGAGGTTCGGCAGGCCTCGGTAGGGACGCGTTGAAGGCACATATCGTTCTGCTGGATAGCGCATGCTCAGCGCCTGGTGCGGCCTCTCGTTGTTGTAGCAGTCGATGAAGTCATCGAACTTGGCCTGCTGCTGAAGGAAGTTGCTGCCGGCCGGCTTGGTGGTCTCGAGCTTCAAGGTCAGATGCATGCGTTCATGGCGGCCATTCTGCTGCGGATGACCCGGCTTGATGCGCTCGATCTCGATGCCGAGCCTGAGCCACCAGACCGACAGCTTGCTGAGGCCGAAGAGCGCATTGGGACTTGCGAAGGGCACGCCGTTGTCGGTGCGGATGGCCTTGGGCAGACCGAATTCCTTGAAAACGGCCTCAAATACGGGGAAAGCATAGGCTTCTTTGGTCGTAGAGAGCGCCTCGCAGGCGAACAGGTAGCGGCTGGCGAAGTCGGTGATCGTCAGCGGATAGCAATAGCGTCGATCGGCGAGCATGAACTCGCCCTTGTAGTCGGCGCACCACAGGTCGTTGGGCTGGCCGGGAAGGGAAAGTGGTGTTCCCTTCGCCCTGTTACGCCGCCGCATCCTGCGCTTGACCAGGCCGTGGCGATCGAGAACCGCATGCACGGTGCTGATCGCCGGCGTGTGCACATCCGGATAGAGCCGAGCCAGCTTCTCCCTGATCTTCGGCGCCCCCCAGCTCGGCTTGTCCTCCTTGAGGCGCACGATCTGCGTCTCGATCTGGAATGGCAGCTGATTGGCATGGCGGTAGGGCCGGCGCGAGCGGTCGGTGAGCCCTTGCAGGCCGATCTCGTTGTAGCGTGTGAGGATCTTGTAGCCGGTCTTACGCGAGATGCCGAACTCGCGGCAAAGCCCTGCCATCTTCTCCCCGTCCAACAGCCGGGCAATGAACTTCAGACGCTCATCCATGGGTTTACACGCCTTCCAGGGCATCTTGCGCTCCCCGCAAAAGGCCCAATTGTGTAACCCATGTCTCCGGTATGAACTGTCACCCTTCTCTCAGGAAGGGCACAAGAAGTTAGCTGCTCTACCCTTTGAGCCGATTCACTCCGGGTAGCACCGGGGTAGCACGCTCTTCGAAAATTGCTCGTCAGGTGCTCGACGTGATTGCGGCTTCCATCCATGTCGCCGGGCGTCTCTCAAGATAGTTAGAGATAGAGAGATAACAGTAGTTCGCTTTCCTCGGA
>DASZSI010000159.1:0-3241 GCA_035548775.1 Hyphomonadaceae bacterium
GGTGGTCCTGTTGCTCGGCGGCGCTGCCGCCGGCCTCTGGTTCTATGGCGTGAATGTCTATGAGCAGGCCGGCCCGAAAACGACTGACGGCAAGCCGCACGTCGTGATGGTCAACAAGGGCGACACCGCTCAGGAGGTTGCCGTCAGCCTGAAGAAGGCCGGCGCGATCCAGGATGAGTTCCAGTTCCGGATGGCGATGCGCGTGCTCGGCTTCGTCTGGAAACCGCCGGCGGATGATCCGAAGCGCAAGCTACACCTGAAGCCCGGCGAGTATGACCTACCTTCGGGCGCCAGCATCAAGGAGGTCATCGACCAGATCACGGCGGGCAAGGTCTCCTACTACACGGTTGTGGTGCCGGAGGGACTGACCAGCGCGATGGTGGTCGACCTGCTGCAGAACGGCGAATGGAACAACACCAACCCGATCTACGCGCCAGCGAAGGAAGAGGTCGAGCGGCAACGTGCGGCGTATGAGGCGATGTCGCCGGAGGACAAGCCACGCACCTTTGTCGCCAAGCGCACCCGCACGCTGAAGCTAGTCGGTCCCGCTCCGGTGACGCCGGCTGAAGGCGTACTGCTGCCGGGTGATTACGCCGTGCAGCGCGGCGCCACCATCGAAAGCGTGATCGACCGTATGGAAAAGGCGCAGCAGAGCCTGTTGGCCCAGCTTTGGCCGACACGACAGGACGGCCTACCCGTCAAGTCGCAGGAACAGGCGCTGATCCTCGCATCGATCGTACAGAACGAGGCGGGCAATTCGGGCGAGCAGGAACGTGTGGCGTCGGTTTTCATCAACCGGCTCAACAAGCCGATGCGGCTGGAGAGCGACCCCACCATCGTCTACGGCATCAGCAAGGGATATCCGCTCGGCCATGGCATCACGGTGAGCGAACGAGCGACCAGGACGGACTGGAACACCTACCAGATCGACGGCCTGCCGAAGACGCCGATCTGCAATCCCGGCGAGGCGTCGATCCGGGCCGTGCTGAATCCGCCGCGCACGCCGTACTATTATTTCGTGGCCAACGGGACGGCCTTTCATTCGTTCTCCGAGACCTATGCAGAGCATCTCAAGAACGAGGCTGCGTGGCGCGAGTTTGAAAAGAAGCGTGATGCAGGCAACGCGCCGGCTTCGGCGACGCCTGCGCCCGCGCCGGCCAAGCCACCGGCTAAGGCGCCGGCCAAAGCTGATACCGCGAAGCCGGCGGCTGCGACGCCAAATCCATGACGGGGACACGATGATCCGGGGGATGACAGGCTTTGGCCGGGCTCAGGGCCAGGCCGCATGGGGCGCCTGGGCGTGGGAAGTACGTTCGGTCAACGGCAAGGCCGTCGACCTGCGCACCAACATGCCGCCGGGCTTCGAGCCGGTCGACTTCGAAGCCCGCAAACGGGTGAAGGATCGCTTCCAGCGCGGCAGCTT
Source organism: Hyphomonadaceae bacterium (assembly GCA_035548775.1). Lineage (GTDB taxonomy): Bacteria > Pseudomonadota > Alphaproteobacteria > Caulobacterales > Hyphomonadaceae > UBA7672. Next base: position 1,424 of record DASZSI010000159.1, read on the forward strand.
CCAGGTTCAGCTGCGGGTGGACCTGGCGCGTGAGGCGGGTGTCAACGCCATCGACACGCGGGAGCTGGCGCGACTGGCCCGGCTGTCGCGCAACTGGGCAAACGGGCGCGTAAGGCCGGCGAGCTTCGATGGGCTGCTCAATGCGCCGGGCGTGATCCGGGTAGCGGCGCGGACGGGAAGCACCGTCGACGAGGCTATGGCGAAGGACCTGCTGGCGGGGCTGGACCAGGCGCTGGACATGCTGGCGGGGGCGAGGGGCAAGGAAGGCGAGGCCCTGTCGGCCCTGTTCGGCAAGATGCTGGATGAAACGGCGGCGCTGGTGAAAAAGGCCGGGGCTGAGGCGGCGGGCCAGCCAGACCTGGTGCGGGAACGGCTGAACAGCCGGCTGGCGGAAATGCGCAAGGATGCGGCGGTAGATCCCGACCGGATCGCCCAGGAGGTCATGATGATGGCCAGCCGGGCGGATGTGCGGGAAGAGTTGGACCGGCTGGCGGCTCACCTGGTTACGGCGCGCGGTATCCTGAAGTCCGGCGATGCTGCGGGACGGAAGCTGGACTTTCTGTGTCAGGAGCTTAACCGGGAGGCCAATACGCTGTGTTCGAAGTCCGCCAGCCTGGAGCTGACGAATACGGGCCTGGCGCTAAAGTCGCTGATCGATCAGTTCCGGGAGCAGGTGCAGAATGTCGAGTGACGGCGCCCATTCCGAACACCACCGGCGCGGGATCATGTTCGTCATCTCCAGCCCGTCGGGCGCGGGAAAGACGACGCTGTGCCGGCGGCTGATCTCCGAAGTGCCGGGCGTGCAGTTGTCGATTTCGGCGACCACGCGGCTGGTGCGTCCAGGCGAGATGGACGGCGTCGACTATCATTTCCGTACCCACGACCAGTTCCAGGACATGATCGGCCGCGACGAGTTCCTTGAATGGGCGAAGGTGTTCAAGCACTTCTACGGGACGCCGCGCAGCGAGGTTGAAAGCCGGCTGGGCGGCGGCGTCGACGTGGTGTTTGACGTGGACTGGCAAGGCGCGCGGGCGCTGAAGACGATCCGGCCGGGCGATGTAATCTCCGTGTTCATCCTACCTCCGTCGATCGCGCAGTTGAAGCACAGGCTGGAAGGCAGGCCCGGGTCGGACGCCAAGCTGGTCCAATCGCGTCTGGCCGGCGCGGGGCAGGATATCCTGCGCTGGGGCGAATACGACTACGCGATCATCAACGACAATCTCGACACGGCGTTCGCCGAGCTACGCGCCATCCTGATGGCGGAGCGCATCCGGCGCACGCGCGCCTCGATGGGCATCATGGTCGACCAGCTGCTGAAGGATGTCGGCCTCGCGACCAAGACCCAGAGCGGCAGCGCAACCAGCTAGCGAGCGCGCCACGCGCTTGCCAGTTTCCGGAACTCCGCCTGCGAAAGCGTCTCAGCCCGGCGCGTTGCGTCGATCCCGGCTCTATCCAGCGCCTCCACGCCGCCGTTGAGCGATTTCATCGCGGCGCGGAGCATTTTGCGGCGCTGGCCGAAGGCGGCGGCGGTGACAGATTCCAGCGCGTCGAGGTGGGAGAAGGCTTCGGCGGCGGGCAGCGGATCGAGAACCACAACGGCGCTGTCGACTTTGGGCGGGGGGCGAAAGGCGCCGGGCTTTACGGTGAGCACCAGGCGTGGGTGCGTAGCAGCTTGCGCGAGGACGGCGAGACGGCCGTAATGGTCGTCGCCAGGCTGCGCGCAGATGCGGAGGGCGACTTCTTTCTGGAACATCAGCACCATCGTGCCGCGCCATTGTTCTTTCGAATTGGCGCCGGCTTTCAGCCAGTCCACCAGCA
>DASZSI010000160.1:0-10037 GCA_035548775.1 Hyphomonadaceae bacterium
GGCCTTGCGATCACCACGATCGTCGTGCTGGCTATGTGCGGGTTCATTCTGACCTGAGACTAGGATGCCGGGCGTCATCAAGGCGGTGCAGGGCGACATTACGCGAGCGGCTGTGGACGCCATCGTCAATGCCGCCAACGAGACATTGCTGGGCGGCGGCGGCGTGGACGGCGCGATCCATCGCGCCGCGGGGCCGGGCTTGCTGGCCGAGTGCCGGGATATCGGCGGATGCCCGACGGGCGAGGCGCGCATCACCGGCGCCTACAACCTTCCGCACCGCTACGTCATCCACACGGTGGGTCCCGTCTGGCGCGGTGGCGATGCGAACGAGGCCTCGTTGCTGGCGAGCTGCTATCGCGCCTCGCTTGGCCTGGCGCTTGAGCACAACTGCGGATCGATCGCCTTCCCTGCCATATCGACCGGCGTCTACCGGTACCCGCTCGATGCTGCGACGGCGGTCGCGGTAGAGGTTGTGCGAGATATCCTGGATGGCGGGGCCGACATCGACGTGTCCTTCGTCTGCTTCGATGCCAAGACGCTGGCCGTCTACAGGACGGTGCTGGCCTGAAAAGATGCGGCCGCCCCGGGGAGGGGGCGGCCGTAACCGGATCGGAGGCGCATCTCAGGCGGCGCCCATCTCCACCAGTTTCTCTTTCCAGTTCTTCAGCGTTACGCGCTCGCGGTAGATGCGGGTCTGCGCCGGGTCCATGAACTCGATCATGAACGATCCTTCGACCCACACTTCTGCGAGGCTGAAATAGCCGTTGCCGCGTTCGCAATGACGCGCAGGCCAGCCCGCCTTGCGTGCGATCGCGATAACCTCGTGCTCCGGCCGGTCGACGGCAATGGCGACGTGCACCTCCGACAGCGTCTGCGAGGTTGGCATCGGCCGCCATTGGGCCTGCTCGGCGCCATAGCAGATCAGCGAGCCGCGCTTCACCACCTCAAGATCGATAAGGCCGTCGCCGGACCACGCCTTGTAGGCATCCGGACCGCCGGGCGGAAAGCGCACAGCTTCGCCTCCCATGATCTCGGCGAGCACGGCGGCAACCTTCTTCGGGTCGTCGGCCGGAATGGAGCAGTGGGCGATCATCATGGCGTGGTCTTTCTCTTTTTCTTTGGCTTGGCGTCAGGGGAGGACGAGCCGGGCTCTTTGAGCTCCAGCCCGAGAAGTACGGCAATCGCCTCGGACGAAGCGCGGCCGGATTCGGTTCCGTCGAGATTCCAGAAATCCTTCATCACCGCCCAGGCGGCCGCGCTGTTCAAAAGCTGGATCACGGCGGCAAGGCGGATAAGGGCCGGACCGGACAGATCCGGCCGCACGTCCTTCACGGCGGACAGCATGGCTTTCTGGCGCACGTCGTTGACCGCCAGCCTCAGTTCGCGCCCGGCCCGCGAGAAAGCGGAGGCGCGCACGGCGCCTGCCATCGAATCGAAGGAAGGGAACAGTTCCAGCGGCTTCTGAACTGCTTCACGTCCGGTGGTCGGAAAGCCGCGCGATCCCACGCGCTTCTGCATCTGCGGCCAGGTTGCCTTCAAAAGGTCCTCGCGCGTTGCGAAGTGGCGATAGATCGTGCGCTTGGTAAGGCCCGCGCGGGCCGCGACGCCCTCGATCGTGATCTGGTCCAGCTCTTCGTCGTTCAGCGCGTCGATGGCGGCATCAAGGATACGTTCGCGCGTCAGGTCCTTGTGCGCATCGCGCAAGGAAGGCTGGTCGCCCTTCGCTTCAGCCCTGGACGTCTCTTTGAGTAGCGTCATGACACTCTAAGTGTCACAAGTGAACGACGAGTGTCAAGCGGCACATTTTGGAGGCGATCGCCAGGCGGTCAGGCGCTTCCCGTGCTCGCGGCGATAAGGGCGCTGCGTTCCTCGGCCGTCAGCGGCCGCCATTTGCCTTCGGGCAGGTCTCCCAGATGAAGCGGCCCGATGCGGACACGCACTAGGTCGGTCACCTCGAGCTCGACCAGCTCACACATGCGCCTGATCTGCCGGTTGCGGCCTTCGGTGAGCGTGAAGCGCAGCACTTGCGTGTCGTCGAGTTTCACCTTCGCCGGTTTCAGCTTGCGGCCGTCGAGTTCCAGGCCATGGCGCAGCAGGTTGATCTTGGCGCGGTCGATGCGACCTTTCACGGTGACGACATATTCCTTGTCGACCTGGCTTTCCGGGCCGATCACGGCCTTCGCCAGCACCCCGTCCTCCGAAAGAACCAGAAGCCCGCGCGAGTCCTGGTCGAGTCGCCCCATTGGGGCGAGGCTCACTTTCGAGCCTGGAATCGTCAGCGCCTTGCCAAAAAGAGTTTCGCGCTTCAGCAGACGCGCCGCGGGAATCTGGTCGCCCTCCGGCTGCGCCGACACGATGCCCGCCGGCTTGTTGATCACGACCGAAACCTGCGCGGTGAGTTCGGCCGCCGCGCGGTCGTTCAGCGTCAGCGTCTCGCCCGGCGCGATCTTGCGTCCGACATCCTCGACGCGTTTGCCCTCGATATAGACGTGGCCCGCCTCGATCAGCGCCTCGGCTTCTCGGCGGGAACACACGCCCGCCTGCGCCAGCCATTTGTTGACCCGCTGCGGTTCGGCGCCGTCATACTTGCGAGACCAGCTCACCCCTTCTGTTCCCGCCCGCGCGCCATGACCGCCCCGCGCGATTTTTCGGCGAAGTCGGCCGAGATGGTTGAGTTGTGTTCGGCGCCGCGCTCGATCTCGAGCTTGAGCGCCTCTTCCAGCGGCAATTCCATGCCGTCATCGATCACTGCCTTCATGCGCTTCAGCAGAGATCCGTCGACCTGCGCCATTTCCATCGCCAGCTTCTTGGCTGCGGGCATCAGCTCGTCGGGAGCGACGACGTGGTTGACCAAACCCCAGCGCTCCGCTGTCGGCGCATCAAGGAAGTTGCCGGTTAGCGACAGTTCCTTCGCCCGCGCCACACCGATCAGGCGCGGAAGCTTCTGCGACAGCCCCCACACAGGCATCAGGCCGACACGGCCATGGGTGTCGGCGAACTTCGCTTCGCTGGATGCGATCAGCACATCGCACATCAGCGCCACCTCGAACCCGCCGGTAATGGCAAAGCCGTTGATCGCGCCGATGATCGGCCAAGGGCAGGACCCGAAGGCCCGCGCAAGATCGAGGTCGCCGCCGTCCGAGAATTTCCCCGCGCCCAGCGTGAACCCGCTCTGGCCCGCTTCTTTCAGGTCGACGCCGGCGGAAAAAGCGCGACCCGAGCCGGTGATGATCACCGCGCGTGTATCGGCTGACTTTCCCAGGTCGCGGATCGTGCGCACCATTTCCTTGCGCAGAGCGATCGACAAGGCGTTGAGCTGTTTGGGCCGGTTCATGGTCATGATCGCCACCGGCCCGTCCTGTTCGACCAGCAGAAGCGGTTCAGTCTGTTCGCTCATTCGTCGTCTCCAGCGCCCTTCAGTCCTTGGGATCGATTTCCGGCTTGGCGCCCTGCGCCCTTACGATTTCGGCCAGCGCCTCGACGCACGCGGCGATCAGGTCGGCGTCGCGGCTGCGCGCCACCAGGTTGGTGCCGAATTCCGTCGTCTTCCCCTTCATGCGCATGAAGGGATAAGAGCCGAAACTCACCTCCGGTCGCGCCTTGGCCAGGGTCCCCAGCGCCTCGGCGATGTCGCCCTCGCGAACGCCCTCGGCCCGCACCGTGTGGGAATGAACCACCGCGCCGCCCTGGATCCGGTGTCCGACATCTTCCAGCATGCCCCGCATCACGGCGGGGATGCCCGCCATCACGAACACATTCCCCAGCATGAAGCCCGGGGCGGCCGACACGGGATTGCGGATCAGCTCGGCCCCGGCCGGAATGCGGGCCATCCGCATTCGGCTTTCGTTAATCTCCTGGCCGCGCGCCTCATACCAGGGCCGCAGGATCGCCATCGCGTCGGCCCGCACATCGATCGTCCGGCCAAAGGCGGCCGCGACCGCATCGGCGGTGATGTCATCGTGGGTGGGGCCGATGCCGCCGGTGGTAAAGACATAGTCATAAGTGGTCCGCATCGTGTTCACCGTCGCCACGATCGTCTCGTGAACATCGGCCACCACGCGCGCCTCGCGCACCTCCACCCCAAGCGGCGCCAGGAACTGGGCGATGGTCTTGAGGTTGGAATCCTGCGTGCGTCCGGAGAGAAGCTCGCCCCCGATCAGGATTACAGCAGCTGTGACAGCGCGGGCCATGAATTGGTTAAAGACCAGCAAGGCCTCAACGTCTAGCGGCTAGCCCGCGAATGCTGATCGTCGCCCTCAGCGTCGCGAGGGAAGGGCCGTCACGCAGGTGAATCGGGCGTAAACGCCGCCTCCCCAAACTCGACGAAATTACCGCCCGGACGAAGCGGATAATTAAACTCGAAGGCGCACATTGTACGTCCATAAATAGGCGGGACACCTATGAGGACGAGCAAACGCCTCTCCAAAGCGGAGGGCGGCAACACGATGATCGAATTCGCGTTGCTGGCGCCCGTGTTTTTCATGCTGGTCATGGGGCTGATCGAGTTCGTTCTCTATCAGTACAAGACCTATGCGCTGAACCACGTGGTCTATGAAGCCGCCCGCAACCTGCAGACCGGCACCGTCCAGACCTCCGACGACCAGGCCAAGTCGTTCCACGACGCCGTCTGCGAAGCCGCCGGCCCGATGATCGACTGCAACGAGATCGTCTTCGACGTGCGCGCCTTCGACAAGATCAGCGACATCACCTATCCGCCGGTCACGTTCGACGACAAAGGCAACCCGACCAACTTCACCTTCCAGCCGGGCACGGCCAACCAGTACTCGGTGGTTCGCGCCGCGATGCACCACCAGTTCATCACGCCGTTCATGGACAAGCTGTTCCGGATGGGCCCTGACATGCCGGCCATCGTCAACGCGTTCTGCATCGTCAAGGACGAGCCCTGGAGCTGACGATGATCAAGCGCGCCAAACTCCTTTCGCTCATTCGCGACCGCCGCGGCATCGCCGCCACGGAATTCGCCCTGATCGCACCCGCCCTGATCTTCCTGGTCATGGGCGTGCTCGAGATGTCGTTCCGCTTCCGCGCCAACGAGGAAGCGACCCGCTATTCGCACGAGGTGGCCGACCTGGTCGCCCGCGAGGACACGCTCACCACCCAGGGTCTGCGCGAGATCTACAACGCGTCGGTCTACATGATGAAGCCGCTTGAGACGACCAACCGCCTTGACTTCGACGTGGCGCAGGTGGGTTTTGAAACCTCGGCTGCGACCCCCAGGCTTTTCTGGCGGCGCGTCGTCGGCGCGCCCGTCGACTTCAACATTTCCGACACCAAGGACATGGGCGGCCAGGACGAGGCCGTGATCCGGGTCGGCATCCGCTATCACTACGAAAGCGTTCTTTCGAACCTGTTCGGCGGCAAGACGATGACGATCGAGAAATCGGTCTACGCCCGTCCGCGTGGCGAACGCGAGATCACCATGGACGGCAAGGCCGACGACGGCGGGGCGACAACTTACTTTACGGGCTGATTTCAAGTCGGGGAGGCGGCCGGGCGTATTTCAAGCCGGGCTACGGAAAGGCGAAGACGATGTTTGGGTTTGGCAAATTCCTGATGAACCGGCGTGGCGCGTTCGCCATCCAGTTCGCTCTTATGGTTGTGCCGCTCACGGTGTGCACCGGCCTCGCCATCGACGGCGGCCGCGCCTTCCTCGCGCGCTTCGAACTGGAATCGGCGCTCGACGCGGCGGCCCTGGCGGTGGGCTCGACGACGGTCACGAACGCTGACCTCAACAAGGTCGCGCAGACCTACGTCGACGCTAACTTCAAGTCGCCGCACGCCGGGCCGATCGCGCTGCAGCTCACCCCGGGCGACACGTTGATCAAGCTGCACGGCACGGTCACGCTCAACACCTACTTCATGCCGCTGGTCGGCCAGCCGACCGTGACGGTCGCTGCCGAAAGCCAGGTCGTCCGCGGCGGCGCCAACGTGGAAGTCGCGATGGCGCTCGACATCACGCAGTCGATGAACACGCCCAGCACCAAGATCGCTGCGCTTCGCGTGGCGGCTGCCGACCTTATCGACACCGTCGTCAACGACGTTCAGACGCCCTATTTCTCGCGCGTCGCGATCGTTCCGTGGGGCACCAACGTCAACCTCGGGACTTACGCCGACGCCGTCCGCGGCCCGGTCACTGGCACGACCCCCATGACGGGCGCCAACTGGCGCTTCGCCGGCACGTCCACCCGGACGCTGACGACCGGCACGGGCTGGCGCACCAACACTGGCAAGTCGTTGTCCAACCCCGGCGTCACCTGGAAGAACGGCTCGTCCTACTCAATCTCGAAGATCACCAAGGTCAGCAGCAACACCCGCATCCAGGTCACCACAAGCTCGAACCCCGGCTATTCGAACGGCGATACGGTCTACATCACCGGCGCCGGCGGCAGCTATACCGGGCTCAACAGCAACAAGTACAAGGTCGCGGACGTCACCACGTCTTCGCCCTACACGTTCAACCTGCAGAATGTCGGTACGACGACGTACACAACGCCGCCGAGCGGGTCGACCAACTCGACCGCCGGTACGTCGCAGCGCTGCTTCACGACGGCCTGCGAGCTTCAGGTCACCGCTTCCAGCCACGGCTTCTCTAATGGCGCCTATGTCAACATCATGGGCGCGAGCACCACCGGCACGGGCACGGACTTCAACAATACGGCGACCACCACCTATACGATCGGGTCGGTCGCCACGAACACGTTTATCCTGACCGGCACCGACGGTCCGTCCTTCAAGGGCTGGTCTTCGGGCGGGACGGCGTCGAACTGCTACGTCTCGGATTGCCGCTACCAGGTCACGACGACCGCCGCGCACGGCTTCTCGAACAACCACTTCGTGTTCATCTCGGGCGTTACGACGACCGGGTCGGCTGGCTCGACCTCGCCGAACACGGCCAACAACTCCAGCTGGACGATCTCCGGCGCCTCGGGCTCCGTGTTCTATCTGCCGGGCACGGGCAACACCTACAAGGACTGGGGCTCAGGCGGTTCGGCCTATGATTGCGCCAACTCCACCTGCAACGTTCAGGTCACGTCCAACGGGCACGGCCTCAACAACAACGACTGGGTGGAAATCACCGGCGTGGGCGGTCTCACCGGCGTCAACAACTCGTCGTCCGGCATCCTGGCGTGGCAGGTCACCAACTCGACGACCAACACCTTCCTGCTCAGGGATTCGACGCCCGCACTTTCGAACATGGCGAACGCGTACTCCGCCAACACAGGTACGGCGCAGTGCCTCCAGCAGGGCTGCCAGAAGCTGCACTTCATCAACGCCAACGGCGGAACCAACTATTCGGTGCGTTCGATCACCAATTGCGGCACCGAACGTGTCGGAAGCTCCGCGCACACCGACGACTCTCCCTCGGTCTCCTATGTTGGCCGCGACTATTCCGGCGGCAGCGGATCGCTCGTCACCTGCGTCACAGGTTCGCCCGCCACTGGCGGAAACTATCTGACGCCGCTGACGGCCGACAAAACCGCGCTCAAGAAGGCGATCACCGACATGACCGTGTCGGGCTCCACCGCCGGCATGATCGGTGCGGACTGGGCCTGGTACATGCTGTCGCCGAACTGGGCGACCGTCTGGCCGGGCACGGCGACCGATCCTCATCCCTATGGCGAGAGCCACCTTGCCAAGGTTGCGATCCTCATGACCGACGGCGCCTTCAACACCGCCCACTGCCATGGGGTCACGACTGAGTCCTACTCCGTGACGAGCATCTCGAAATCTGACCGGGCCGACAGCACGGAATGTACGGCGGCTGACTCGCCCTTCAACCAGGCCCAAGCGACCTGCACAGCGATGAAGGCAGCCGGCATCCAGGTCTACACTATCGGCTTCGAGGTCGGCAGCGAAGCCGGCGCGGCGGACTTCCTTACCGCCTGCGCCACCGACACCAACCACGTCTACCTGTCAGCCTCCGAAGACGAACTCAAGTCCGACTTCAAGAAGATCGCCAAGTCGATCTCGAAGCTGCGAATATCGAAGTAGAGAGGCGCAACCCGCCGGCGAAAGCCGGCGGGCCCTCATCCCGGGAAACCGAACCGGCTGCCGATCGCCTTCTCACCGGCGAAGCAGTCGGTTTTTTCCGTTGGCAGCTTCAGCTGAACCCGGCTGACGCCCGCCGTTGCGGCGCTGGCGAACTGCACCGGCGCCGTCCCCGGCTCCACCTCGCGACCGGCGATCTCCAGCACGAGTTTCTTGCGTATCGTGGCCGCCAGCTGGTCAAGGCTGAACACCGGCGCGATGAACGCGGCAGGGCCCCCGATCACGCAGTTCTTGTAGTAACGGTCGAGGTGGGGAATGTCGTAGAACTGCATCGGTTTGTTGAGCATGATCGGCAGGCCGTTGATGACGATGCCTTTCTTCAACACGGCGTCGCGCGCCTGTTCGATTGGCGGTCCCGCATTGTTGGCGCCATCGCCCGACACGTCGATCACCTTGCGATGCGAGATGATGTCGTTGCGCTCGATCAGGTCCGCGGCGCTGAACAATGCGTTTGAGATCGAGGTCCGCTCCATCGAGTTGACCGGTTCGTTGTCCAGCGTGTCGGCGAAGGCGTGGGCCGACTTCTCACTGTCGATAATCGTCCACGGAATCAGAACTTCGACCGGAAAATCCCCGCCCCATTCCATATAGGTCACGGCGATCTTGCCTTGCGGCCCCGACATCAGCGCGTTGATGACGTCCTTGTTGCGGAAGGCCTCGACATAGCCGCCCTTCTGCAGGGCGTGCTCCTCGCGGTCCATCGACTGCGAGACGTCGACCGCAAGCACAAGCTCGAGGTCCACGGTCCTTGACGAGGGTTGTCCCACTGATCGGTCGGCGCCTGCGAATATCCCCAAGACGACCGTGGCGGCGACGCCGAGCCAACGCGACGCAGCTCTCATTTTCGCCTCCAGTCGGCGTCGTCCCCGGGTTTGATGCAACGCAGGCGCAGGCCAAAGGTCAAGCCATTCGGCGCGTCACCTTCCTGTCAGGTGCGTCGTTTCGTCGTTTGTAATGTTACGGGTTCAGTCGTCGGCGAGGCGCAGGCTTTCGGCCACGGCGCGGGCCGCCGGCGCATCCATCGCGTTGGCCTCTCCGAACCGTTTGAGCGCCAGCCGCCACAGCCACTTCGCATTGCTCTGGCGCCCGGCCGCCGCCGCCTGGTCGCCTGCCAGTCCCGTCAGCTCGGCCAGCCCCACGCCCTGCGCCTTTTCCCGTTCGATCGTCAGCAGCTTGTCCGCCTCCACCAGGCGTCCTTCGCGTATGGCCGCCCGGATCTTTGCGAATGCGTCCTGTTGGGAAGCTTGCGCCAACGGAGCGGACGGCGCAGGCGCCGCCGGCGCCGGTGTGGACGGCGGGGCCGATCGCACTGGAGTGGATGGCGGCGGGGTGGATAGCGAAGGCGGCGTGGCGATAGGCGGCGTCGACATCGCCGCGAGGATCGGCGTGGCGGGACGAGGTGCAGGCGAAGCTGGGGGCGAAGGCGTGGGCGGCGGCGGTTGAGGGGTTGCTGGCGCAGGCGACGGCTGCAACTGCAGGCTGGCGAAATCCGGCGTCGGTGGCTTCTGCGGAGCGGGCTGCGCGGGCGGGGCAGGCGGCGCCGGAGGTGCCGGAAGAGGCTCGGCCGCCGGGGGAATGGGCGCAAGCGTCGCTTGTGACGGGAAGGGCGTCGCCTGCTGCTCCGAGGTCGCGGCCGACCGGGCAGCAGCGGAGGGCTGTGGCGCAGGCGCCGGAGTTGCGGCGGGCGCTGCCCGGCGAACTGGCTCGGGTTCTGGCGCAGATTGCGGCGGGGCAGTCGGCGGCAGGTCACCTGACCGCCAGTCGCGATCGGCCGCGCGCGAACGTTCGCTGTAATAACTGTCCGCTGCGCCGAGCATTTCTTCTCGCCGCGCCGCTTCCGCCGCCAGCCGGGCGCGTCGTTCCGGACGCGGGTGAACCGCGTAGACCAGGAAGACCGCGCCAGTCATGAAGACAAGAAGGCCGAGCACCAGCAGCCACGGCACGCCGCTCGCGGTCGGTGGAAACAA
>DASZSI010000161.1:0-2157 GCA_035548775.1 Hyphomonadaceae bacterium
TTCCGGTGGTGGTTCTGCTGCACGGGTCGGAGGATTTCTCGGCCAACGACTTCAACCAGCTGCAGCGCCTGTTGCCGGCGGAGGGCGTGGGCGCCTTCGTGTTCGACAAGCGCGGCACAGGGAAATCGGGCGGGTCGTATACGCAGGACTTCTCGACGCTGGCGGATGACGCGGTCGCCGCGATGACCGAAGCGCGGCGGATGGCGGGCAAGCGCGCCGGGCGTGTCGGGTATTACGGCCCGAGCCAGGGGGGATGGGTGGCGCCGCTGGCGGCCAACCGGTCCAAGGTCGATTTCGTCATCGTGGGCTTCGGGCTCGCCGTCTCGCCGCTGGAGGAGAACCGGCAGGAGATCAGGCTCGAGATGACGCAGAAGGGGTACGGCGCCGCCGAGATCGCCAAGGCGATGGAGGTGGCGAAAGCCGGCGAGGCGATCGTGACCTCGAACCTGAAGGACGGGTTCGACGAGTTCGACGCAGTGCGCGCGAAATATCGCAACGAGCCGTGGTACAAGGACCTGCACGGCAACTACACCTACATGCTGCTGCCGCTGGACAAGCCGACGATCCAGGCCTCGGCGGAGCGGTTCGTGCTGGGGACGCCGTGGAAGTACGATCCGATGCCCGCCTTGCGCGCATCGAAGACGCCGCAAGTATGGATCCTGGGGGAGGATGACCTGAAGGCGCCGAGCGCGGACACGGGCGCGAAGATCGCGGAGCTGGGCAAGGCCGGCAAGCCGTTCACGCTGGCGATGTTTCCGCAGACCATGCACGGCATCTATGAGTACGAGACCACGGCCTCGGGCGAGCAGGTCTCGACGCGCAATGCGGACGGGTTTTTCGCCATGTTGCGGGACTATGCGCTGAACGGCGAGTTGAGCGGGTCCTATGGCGCCGCGAAGATCACCCCGCCCAAGGGCAAGAAGCGCTAGCCTGCCCTGCTTTGGGCTCTCCCTGCTTTGGGCTCTTGGCGCGGCGAGGCCTCTGCGCGATGCTGGCGTTTTCGGGGAGATCGACGATGGGACGGTTTGGCGCGATTGCAGGCGTGACGATGCTGGCGTGGCTCGGGTTAGGGCCAGCGGCCATGGCGCAGGATTTCTGGACGCACGAGGGCATCAAGTTCGCGGCGCGCGATGGGTGGTGCGGCAAGGAGGCGAACCAGGGAACGCCCGCTGCGCCGTCCATGGCGCTGGAAGCGCGGAAGTGCGGGACGGATTTTCCCTACATGTCGGCCGGCATCGCCGAGAAGGATGGCAACAGCCTGCCGGGCGTCGCCGATCTCATCAAGAACGGGACGACCTACGCCTACACGCCCGATGCGCACAAGGTGGTCATGGACCTGATGAACAACCAGCATACGGGCTGCACCGAGTCGACCTATGTGGTGAAGACCAACGTGATGACGGGCGTTGCTGGTTTTGCGGTCGAGGCGACGTTCGCGTGCACGGACTCGACAACGCCGGTTCTGTTCAAGAACTGGACGACCTACGCCAAGACCAAGGGCGGCGCGGTGTGGGTGGTGGCGTTCGATTATCCCACGGCGTCGGTAACCGGGGGCGACATCGCGATGATCCAGAGCGCCGTGCAGACGATTTCGTCCGCGCCCTAGATCCTCAGGGTTTCGAGAAAGCGCTGGAAGATCGCGAGGCCTTTGTCGATCTCGGAGATCGCGACGAATTCGTTGGGCTGGTGCGCCTGTTCGATCGATCCGGGCCCGCAGATGACGGCGGGAAAACCCGCGCGCTGGAACTGGCCGGCTTCGGTGGCGTAGGCGGCGACGCGCAGCGCATTGTCGCCGGTGAGTGCGCGCATGAAGCGTTCGGCCGGGCTGTCGCGTACAATCTGCAGCGGCGGGGCGTCGGCGCGGAGGTGGACCTCGACGCCGCATTCGGGACCGAGCTGCGACAGGCGCTGGTGGACGCGATCGACCTCCGCGAAGAAGGGCGTGAGCATCGCATCGGGGTTCTTGCCGGGGACGGCCCGCACGTCGAACACGAAGCGGCATTCGCGGGCGAGGATATTGGCCGCCGTGCCGCCGCTGATCTGGCCGATGGTCAGGGTGGTCCAGGACGGATCGAAGTCCGACTGTTTGGAGACGCCGGCTTCCTGCTCGCGCGCGATGCGGCGAAGGATGGCGATGAGGTCGACCGCCTCGTGGAT
>DASZSI010000162.1:0-8226 GCA_035548775.1 Hyphomonadaceae bacterium
AGCGTATTGAACTCGAACTCCAGGCGGTCGGCCTCGCGGATGGCGGCCTGGCGCTTGGCTTCGGCGATCTCGACCTCGTTGAGCTGCCACGTCACCGAAACGGCGCGGACCAGGAGGCCCAGATCACCGGCGATGCGTTCGGACTCCTTCAGCACGTCGCCCTGAATGAGGTCCTGGAAGCCCTTGTTGCCGCGAACCTCGTTGGCGTTGACGCGAGCCGCGGCCGCTTCGAACACCCGTTCCCACATGTGCGGCTTGATCCAGCCGGCTGCATCGTCTTTCGACAGCGACTTGCGGCCCTGCATCATGCCCAGGATGTTCTGAGGCTTCTCCGGATTGATCTGCAGGTCGAGCACGACCTCGCCGTTGATATCGACCTTGTCCTTGGTGCGGGCGATGACCTTGTAGAAGGCTTGCCAGGCTTTGAGGTCAGCGATCATCAGGCTGATCGAGGAAGACCCGCCGATCAGGCCTTTCAGTTGGTTGAACAGGCCGCCGACCGAGAAGTGCGCGCCTTTGTAGGCCTGCACGAACTGGCCGTTACGCATCAGCAAGCCAAGATAGTCCGGCGGCACTTCGAACCGCTTCTCGAAGAATGCCTTGATTTCGTCCTCGCGAATGAACTCGGCGAGGTATTTCGGGTCGCTGACGGTCAGTTGGGTGGTCTTCATCGTCGTGCTCCAGGAGGAGAGTCTTCAGGTCAGTGGGAACGTCTGCTCACGCCTTGGCGTCTTCCCACTTCCGCTTCGAGAAATAGAGGTAGATGTGATAGCCGATCACGAACACCGCGATTGCGACGGGCACCGGGTATTTCGCGATCACCAGCCAGATCTTGTCCATGCTTGAGAGCGTGGTGTTCAGCTTGTCGACCTGTGTGATGGCGCCGAGAATGACCCCGGCCAGGGAGAACAACGAGAACGCGATGCTGGCCAGCTTCGCCAGGTTCTCAAGCATGCCCACCGTGGTTTTCTTCTTGTCGGGATGAAGCGCTGCTTCTGCCGCCGCCGCTTCCGCCTTTTCGCGTTCGGTCAGCTTCTCGGCGAATTCCTCGCCACGCTTGATCGCCTCTTCGCGCTTCTTGTGGTCGACCTTCAGGAAGTCCGGCTCGGCCGATTTCTTGACTGAGGCGTTTTGCGTCGGTGTGAGATTGGTCGCATTCCGCCGCAACAGGATGAAGATGAAAGACACCAGCCAGATCGCGACGACCACCGCCGTGATCCAAAGAAGCGTGCTCAGCCAGTCGGGGATGTAGACGCCATCGGCGTCGTATTGGACCATCTGCCCGTTCATGTCGAAAGCTCCCCGTATCTTCGTCCCAATCGAAAAGGGGCGGAGGCTCCCGTCGCGCGGCTGCGCATTGCGCAATTCACCGCGCGAACGACACCCTCACCCCCCGTACGGACCGTGCTTAATCTGCGTTTGGTGGCGGTCCCGACCTTTTGTCCACTAACATGGACGTTCGTTTAAGTCACTCAGCAGCGTGTTGATTACGTGTCCATTTCCACGCGAGCGGGCGCGACACCGCTCCCGCGTGGACAGGTTTTCCTCCGCCGGACGAGAGAAATATCGAAAGCTCATGCAGGTAGGCGGATTCCAGCGGGAAAACGGGTCACCCCGCCCCGCATTTGTATCAGTTGCTCAGGATTTGAGCTTCTGCAGGTCGCCGCGCAGCAACTGCTGCACGCCCGAAAAATCCTTGCCGCCGAAGCCCAGCCGATCGAACAAAGCGTAGATTGCCTCGGCCTGCGCGCCGAGCGGCGTCGAGGCGCCAGCAGCCGCAGCTGCAGCCTGAGCCAGCTTCAGGTCTTTCAACATCATTGCCGCCGCAAAGCCGCCCTCATAGTTGCGGTCAGACGCCGTCTGCGGCCCGACGCCAGGCCAGGGCGAATAGCTGGTAAGCGACCAGCACTGGCCCGAGGACTTGGATGCGATCTCGAAGAAACGGTCTGCCGCCAGCCCCAGTTTTTCAGCCAACGCAAAGGCTTCGCATGTCCCAATCATCGAAATGCCGAGCAGCATGTTGTTGCAGATCTTGGCGGCTTGCCCGGCGCCGTGATCGCCCGCGCGGATGACAACACGCGCCATCGGTTTCAGCACATCCTCGACCGCTGGGAACGCCGCCTCGTCGCAACCGACCATGAAGGCCAGCGTGCCCGCATCGGCCGCCGCCGTGCCGCCCGAGACCGGCGCGTCCGCAAATTTGAAGCCCGCCGCCTTGGCCTGCCCTGCCACAGCGCGCGCAGAGTCCACGTCGATGGTCGAGCAATCGATCAGCAGGGCCGACTTTGGCGCATTGGGAAGGATGTCATCGGCGTAGACTTTCCGAACATGCGGACCGGCGGGGAGCATGGTGATAACCGCATCGGCGCCCTTGACCGCGTCAGCCGTCGATTTCGCTGTCTTGCATCCCGCAGCCTCGGCCTTCGTCAGCGCTGCTTTGCTCAAGTCGAATGCCGCCACTTCGCGGCCTCCACCCGCCTGCCTTGCGGCCATACCCCCGCCCATATTGCCCAGGCCAATGAATGCTATGCGCGTCATGACACTATCCTTTTCCGGAAAACCCGCCCGGGCATCGCAATGGACTTGCGCGATGCAACGCCGCGGTCAAGCTTCCAGCGAGGCGCCGGACGCGGATCGGCCCGTGACGAGAGTGGGAATGCCCGGACGTTTCACAATTTTGTTTGCCGCAGGACTCCTGCTGCTGGCCGCGTGCAACGGCAAAGCGCCAGACGTGGCCATCGCGGATGGCGCCCCTGCCTTTTCCACCGCCGCCCCGGCGACGGCCCCGGCCCCCGTAACCCCGGCCGAGATCGCCCAGTTCGAACAGCGGTTTGCGGGCCAAAAGCTGTGGCCGGTGCTGAAACAACATTTCCCCGAGGATTACCACGAAATGGTGTCCACCAGCATCGGTCTCGCCAAAGCCGGGGCAAGCGTGACCGAGATGCAGCTTGCTTCAGCCAAGGCTCAACAGGCATTGCGCGCCAAATACGTCGACCAGGGCGCGCAAGCTTCGGATACGACGCTGACGAAACTGCTCACCGCCGCATTGCAGGTGCAGATGCATGTGAAGGAAGCCAAGGGCGAAGCAGCCTGCGACGCCTATGCGAGCCAGGGCCTGCTGGGGCTGGACGACATCGGGTTCCTTCAGGCCGAGATGGACGATTTCGCCGTCCTGATGTTCCAGACGATGGCGGAGGGCCGGGATCATCCTGCAACCGTCGCGCCGCCGACCGATGCGGATCTCGATCAGGTGCTGAAGGACGTCGTTGCTCATGGCGTGAGCGAAGCCGCCATCGCATCGCTGCAGAACCCCGACAAACCTCCGCCGCAGGGAACCGCGTGCGCCTTCGCCACGCAGTTCCTGCGTTCGGTGATCTCGCTTCCGGACGATGCCGGCCACCGTGTCCGCGCCGACATGGCGAGAACCGTGTTGCTGGGCGGGTTTTATCGCTGATCGCGACCTATCTCATCGTCGGAATAACGAAGCTCGAGTCGGTGACTTCGCCTTCCGGCCAGCGAGCAGTGACGGTCTTGACCTTGGTCCAGAACTTCACGCCCTCCATGCCATGCTGGTTGGTATCGCCGAACGCCGAGCGCTTCCAGCCGCCGAAGGTGTGGTAGGCGACCGGCACCGGTATCGGCACGTTGATGCCGACCATGCCCACGTTGACCTTGGCCGCGAATTCGCGCGCCGCCCGACCGTTGCGCGTGAAGATAGCGACGCCGTTGCCATACTGGTGCTTGGACGGCAGCGCGACCGCCTCATCCAAGGTGTTCGCACGCACCATCTGCAGCACGGGCCCGAAGATTTCCTCGTTATACGTCTTCATGCCAGGCTTCACCTTGTCGAACAGCGACGGTCCGATGAAAAAGCCGTTCTCATAGCCCTGCAGCTTGAAGCCGCGACCATCGACGACGAGTTCGGCGCCTTCGTCCTTGCCGGTCTGGATGTAGTCCGAGATTTTCTTCTTGTGCGCGGCCGTGACCACGGGGCCGTACTGTGCACCTGGATCGGTGGAGACGCCGACCTTCAACGTCTCGATCTCCGCGATCATGCGCTCACGCAGTTCGTCCGCCGTTTTCTGGCCGACCGGAACGACGACAGGAAGCGCCATGCAGCGCTCGCCCGCCGAGCCGAAAGCGGCGCCGGCGAGGTCCTTCACCACCTGGTCCATGTCGGCGTCGGGCAGGACGATGCCGTGGTTCTTGGCGCCGCCCATGGCCTGAACGCGTTTCCCGTTCGCAGCGCCGGTCTGATAGATGTACTGGGCGATGTCGGACGAGCCGACGAAGCTCACCGCCTTGATCTCCGGGTGATGCAGGATGGCGTCGACCGCCGCCTTGTCGCCATGCACGACGTTGAGCACGCCGGTAACATCGATGCCCGCGGCGCTGCCCGCTTCCATGAAGAGTTCTGCCAGGCGCACCGGCACGGACGGGTCACGCTCCGACGGCTTCAGGATGAAAGTGTTGCCGACGGCGATGGCGACGCCGAACATCCACATCGGGATCATGGCGGGAAAGTTGAACGGCGTGATGCCGGCGACGACTCCAAGCGGCTGGCGCATCGAATAGACATCGATGCCGGGGCCAGCGCCTTCGGTGTACTCGCCCTTCACCGCATGGGGGATGCCGCAAGCGAACTCGATCACTTCCAGACCGCGCTGAACGTCGCCCTTGGAGTCCGCAATCACCTTGCCGTGTTCGGACGAGAGCAGTTCCGCCAGTTGCGCCATGTTGGCTTCGACCAGACGCTTGAACTCGAACATCACCCGTGCGCGACGCTGAGGATTGGTTCCCGCCCAGCCGGGCAAAGCCTTCGCCGCCGCCTGGACGGCTGCATCGACGTCGGAAGACGAGGAAAAGCCCACCTCGGCCTGCACTTCGCCCGTGTTCGGGTTGAAGACATCGCCCTCGCGTCCCGAGGTCGCCTTCGCCGATTTGCCGCTGATGAAGCCTTCGATACGTCTCATGTCCGAACTCCTTTACGGGCGCCTCGATACGCCTCTCCGGAGCGCCTGACAAACGGAAGGTTTGTGACTCAGAGCCCCATCTGGCGGCTGGCCAGATCCTTCATGATTTCCTCGGCGCCGCCGCCGATGGCGTTGACCTTTACCTCACGGTAGATGCGCTCGACCTTGGCCCCGCGCATGAAGCCGGCGCCGCCAAAAATCTGGACCGCCTCGGAGGCGCAGAAAGCCATCGTCTGGGTGGCCTGGTTCTTCATCATGCAGATTTCAGCAACCGGGCTTTCGCCCTGCTCCAGCCGCCAGGCGAGCATCTCCAGCATGGCCTGGCTGGCGACCACTTTCTGCATCATGTCGACCAGCTTGTGGCGGATCACCTGGTGCTGGGACAGCGGCTTGCCGAAAGTCTCCCGTTGCTGGGCGTAGGCGATCGCCTCCTCGACACAGACGCGGGCGTAACCGGTGCACGATGCCGCCATGCCAACCCGCTCGGAGTTGAAGTTACGCATGATGATGCGGAAGCCCTGGCCTTCCTCACCGATCAGGTTCTCGATGGGTATCTTGCAATTGTCGAAGTGCAGCGTCGCCGTATCCGACGCCCACCAGCCCATCTTCTTCAGCTTGGTGCGCGTGAGACCTGGCGTGTCGCCAGGGATCAGCAGAACCGAGACGCCGCCCGGCCCGCCTTCGCCCGTTCGCACGGCAACGGTGATGTAGTCGGCGCGATAGCCGGAGGTGATGAACGTCTTCTCGCCGTTGACGGTGTAATGGTCGCCCTGCCGCCGCGCGGTCGTCTTCAAGTTGGCGACGTCCGATCCGCCATTTGGCTCGGTGATCGCCAGCGCAGAGATCTTCTTGCCCGACAGGATTTCCGGCAGCACGCGCGCCTTCACCTCGGGCCGCGCCGCAATTGCGATCGGTGGCGCACCGATGCCGTGGCTCATCAGGCTGGCGTTGACACCGCCCGCGCCGGAGCGTGTCAGCTCCTGCGAGGCGACGATCCGCATGAACTGGTCGGCCGGATAGCCGCCGAACTCTTCGGGAAAGCCCATGCCGAGCAGGCCGACCGCAGCGGCCTTCTGATACAGTTCGCGCGGGAACTCGCCGGCCTCGTCCCATTCGGTGGCGTAAGGCTCGATCTCCTTCGCTACGAAGCGGCGGACCTGCTCACGAAAGGCTTCGTGATCCGAATTGTAGAAGGGAGACTTGGGTTGGGTTCCGCGTGGCATGGGGAAGTCTAACCAGACTTCCCCCGCCTGCGTCGATGGCCTTCGTTACGTCAGCTGCGCCGCGAACTACTGCCCCTGGCCCGGCCAGCCCTTGTCGACCGGCTTCGAGGCATCGGCGGTGATCTTGAGGCTGGCGCAGTGGTGATAAGTGAACTCGCCTTCCTTGTTCAGTGGGTGCGACTCCATGAACTGGATCACCTGCAGCGTGCACTTGTCGCAATTGATATTGGGCAGTTTCACGTCGGCTTCCCAGAAGCTGTCTTTCGCAGGCGCGGCGTGATGCAGGAACAGGCCGTCTGCCAGCACCGGCATCTGCGGGTTCGACTCGATCCGGCCAGAGACAGAGAGCGGGCCATTCTTGCCCTCCCGCGTGGTGGCGTCGGGATCCTTTGGCAGCTCCTTGCGGTCGAGCACAGCCAGCGCCACGCGATAGAAACCAGGGTGATAGATCGTTTCCTTGATCTTGATGTGGACAACGTCGCCGCCCTTCATCTCGGTGACCTTGCCCGTCTCCTTGCCGGCAGTGATGTCGGATGTACCACACGGCGCGGCCTTCTGCGGATCGCCCAGCTGGTTCGACTCTATCCAGGCGTCCGGCATCATCAGGATGAAGTGAGCCGACGCCGGACCGGCCGCCAGTATAACCGCCGACGCGCACACTGCAGCCGACACCAAAAACTTCACAGAGACCTTCATGGACCGCCCCTCGTTAATCCGACCAAACTTTACGCCGCAAATGGCGCTTGCAGCCACATTGCCCTCAAATACGGCCCTTCACCAACCCTTCCGGGTGTGATGGATTTCGCGCCGTCCATTCTGTTCTGGCAATCTACCCTAGGGGCAATCGATGAAGACCCGCGCAGCCGTAGCCTTTCAGGCCAAAAAGCCGCTGGAAATCGTCGAGCTTGATCTCGATGGACCGAAAGCCGGCGAAGTGCTGGTCGAGATCAAGGCAACGGGCATCTGTCACACCGACGCCTACACGCTCGACGGCTTCGATAGCGAAGGCCTCTTCCCCTCCATCCTCGGCCATGAAGGCGCGGGCATTGTGCGCGAGGTCGGCTCCGGCGTGACCTCGGTAAAGGTCGGCGACCATGTGATCCCGCTTTACACGCCGGAATGCCGCCAGTGCAAAAGCTGCCTTTCGCAGAAGACCAATCTCTGCACATCGATCCGCGCTACGCAGGGCAAAGGCGTAATGCCCGACGGCACCAGCCGCTTCAGCTACAATGGCAAGCCGATCTTCCATTACATGGGCTGTTCGACCTTTTCGAACTACACCGTGCTGCCGGAGATCGCGGTTGCAAAAATCCGCACCGACGCGCCGTTCGACAAGGCCTGCTACATCGGCTGCGGCGTCACCACCGGCGTCGGCGCTGTCGTGAACACGGCCGGCGTTGAACTTGGCGCGAACTGCATCGTGTTCGGCTTGGGCGGTATCGGCCTCAACGTGATCCAGGGCCTCAAGATGGTGGGCGCTGACAAGATCGTCGGCGTCGACATCAATCCGGCCAAGAAGGCCTGGGGCGAACGGTTCGGCATGACTCACTTTGTGAATCCCCACAACATATCGAACGACCTCGTCCAGTACCTCGTCGCACTCACTGACGGCGGCGCTGACTACACGTTCGACTGTACAGGCAACACGACCGTCATGCGTCAGGCGCTCGAGAGTTGCCATCGCGGCTGGGGCACGAGCGTCATCATCGGCGTCGCCGAGTCCGGCAAGGAGATCGCCACCCGCCCCTTCCAACTGGTCACCGGCCGCATCTGGAAAGGCTCCGCCTTCGGCGGCGCGCGTGGCCGCACAGACGTGCCGCGCATCGTCGACTGGTACATGGACGGCAAGATCCAGATCGACCCGATGATCACCCACGTGCTGAGCCTCGAAGAGATCAACCAGGGCTTCGACCTGATGCACGCGGGCGAAAGCATCCGCAGCGTGGTGGTTTATTGAGGGCAGGACGGATCATCTTGATCCTCTTCGTTGGATCACCCGAAAGCCGCGCGGCGAAGGCCGATCCCCGCCT
>DASZSI010000163.1:0-8027 GCA_035548775.1 Hyphomonadaceae bacterium
ATCCCGGCTTTGGCTATGTCAGCGCGGGAGCGGAGGTAAAGCCGGAAGACGTCGACACGGTCATCAAGGCCTTGGAAAAGATCGCCGCGCAGATGCGGGCGGGCGAGATCAGCGACGACGAGTTCAATCGCGCAGTGACGCCCACGCTGCAGGGCTTGCCGCAGAATGCTTCCAACAATGGCTACTGGCTAAACCTGATCTCGCAGGCGCAGACCCGGCCCGAACTCATGGACCGCAACAAGCTTTCGGCCGTGGAGGCAAGCGTCCGTTCGATCACCAAGGCCGATGTCGTAGCCGCAGCAGCCAAATGGCTTGTCGAGGCGAAGGCGCAGGAAGTGCGCGTTGTGCCGGTGAAGAAAGCTGAAGGGGCCAATTGACCACTAGTGCATAATGCACTATAGGCTGCCGCCGCGCGGGCCGAAGCCGCCGGGTTATCGTGGAAAAGTACCCCGCCGGCGCCTCATGTCCGCGCGCCTTGTCGAAGCCTTCCGGCGGCGGCCGATCTGGCTTTCCGGCGGGGCGGGCCGATCGGTTCGGGTTATCACTGTTAATGATGGGGTCGCAGGTTCGAATCCTGCCCGGTTTGCGCCGGTAGCTCAGTGGTTAGAGCACATTGCGCCATGGCCAAAAGCTTGAAGCGCTCTCCCGGTCCTCCACATGCCCGCTCCTCCCGAAAGCCAGTGGCGCGATGCGCTGCAGGCGCGCTAGATTGAAAGCGGCGCGGGCCGATTGGTTTGGGTTATCGCCACGCTGGGGGTGCGGGTTCGATTCCCGCGATCACGCAAGTGATCTGGCTCATGGGTGAGCACCAGCTGGAGCTTCAGCTCCTTTCCCAGGCCTCCAACACGCCCGCGCCGCCTTCACCGCTGCAGCCTCACGCGGCGCTCTCCTGAAAAACTCGTCACTTGCTGATTAGTGCATAATGCACTAAAGCGCTTTTCATCGATGGGCCGCTGTTGGCGGTTATCTGGTAAGCGCGCCGGTTGTTCGCAGCCGGAGGCACAGGTTCGAGTCCTGTCAGCCGCAAGGCTGTGGCGCAGTTCTTTCGCCAGCGATCCATGCCCGTCGAACCTGGTTTTTCAAGGAGCACGGCCATGCCGTGGAAATATGTACGCCATCTGCTCGGGTCCGGAGGACAGCAAGACAAGCTACCCGGAATGATCGAGAACTCCGCTGGAGGAGCGGCCTATCCGGTCGACGACTGGACGCGCTTGGAGCGCTTCCTGATCCTCGGATCGGAAGGCGGGTCATATTACGCCAACGAGCGCAAGCTGACGCGTGAGAACGCGGAAGCGGTCGTGCGCTGCCTGATGGTTGACGGGCCGCGCACGGTCGAGACGATCGTTGCGGTGTCGGACGCCGGGCGGGCGCCCAAGAACGATCCGGCCCTCTTCGCGCTGGCGCTTGCTGCGTCGAGTGAGAACGAGGCGGCGCGTGTCGCGGCGCTTGCGGCCCTGCCAAAGGTTGCCCGCACGGGAACGCACCTGTTCCAGTTCGCGGAGGCTGTAAACGGCCTGCGCGGATGGGGACGTGGCCTGCGCCGCGCTGTCGCCAACTGGTACCTCGCGCGGGGAACCGATGCGCTGGCCTACCAGGCGGTGAAGTACAAGCAGCGCGAAGGCTGGTCGCACCGCGACTTGCTGCGCCTCGCCCACCCGCACGCCGGGGAGGATGACCGCGCACGCCGGGCGCTGTTCGACTGGATCTGCGGGCGCGAGGCCGATCAGGCGTCGCTGCCGGCGATCGTCCGCGCGCATGACGCCGCCCAGAAGGCGGCTGATGCCGAGGCGATCCTGGCGTTGATCCGCGAGCATTCGCTGCCGCGCGAGGCGATCCCGCCGCACTTCCTTGACAACAAGGACGTGTGGTCCGCCCTGCTGGCCGACATGCCGATGACGGCGATGATCCGCACCCTCAACCGGATGACGGTTGCCGGGCTGGTCGCGCCGATGTCGGAGGCGGCTCAACACGTCGCGCAACGGGTGACCGACGCCAAAGCCCTGGCCAAGGCGCGCGTGCATCCGCTGGCGCTGCTTCTGGCTCACGCCACCTATGCCGCCGGGCATGGGCTGCGCGGAAGCCTGAAGTGGGATCCGGTGCGCGAAGTGGTGGATGCGCTAGACCAGGCGTTCTACCTGGCGTTCGAGACGGTTGAGCCTTCGAACAAGCGCATCGTCCAGGCGCTCGACGTGTCCGGGTCGATGGGCGGGGGATGGGTGGCGGGTGCGCCGCTCTCTCCGCGCGAGGCTGCGGCCGCGATGGCGCTGGTGACGGTGGCGACCGAACCGAAGGTCCACACCATCGCCTTCACCGCGAAGGGCGACGGGTTCTACCAGTCGCCCAACTCGGTCTCGCCGAGTGATGGGGTGACGCCGTTCCCGCTGTCGTCGAAGCAGCGGCTGAAGGACGTGGTTGACGCCATGACCAACATGCCGTTCGGCGGAACCGACTGCGCGCTGCCGATGCTCTATGCGCTGGACCAGGGGATCGAAGCCGATGCGTTCGTTGTCTACACCGACAGCGAAACCTGGGCCGGAAAGATCCACCCGGTCGAGGCGTTGAAGCAGTACCGCGCGAAGACCGGGATCCCGGCCAAGCTGGTCGTGGTCGGAATGGTGGCGAACCGGTTCTCCATCGCCGACCCGAACGATGCGGGGATGCTGGACGTGGTCGGGTTCGACACGGCGACGCCTGCCGTCATCGCAGACTTCCTGCGGGAGTAGGGCGATGCGGCTGCCGAACCTTGGGCCCGGACACGCGCTCTCAGCCGATGATCTTCGGATCGTGGGCGAGGCGCTGTTCGGCGCCTGGGGCTGGCAGACGCGGCTGGCCGAAGTTCTTGAGGTGGACGGGTCGACGGTGCGGCGCTGGGTTTCCGGCGCCGTATCCGTTCCTGGCCCCGCCAAAGTCGCACTACGCCTGATGCTGGAACGCCAAGGTCTTGTCAGCGCGCGTGGCCCCGCGCCGCCGCAAACCGCCAAACTGCCTGCGCGCCCCCGATCGGCAAAACGCTAGGCCATTGGCCGGTCGCCTCAACCAGATGTGTTCTGGTCATCGCGTTTGTCGGGAAGTAAGTCTGGGAAAAGACCAGAGGTCTAGGGAGAGGACACCATGAGGCGATCAATACTTGCGGCCGCTGCGATGGCGGCTGTCTCGGGCGCGTTCCTGGCGACCTCGGCTGTTGGTCAGCCCCCGGCCGGTGGCGCTCCTCAGGCCCCCGCCTCGCCCCAGGCGCAGGCGCAAGCTCAGGCTGCCGCACTGGCGGCGCATGGCGAGGAGTTATTTAGCGCAAGCTGCAAGAAATGCCATGACCCCGCCGTCGACCGCGCACCCAATCGGAACGCACTCGCCTCGTTCAACGGCGAGGTGATCATCAACGCGCTCAGCGCCGGCGGCATGATGCAGCCGATGGCGGCGGGAATGAGCGCGGACGACATCCGCGCCGTCGCCGTATACCTGACCGGCCGCGCCGAAATCCGCGCGGCGTTCGACACCGCCAACGAAGCTTCCAATCCGTGCCCAGCCTCCGACAAGTTCAGCGCCAAGGGCGCCGCCTGGAATGGCTGGAGTCCCGATGTGGAAGGTTCGCGCATCGCCGCCGGCTCGACCATCAAGGCGAAGGATGCGCCCAAGCTCAAGGTGAAATGGTCGTTCGCCTACCAGGGCGGCCGCTACGGTCAGCCCACCATTTTCGGCAACCGGGTGTTCGTGACCTCGTCTTCCGGCATCGCCTATGCGCTGGACCGTAATTCCGGCTGCGTCGCCTGGCAGTTCAAGGTGCCGGCTGGGATCCGGGTGACGCCGTCGGTGGACAAGAACCCGAAAGCGGGTTCGGGCTATGCGGTCTATTTCGGCGATTACCAGCACAACGTCTACGCGTTGGACGTAGCTTCGGGCGCGCAGCTCTGGAAGGTCAATGTCGAACCGCATCCACGCGCGGTGCTGACCGGCGCCCCGGTGCTCTACAAGGATCATCTATATGTGCCGGTCTCGTCGTGGGAGGAGACAATCTCTTCCGTGGCGGCTTACCAGTGCTGCACTTTCAGCGGCTCGGTCGCTGCGATCGACACCACAACGGGCCATATTGACTGGCAGACCCACGTGATGCCCGAACCCAAGCCGTCCAAGACCAATGCCGCGGGAACGCAGATGTTCGGTCCGGCAGGCGGCGCGATCTGGTCGGCGCCGTCGATCGATGCAAAACGCGGCCTCATCTACGTCACGACTGGCGATAGTTACACAGAGGTGAAAGAGGACTCTTCCGACGCCGTCGTCGCGATGGACCTCAAGACCGGCGCCATCAAGTGGAAACACCAGATGACCGAGGACGACAACTTCCTCACTGGTTGTCCCCCGGGCCGCCCCTCGATCAACTGCCCAACGCCGACCGGACCTGATTTCGACTTCGGCGCCACCGCCATCCTGCGTCATCTGTCCAACGGCAAGGACGTGTTGATGGCAGGGCAGAAATCCGGCCAGGTCTATGGCGTCAATCCGGACGATGGTTCGATCCTGTGGCAGACTCGGTTTGGCAAGGGCAGCGCGCTGGGCGGGGTCGAGTGGGGCATGGCGGCCGACAACGAGCGCGTCTATGTCGCGATCAACCAGGGCGGGGCGCCCGGCCTCTATGCCGTGAACATCGCCAACGGCGAGACCGTCTGGCAGGCCTTGGCGGTTACGCCCGCCAAGTGCAGCTTCAAGTCGGTCCGCTGCGGCAACGGCTACTCCGCGCCGCCCAGCATCGTGAACGGCGTGGTCTATGCCCCCAACCAGGACGGCCACATCCGCGCCTTCGATGCGAAGACAGGATCGCAGCTCTGGGACTATGACGCTGGCGCGCAGACCTTTGAGACAGTGAATGGCGTCAAGGACCAGCACGGCGGCAATTTCGACGGATCGGGAATAGCCTTCGCGGGCGACATGGCCTTCACCATGTCGGGCTACAACGGCGCCTCGGGATCATCCGGCCCGAACAACGTCCTTCTGGCCTTCTCGGTGGGCGGCAAATAGGCGGCTTGTCCGCTTCGCCGCTGACAATTGTCGCAATTGCCCCTGCTAAGGTTGGGGGCGGGCGGCCATCTTGGCGGCATGGACGCTTATGACGGCACGATTGGACGCTTCTGCTGGCTGGACCTTGCGGCGATCGATTCCGATGCGGCCATGGAATTCTATGGCGACCTGTTCGGCTGGACTGCTCATCGCCAGCGCGCCAATGGCGGCAGTTTTACCCGGCTGAAGCTGGGCGGACGCGATGTCGGTTCGCTCTATCAGATGAGCCGGGAGCAGATGACGGACGGCTGGCCGTCGCACTGGACGCCCTATGTCCGCGTGGCCGATGTCGATGCGAAACTGGCGCGGGCGAGGGCGCTGGGCGCCACGACGATCGCGCCGCCTTTCGATGTCGACGGAAC
Organism: Hyphomonadaceae bacterium; assembly: GCA_035548775.1. Taxonomy (GTDB): domain Bacteria; phylum Pseudomonadota; class Alphaproteobacteria; order Caulobacterales; family Hyphomonadaceae; genus UBA7672. The sequence goes on from DASZSI010000163.1 coordinate 5,412, forward strand.
CGCGCGGGTCGCCGTGATGCAGGACCCCGTGGGCGCCGTGATCGGTCTGTGGGGCCCGCTGTTGGGGTCTAGATCGTAACCGCCGACAGCGCCTCTTCCAGCTGGGCGAAGGTCGGCTGGCTGGCGGTCGGGATCGAACCGCGGCCAAGTTCGACCGAAACCTGGGCGGCGTTGCCGTGCAGGTGAGCGACCAGGACGTCCTTGATGATCTTGTAGAACTGGCCTTCCTCGTCGACGATCTGGCCGAGGCGCGCGGCGAACGGGCCGATCAGGCCGTAGGCGAAGAACACGCCGAGGAACGTGCCGACCAGCGCCGAGCCGATCATGCGGCCCAGGAAAGCCGGCGGCTGGTCGATCGCGCCCATCGTCTTGATGATGCCCAGCACAGCCGCGACGATGCCCAGCGCGGGCATCGCATCGGCCAGCGTCTGGATGGCGTGGGCCGGCTTGTGCGCGTCGTGGTGGTGTTTCTCGATCTGCTTCTCGATCGCCTCTTCAACCTGGTGGGGGTCTTCGAGGTTCATCGTCATCATCCGCAGCGTGTCGCAGATGAGGTCCACCGCGAAATGGTCCTTCAGGATGCGCGGGTAGTTGGCGAACAGCGTCGAATCCTTGGGGTTCTCGATGTGCTGTTCGATCGCGACCACGCCCTTGGTCTTCATCGTCTTGGTAAGTGCGAAGAGAAGCGAGAGCAGGTCGGTATAGTCCTTCGCCTTCCACTTCGGGCCGGACATGATCTTGGCCATGCCGCCGCCGGCCGCCATCACCGTCTTGAACGAGTTGCCGATCAGGAACGAGCCGATGCCCGCGCCGCCGATGATGATCATCTCGTGCGGGCCGGCTTCCAGGACAGGCTCGAGGTTGCCGCCGGCGAACACGAAGCCGCCGAAGACCATCGCGAACACAACGACGATGCCGATGATCTGGAACATGGACTAACCCACCGAAAGCCGCACTTTTTGGTTGTCCCGTTTATGCACGATCAAGCTTAATGCGCTGTTTCTGCGGGCGAAGGAAAAGGGTGAAGGATTCACCAACGCGCGCCACTCGGCCCTGTGTTCGTCGCCGGGTTGCCGCAATCTTGCAGCGGCATGCCAGCCATGGACAGGCGGGACTTTCTGACAGGACTGGTTGCGGCTGGATTAGCGCCGGCTCTGACGCCTGCCTACGGGCAGCCCGCGGCGAGTGACGCTAACCTTCCGTTTGCAATTCGGGTCGCGATCGGCGCCGAGATGCGGGCGCAGAAATCAGAGACCTACGATCCGGCTTATGTCGCGCTCAAATACCCGATGGGCGACGTGCCCGACGATCGCGGCGTGTGTTCCGACACCGTTATCCGCGCCTTCCGCCATGCCGGGGTCGACCTGCAGGTGGCGGTTCACGAAGACATGCTTGCCAACTTCGCGGCCTATCCCAAGGCTTGGGGCCTCAAGCATCCCGACAAGAATATCGACCACCGCCGCGTGCCGAACCTTGAGACTTTCTTTACGCGCAAGGGCGGTTCGCTCAAGCTGAGCCGGACCGCGTCGGACTACAAACCCGGCGACATCATCAGCTGGCGGTTGATCGGAACGACGCTGCCGCACATCGGCGTCGTGACCCGCAAGACATCTGGCGGCCAGCCGCTGGTGGCGCACAATATCGGCGCCGGCACGCAGGAAGAGCCCTGCCTGTTCAACTGGACGATGTCTGGTTGGTTCCGGTTCGAGAGCTGGACCTAGGTCTATTTCGGCTTGGCGGGCGCAGGCGTCGCCGGCTTGTCGTCGATCAGCTTGCCTTCCGGCGGCTTGGTGTCGCGGAACTGCTGGTGGCAGGACGTGCAGCCCGCCATCATGTCGCCGTCGTCGAAGACAAGATCGTCGGCCTTCTTCTGCATCAGCTTGTCGTAGCTGACCTTGGCGCCCGCGGCGACCTTGTTGGCCGCCTCGATCCAGCCCTGGCGGCCTTCCGAGCGCGCCGAAGTTTTAAGGAGGTCGGCGCCTTTGATGACAGCGTCAGCTGCGTTCTGCAACGTTTTCCATTGCGCATCCGTCGTCGGCGGATCGGAGGATTCCTGCGCAAACAGGATTTCCGAACCGGGGATCACGCAGGCATGCATGATGTCGGCAGGGCTGGAGTCATCGTTGATGCTTGCAGGATCGACCGAGGGCAGGCGCGGGTCCGGCTTGCCTTTCGACTTGGCGTCATCGATGTCCGGCGCGGTCGCCTTGGGATCGATCTGGTCGGCGGTGAACTTGATGCAGGCCGGGCCGGCGGTCTTGGAGGCGGTCGCGGCGGGCGCCGCAGGCTTCGCGGTGTCAGCGGCCTTTGGCGAGCAACCCGCGATCGCGGCGAGGGCGAGAAGGGACACGGACACGAAGGCAAGGTTTTTCATAGTGCAGACTCCAGCAGCGTCTCCGGCGGCGGAACGACCTCTCCTGCCGCGCGGCATAATGCATACAAAGCTGCATTACGGATTTCGAGCGCGATCACAAGAATTCGAAGGCCGTTGTCATGTTTTGTAATGTTGGCGACACGGTCAGGAAGGCTTCGCGCCGCGTCCGGGCAGGGTGACGACCGGCAGCACAATCTTCGACTCCGTGCCCGGCCCATGCATCACCTGGTTATCGGCGACTG
>DASZSI010000164.1:0-7900 GCA_035548775.1 Hyphomonadaceae bacterium
CGGGCGACCAGCCGGACGATCTGGTCTTCGAACTGGCGCAGCAGGCGACCTTCCCGGACCATCCGCTCGGACGGCCCATTCTGGGTGTCGAGAACACCGTAAGGTCGATCCAACGTGACGATCTCGTGCGCTTCCCTAGCCAGCACTATGCCGCAAATCGCACGATCGTTACGGTTGCCGGCGCCTTCGACAGACAGGCGATCATCGACTTGGTGTCGGCGTGGTTTGAAAAATCCGGCGGCGGACAACGGCCCCAATATGCTCCGCCAGTGATCGGGGCTCCGAGCGTTCGCACGGCCGCGCGTAAGCTGGAACAGACCCACCTTGTGCTGGCGCGCCGCACGGTGGACGCAATGTCCGACGACCGCTTTGCCGCTCGTATCTTCGCTGAAATTTTCGGCGGCGGCATGGCTTCCCGCCTGTTCCAGGAAGTGCGCGAGTCACGCGGCCTGGCCTATACAATCGATGCTTCGTGCGATCAGTACTCCGACGCCGGACGCATTTCTGTCTACGCCGGCTGCGCGCCCGTCGACGCCGCCGAGGTGGTCAAGCTCACCCAAGGCATCTGGTCCGACCTCGCCGCCAATGGCCCCACGGAGGCCGAATTGGCCCGGGCCAAAGCGATCGCCGCCGCCCAGTTCGCCATGGCTGCCGAAGCGCCTGCCGCCCGGGCCGGAACAGCGGGTTACGAACTCCTGACCTTTGGCAAGCTCGTCAGCGTCGAGGATGTCCTGGCCCGTATCGGTGCTGTAACGATCGCGGAGGTCCGCAAAATCGCGGCGGATACGTATCGCAAGCCGGGCATAGCCTCGGCCGTCGGCCCCAAGGCTGGACTTGCCGCCGCTGAGGCGTTTGTCTCGGCCCCTGGCTGATTCACGGGTCCGATGTCGCTCACCACTGCCGATACCGCCGTCACGGCTGCACGCGCCGCGCTGTGGACGTGGAATGCCGGCGAAGGCGCCGTGTCTATCCGCGCAGAGGCCGGAGGACCGCTGGCCAAACTAGACGGCCGCTGGACGCTCGAGGCTTTTCTCGGCCAGGTGGAAGGCCTCGCGCGGGGCGCCATCGCTGGCCGCCTGCGCGAAGGGCGGCCCGGCGATCCGATAGACGTCCGCCTGACGCTGCTTGACGGCAAGCCGGCCCACTTCGTCGGCAGCTTCCACGACCTTGGCGTTGCAAGGGGCCTGATCGTCTCAACCGACCCGAACACCCGTCTTGTTCATGGCGAAACCAATGTCGAGCCGGTGTTCCAGCCAATCCGCCGGTTGAACGACCTCTCGGTTGCGGGCTTCGAAGCGTTGGCGCGTTTCCGCGCTCCGGATGGGCAGCTGGTCGGGCCGGACACCCTGGTCGCGCAAGGCGGCGACACTGATTGGTCTTCGATCGCGCCCGTGATGCTGCAGCGTTCCGCCAGCGTGCTTGCCGATCTACGCTCTCGCGGGCGCGACGTGTTCATGCAGGTCAATCTTTCCGCCGCCGAAATCGCTCGGCCGATCCTTGTTGAAGAAGTCGCGGCGATCATCCGCGAGGCGGGACTGCCGCAAGGCGTCCTGCGCGTGGAACTGACGGAACAAGCCGCGCTGCGGGACTTCGAAGGAGCGCTTGGGGCGCTTGCAGCCTTCCGGGCTGCTGGCGCCGGCATCGTGCTTGATGATTTCGGCGCGGGCCATTCGTCTTTCGCCTGGTTGGCAGAACTGCCGGCCGATGGCGTGAAGCTCGACCCCAAGCTTGCCCGCATGATCCGCCACCCTCGCGCCTGCAGGATCGTGACCGCCCTTACCTCGCTGATCCGTGGCCTGGGCATGACCGTCACCGCCGAGGGCATCGAGGATTCCGCAGTCGCCGACGAACTCCACGCCATCGGCTGCGATTATGTGCAGGGCTTCGCCTACGACCTGCCCTTGCGGCTCCCCGACGTGTCGGTGGCATTCGACCCCCTGCCGCGCGGCGTCTAAGGACCGCGCATCAATCCGGAATTTCCGGTTCGACCAGCTTGCCGAGTTGTTCCAGCGATTGTTGCCAGCCAAGGTAGCAGGCTTCGAGCGGGATGGCGGCCGGCACGTTCGCCTGCTCGATATGGACCTCGGTGCCGACCAGGACCTTTTTCAGCGTAACCGTAACCTCCATCGCGCCCGGCATGTTGGGATCGTCGAAGGTGTCGGTGTAGCGAATGCGCTCGGACGAGAGTTCCAGATACTTGCCCGTCCATCCATGGCTGTTGCCGGTCGAGAAGTTGGTGAAGGACATCTTGTAGCCGACGCCCACCTTGGCTTCGTAGTGATGGACCTTGCCGACGAACCCATAGGGCGGCAGCCAGCGCATCTTGGCGTCCGGATCGACAAAGGCCTTGTAGACCTTCTCCGGCTTGGCCGCGAAAACCCGGTGTAGCTTGACTGTATTGGGCATGTTTCTCTCCATCCGGTTAGGCGCCTGGAGCGTCCTCACACCCTTTAAGACGTGCGCCGAACGGGCTGTCCGACAAGGGCTGGCAAGTTTCTGCAGCTCGGGGTGACGCCCCAGGCAAACCTCGCTAGAAGGCGGTTTCCACCCTCACCGAGGCCAAGAACTGGGCAGAGTATGGCAGACCGCAAACCGTATTTGATTTCAGGCCGGACCGGCGACTGGGAAGTCGTCATGGGGCTCGAAGTCCATGCGCAGGTGAGCTCCAATTCCAAGCTGTTTTCGGGCGCCCCCACCGCCTTTGGCGCGGATCCGAACACCAATGTGTCGCTGGTCGACGCGGCCATGCCGGGCATGCTGCCGGTGATCAACAAGTTCTGCGTCGAGCAGGCCGTGAAAACGGGCCTCGGCCTCAACGCCAAGATCAATCTGTGGTCGCGGTTCGACCGGAAGAACTATTTCTACCCCGACCTGCCGCAAGGCTATCAGATCAGCCAGTTCAAGTCTCCCATCGTTGGTGAAGGCCAGATCGAGGTGGACTCGGACGAGGGTTATTCCTTCACGGTCGGCATCGAGCGCCTGCACCTGGAACAGGACGCCGGCAAGTCGATCCACGACCTCGACCCGAACGCCACCTATGTCGACCTAAACCGGTCGGGTGTGGCGCTGATGGAAATCGTCTCGCGGCCGGATATCCGCTCGCCGGCGGAGGCTGCGGCCTACGTGAAGAAATTACGCTCGATCCTCATCGCGCTGGGCACCTGCGATGGCGACATGGAGAAAGGCAACCTGCGGGCGGATGTGAACGTCTCTGTCTGTAGGCCCGGCGGCTACGACCACTACAGATCGACCGGCAAGTTCGACAAGCTGGGCACGCGCTGCGAGATCAAGAACGTCAACTCCTTCCGCTTCATCCAGCAGGCCGCGGAATTCGAGGCGCGCCGGCAGATCGACATCCTCGAGGACGGCGGCAAGATCGACCAGGAAACTCGTCTCTACAACGCCAACACCGGCGAGACGCGCTCCATGCGATCGAAGGAAGACGCGCACGATTACCGGTATTTCCCCGACCCGGATCTGCTGCCCCTTGAACTGACGGGCGCATACGTCGAGAGCATCCGAACCAAGCTGCCGGAATTGCCAGACCAGAAACGCGCGCGCTTCGTGAAGGACTACGGCCTCAAGGAATACGACGCCGGCGTCCTGGCGGGAGATGCCGAGAAATCCGCGTATTTCGAGGCCGTCGCGAAGGGCCGTGACGCGCGCCTGGCGGCCAACTGGGTAACGCAGGATCTGTTCGGCTACCTTAACAAGGAGGGGTTGGAACTATCAGCCTCGCCCGTGAAAGCGGAGCAGCTGGGCGGCCTTATCGACCTGATCGCCAACAACACGATCTCCGGCAAGATCGCCAAGGACGTGTTCCACAAGATGATCGCGACAGGCGACACGGCTGCAAAGATCGTGGACCGCGAAGGCCTGAAGCAGGTCACTGACACCGGGGCTATCGAGAAGGTCGTCGACGAAGTGATTGCGGCCAACCCGAAGCAGGTCGAGGAAGTGAAGGCTCAGCGCGCCCAGGGCCATGAAAAGCCCAAGACTCTTGGCTGGTTCGTCGGCCAGATCATGAAGGCCTCAGGCGGCAAGGCCAACCCCGCCGCGGTCAACGAGATCCTGTTGAAGAAGCTCGGCCTCTAGGCTGGGCTCAGGCCGGGGCGGCAGCCGTGGTCAACGACGGAACCAGGAACAGGCCGATGAACATCACTAGCCAGGTTCCGGCCGTGATCAGCCAATTCACGATCGCCAGGTGATAGCCGAGCGGTTTGCCGGCCGTGGCAAAGCCGGCGATCGTGAGGACAGTGTAGCCGGCGATCAGCACCCAACCGATAAAGGCCTGCATCAGGAAGGCCCGTGTGGCCATGTAGAGCACTTGCTCGTTGACCGAGCCGGGCGGGTACATCGTGTCGCCGCCAAACTGCTCGACGATGTAATAGCCGCCCCCGATGGCAAGGCCGAGGGTCAGAATCCCGAGCCCGACGGCAACCCACGACCAGTTTTTTCGGAAGGCCCAGCCAGCAAACCAGGCTGACACGCCAGACGCACCGATCAGAAGCGCGGCCCACAGCAGGTATTCGTCGTATCGGAACGGCCGGTAGGACAGCGCCCCGGAAACACCGAGCCTGAAATCACTCGCTTCGCTCGCCCAGAGTGCGCCGGAAAAGACGTGGGCGTCTGGCGAAATAAAGGGGGCGCCGGACCCAAGAACCGGCGATAGCGACGCGACCCACAGGGCCACGATGATGATCTCGATCACCAGGAAGCCGATAAACGCCGTCTTCCCGCGCATAGGCGCCGCCTGTTCTTATTCCCCGCCGGGAGGGCCGGAGCCCCACACCAGATGCGGCGTGACATAGACGAAGGCGAAGAGGAACAGCCACACCACGTCGACGAAGTGCCAGTACCAGGCCGCAAATTCGAACCCAAGATGCTTGTCCGGCTTCATGCCGCCCGCCATCAGGCGCAGCAGGCAGACGATCAGGAACAGCGTTCCGATGATGACGTGGGCGCCATGGAAGCCGGTCGCCATGAAGAAGGCCGAGCCATAGAGCGACTTGTCGTAGCCGAAGCCGGCTTCGGAATATTCGATGCCTTGGAACAGGGTGAACGACATGCCCAGCAGGATAGTGAGCAGCAAGCCGATCTTGGCGCCGGTGCGATCATTCTTCTGCAGCGCGTGGTGCGCCCATGTGACCGTGGTGCCAGACAGCAGCAGGATCAGGGTGTTGACCAGCGGCAGCTTGAACGGATCGAACGGCCGCACGCGGGTGTTGTCGACCTGCAGAACTGGCCACTCGTTCCAGCCCTTCATCGTCTCAAGGTCCGGATTGGCGAGGTCGGCATGGGCGCTGGCGCGGAAGGTGTGGAAGATCGCCATCTCGAAGAAGCCCCAGAACCAGGCGACGAAGAACATCACCTCGGAGGCGATAAACAGAACCATGCCGTAGCGCAGGGAGATCTGGACGACCTCCTTGTGGTCTCCGGCGCGGCTTTCCTTGAGGACGTCGCCCCACCAGCCGACCAGCACGAACACCAGCGCCACGAAGCCAGGCAGCGGCGCCCACGGCGTGCCCTTCTCGATGAACCAGAAGCCTTTCAGGTACCCCGCAACGCCAAGCACCATGACCAGCATGGACAGGGATCCGAGCAACGGCCACGGGCTGGGTTTCACCAAGTGGTAGTCGTGCTTCACGGCGCCGTCGGCCATAGCTCCAGCCCTTTGGTTCTCGCGGGGAATCTCCCCGGCGGGTCCTAGTTTCCTATCCCCGGTCTATTCGACCGCGGATGCGTCCTCAAGCCGCGCACCCGGCTTGGCCGAGCCTGCGCGGTAATATGTGTAAGAAAGGGTTACGCCCTTGATGTCGTCGTCCTGCCAGTCCTTGGCCATGTCCGCCGAGACGTAGAACACCACGGGCAACTTTTCCGGTTTTCCGGGCATGTAGGTGCGCTCCTTGAAGCAGAAGCACTCCAGCTTGTTGAAGTATTGGCCCACCTTGTGGGGGGCGACATTGTAGGCAGCGGCGGCCCGCAGCGGTGTCTGCGACGTATTCGTGGCCTGATAGAAGGCCATCACCGTCTCGCCGATCTTCACGTCCATGTAGGGCTGCAGCGGCTCGAACTTCAGAGGCATGCCGGGCTCGACGTTAGCGTCGAAACGTACCCGCACCACACGATCCAGTACCTGGCGCGAAGCTGCCTTCGTAACCTGAACTGTGCCGTTGAAGCCGGTGAGCCGGCAGAAGGTCGAATAGAGCGGTTCGGCGGCAAAGGACAGCGCCAGCATGCCGACGGCGACGACCCCGAGTATCCACGCGGTGCGTTTTGCGCCCTTGTTCATAGGTCGCGCACCAGGATGTTGGCGCCCATCTTGGTCATGGTCAGCGTGAAGACGATGACAACGAAGGCGATCAAGGCCAGGGCCATCCACTGGCCGCGGCGCTTGCGGGCCTTGGCTTGCTCCGGCGTCAGGCGCACGGTTTCCCCGGTCGGCAATGCTTCGCGGCTGTCGAAAATAGCGCCTGCTATGCCTTCACGCGCCTTGGGCGACGGGGCCTCTTCAGGCGAGCCCTCCCAACCCTGAATCTGGCTCTTGTCGAGCATCACGCCGCTCCTCCGACCGGGAAGTAGAGGGGCAACGCACGCTCAGCGAGCAACGCAGCGAACAGCGCGAACAAGTAGAGAATCGAAACGCCGAACAGCGCCTTTGCGTGTTTCAGATCGGCCTGGCCGTCAGTGTCTCCGGCCCTGCTCGCGAACACGCGCACCGCGCCCCACAGGAATGCCGCGCCGCCAAGCGATGCGACCACGAGATAGATCACTCCCCCGAGTCCCGTCGCCACGGGCGCGAGCCCGAACGGCGCAACAATCAGCGTATAAAGAAGTATCTGGCGGCGGGTTTCACGCGCACCACGCGTCACAGGCAGCATCGGCACGCCGGCGCGGGCGTATTCCTTCTGAGTCCACAACGACAGCGCCCAGAAGTGCGGCGGCGTCCACAGGAAGATCAGGCCAAACAGGATCCAGGCATCAAGCGGGGCCTGCCCTGTCGCGGCAGCCCAACCGATCACTGGCGGAAATGCTCCCGCCGCGCCGCCGATCACGATATTCTGCGCCGTCGAGCGCTTAAGCCACATCGTGTAGACGACCGCGTAGAAGAATATCGAGAACGCCAGAAGTCCGGCGGCCAGCAGGTTGCCGGCCAGCGCCATCAGCATCACCGACAGCACCGAAACGATCAGCCCAAACGATAGCGCGTCGCCGGGCGCAACCAGCCCCGCCGGAACGGGCCGCGACGCCGTGCGCGCCATCAGCCGATCGATATCGGCGTCGTACCACATGTTGAGCGCGCCGGCGGCGCCGGAACCGAGTGCAACGGCGAGGATCGAGATGGCCGCGGAAACCGGCTCCATTTGGCCAGGCGCCGCCACCAGACCAACCAGCGCGGTGAAGACGACCAGCGACATCACGCGCGGCTTCATCAGGCGCACGAAGTCCATGGCGCTCGCCGACGCGGTGGTCGTTTGGCTGAGGCTCACGTCCGGCATATGACTCTGCGCCGCCGCTCCGGCCGGAGCGGCCGGAGCCAGCGGGCCCTGTTGTTATCTTACCCGCGGAAGGTCGTTGTACTGGTGGAACGGCGGCGGCGACGACAGCGTCCATTCCAGCGTGGTCGCGCCCTCGCCCCACGGATTCGCTTCGGCCTTCCGGCGGCGGATCATCGCTTCGATGAGGCCGAGGAAGAAGAAGGTCATGCCGACCAGCACGACATAGTAGCCGATCGTCGACCAGTGGTGCCATTCACGGAACGCCGGGGTGTAGTCGACATAGCGGCGCGGCATCCCGTTGAGACCGAGGAAGTGTTGCGGGAAGAACACCATGTTCGAGCCGATGAACATGAACCAGAAGTGCAGGCTCGCCAGCACGCCGTTGTACTTCACGCCCCACA
>DASZSI010000165.1:0-7971 GCA_035548775.1 Hyphomonadaceae bacterium
GCGTGCAGCACCTTGATGCGCTGGCCGTCGTGTTCGAACCAGGCGCCGGGAAACGGCGAGAGGCCGCGAATATGCGCACTCACCTCGGCCGAGGGTTTGTTCCAGTCGATCTTTGCTTCATTGGCCGAGACCTTGGCCGCGTAGGTGACGCCTTCAGTGGCCTGGGGATGCAGGTGAACCGGCCCTGCCTCCAGCGCCGCGAGCGCCTTCACCATCAGCGCAGCGCCAAGATGGGCCAGCCGGTCGTGCACATCGCCGGTTGTGTCGTCCTCGCTGACCGGCGTCGTTGCGGTCGAAAGCACGGGACCCGTGTCCAGCCCTGCCTCCATCTTCATGACCTGGACGCCGGTCACAGGATCGCCGGCTATCACCGCGCGGTGGATCGGCGCTGCGCCGCGCCAGCGCGGCAGGATGGAGCCGTGAAGGTTGAAGCAGCCGAAGCGCGGAGCGTCCAGAATGGCGGTCGGCAGCAACAGGCCGTAGGCCACCACGACGCCGACATCCAGCTTCAGCGCAGCGAACGCCTCGCGATCCGCCTGCGCCTTGAAGTTGAGCGGGGTGCGCACCTCCAATCCCCGCGCGGCGGCGAAGTCGTGCACGGGCGTCCTGCGCAGCTCCTTGCCCCTGCCCGCCGGCCTCGGCGGCTGGGAATAGACGCAGGCCACATCGTGGCCGGCGGCAAGGATCGCCTGCAGCGTCGGCACGGCGAAATCGGGAGACCCCATGAAGGCAAGGCGAAGCGACATGGCGGCTTTCTAGCGTCTCGCCTCGTGCTAGTCTTCACTCATGGAGTTCAAACCCGGCGAAATCGTCCTGATCGTGCTCGCGCTGGCGATTCCCGTCGGCCTGTTCACGCTGTTGCTGATCCCGGGCGCGATGGACGCGGTGTTCGCGATCCTGCAGCAGGACACGATCCGCCCGTTCTTCTTCTTCGGCGGCGCGCTGGTGATATTCGGCGTGCTGGCCTGGCGCATCTATGGCCGCATCAGGCCCAAGCAACGGCCCGAACCGAAAGCGCCGTCAGACGGTCCGCCGCACGGATGGCCGAAGGTCTGAGCCGTTAGAACGGCAGCTTGAAGCCCGGCAGCATTCCGCCGAGGCCGCCGGTGGCCTGCTTCATTGCATCCGCCATCGCATCGTCAAGCTTGCGGCGCGCGTCGGAGTGGGCGGCTTTCACGAGGTCTTCCAGCATTTCCTTGTCGTTGGGATTGAGCAGCGAGGGATCGACGGTTAGCGCCGCCAGCTCGCCCTTGCCCTTCAGCGTCACCTTCACCATGCCGCCGCCGGAGGCGCCTTCGGCGGTGATCTGCTCCATCTTCTCCTGCGCTTCCTGCAGGCGCTGCTGCATCTGCTGCGCCTGGCGCATGATGTCGGAGAGGTCTTTCATCAATCGTCCTCCTCCCGTTCCTCGGGATCAGGGATTTGTTCCTCGGCGCGGTCGCGGCCGAAATCGACATGGATGACATTGGCGCCCGGGGGCTGTTCATCAAGCTCGTCGACGGGCTCGGCCTCGTCCACACGCAGCACGCGGGCGCCGGGAAACACCTTCAGCGCCTCGGCGATGCGCGGATGGGCTTCCGCCGCCTTGAGCTTTTCACGCCGCCGGCGCTTGCGGGTCTCGGCCGTGCTTTCCGCAGCCCCGTCGTTCGACTGCAGCACTTCCCATTCGACGCCGCTGGTTTTCTCCAGCCATGACTTGATCTTCATCGACAGGTCGTGCGGCGCACCCGGCGCGGCGGTGTAGCGGAAATGGCCGAAATCGATCTCGGCCGGACGTACAAAACGCTCGATTTCGTATTTCAGGTCGATCTGCCGCTGGCTCTCCAGCTCGCCGATGATTTCGCGCAAGGAGGACATGCGCACGCCATGATGCGGTTCGTCCTCATGCGGGATGTTGTGATGAGCTGTCGGGCCCGGCGCTTCTGCGCGGGCGAGCACCGGTTCAGGCCGGGACTTTGGGCTTGGCACAGCGCCCTGGCCCGCCAAAAGCTTCATCGCATCTTCCGGCGGCGGCAGGCTGGCAGCCGCGGCAAGGCGCAACACGACCATTTCGGCGGCCGAAGGCGGATCAGGCGCGCGCGCTACATCCTCGAATCCCTGGAGCAATAGCCGCCACATCCGCGAGGCCTGCGCCGGCGAGAGTTTTTCCGCCATCGCGCGCGTGCGCTTCGCCCAGTCGGCGGGGCCGGCATAGGCGTAGGCGTCCTTCAGGGCCTGTGCGCGCGACACCTCGACCACGACATCCATTAGGTCCTTGATCAGCACGGGCGCATCCGCGCCGGCCTCAAGTAGCGTGTGCGCCTCGGTGAGCGCTGCCTTGTTGTCGCCCGCGACGATCACGTCCATCAGGTCGAGCACGCGGGAGCGATCCGCGAGGCCCAGCATGTCGCGCACCTGCTCGACGCCGGTTTCGCCGCCCTTCTGACCCGATCCGCCCTGCACGATCGCCTGGTCGAGGATCGACAGCGCATCGCGGGCGGAGCCTTCCGCCGCCCGGGCGATCAGCGCGAGTGCGTCTTTCGAAACCTTGGCGCCTTCCTTTTTGCAGATATTGGCGAGGTGGTCGGTCAGCGCCTCGGTGGTGAACCGATGCAGGTTGAAGCGCTGGCAGCGCGACAGCACCGTCACCGGCACCTTGCGGATCTCAGTCGTCGCGAAAATGAACTTCACATGCGGCGGCGGTTCCTCGAGCGTCTTCAGCAGCGCGTTGAACGCCGCCGTCGACAGCATGTGAATCTCGTCGATGATGTAGACCTTGTAGCGCGCCGACACCGGCGCGTAGCGCGCGCCGTCGAGCAAGTCGCGCATGTCCGACACGCCGGTGTTGGAGGCGGCGTCGAGTTCCAGCACGTCCGGGTGCCGCGAGGCCATGATCGAGGGCCCATGAATTTCGCCGACGCCATTCTCGTGCAGGTCCATGGAAGGGTGGTCGACCTTGTCCGTCTTGTAGTTGAGCGCCCGCGCCAGCAGCCGCGCCGTCGTCGTCTTGCCGACGCCGCGCACGCCGGTCAGCATGAAAGCGTGCGCGATGCGGCCAGTCTTGAAAGCGTTGGTCAGCGTCCTGACCATGGCTTCCTGTCCGACCAGGTCCTTGAACGTCGTCGGCCGGTATTTGCGCGCGAGCACCTGATAGGCCCCGGCATCGGCCGCCGGCGGATCGTCCCCGAACATCGACGCCGTCATCGTGTCGCGTTCGGTCTCAACGCTGTCTTCTGGCCCGTCTTCCGGGGTTTTTGGGGGCTTTTTCGACGCCATGTCCCCTATATGGCCCAGCCCGCCCGGCTAAGCCAGACCGCACGATAATGGAGCTTCTGCAGCCTATCCGAAGCTCGCAAGCCCGATCTCGTTTGCGACCACCGCGGCGACCGGCGCCATCACCGCAACCAGAATTTGTCCCCCAAGGAAGGCCCTCGCCCAGTCGGCGCGCGAACGCGTCACCCTGAAATCCTTACGCAACCCGAAACCGAGGATGATCGCCGCTGGAAGCTGGACAAACAAAAAGCCAGGCATCGCCATCAACAGCGCCGGAAGCCGGTTCAGTGCGGCGGTGAATGTCGTGTCGCTCAGCGCCACATTGCGCGCCCACGCCAGCATCGAATCGGCGCCCCGGAACATCACGGCGAGGGCGAGGGTGATGACACTATAGAGCAGGAGACAGCGAGCCAGCTTCACGGCCGCCGAAAGATAGTTGCGCCGCATAAGCAGGCTGACAGGAACTGCTCCCGCCAATGCTCCTCCGATCACAAGGAACGCGACACCCGGCAGGATCGGCGGGAAGACAGGGATGGCGGCGCCACGGCCCTGCAGCACTGGCGCTAGTGAACCGATCGAAGTGGCGAACATGACCAGCGGCAGCAGAAGAAATACAAGCAGGACGACGATCAGTCTTGGCGCAGGCTCGCCGCCGCTTCCTCCGCCTCCCCCGCCGCCAGAATTGCGCGCAGGCTTGCCATAGACGCCGGAATCGATCTGGCCCTGCAGCGTCGCCGGATTGGCAGGGTCCGCGCCAGGATTGAATAGACCCTTGGTATAGTCGTTCTGCCAGTCTCCCATCTGCGCCCTCGTCGCGCGCCCGGCCCCGGATCAGACCGCCAGACTGCAAGGTCCGGCACCATAGACGGGGGCACCATAGACGGCGCGGATCGCCCGCGAACCCTGACACGCCTTGTTTCGGCCGGGCGGGCCGGTCGTGCGAGCGATCGTTCTGGAGGTGCAACCGGCAAATATCCGCGCGGTTCGGGGTCAGCCCCGTTATAGCGGCGTGGAAGGCGGGTAAGCTAGGCGCAGACTGGCGACGACCCGGGCAAAACTCGTTACGGCTGCTTCCTTCCGGACCTGACCGGGTTGGCGAGGCGCTCGTCCGCCGCCAGCCTGCATCTAGGTTATAGCATGACGGAGCGGACGCATGGCAACCATGGCGACTCAGTGCACAGCGTCGTAGCTGGGGACCGGAAGTGGGACGTTCGATCTCCGGGCACATGACTAGGCCGGCGGTAACCAAAGCCGGCGGGCGGGACCTGGAATGAAGCACGATGTTTTCGTGAGCTACCGGCGTTCGGACCGCGAGTTCGTCGCCTCGGTCGTGCGCAGGCTGGAAAGCCGCGGAATCGAGTGCTGGTACGACGCCGAGATCGAAGGCGGCGCCGACTGGCGCGAAACCATCGTCGAGGCGCTGTCCGAGTCCTCCATGCTGGTGATCTTCTTCTCGGAAGACAGCAACAATTCACGCCAGTTGAAGAAAGAACTCGCGGTCGCAGACAGCCTGGGCAAGCCGATCGTGCCCGTGCTGATCGAGGATGCGCAGCCGCGCGGCGCCTATCTCTACGAGCTGGCCGACCGCAACTGGATCAAGGCGTTTCCCGATCCGCCGTCCAAGATACCCGAACTGGTCGAGCACCTCGCCGTGCTGACGGGCAAGTCGAATGGCGGCCTGATGGGCGGCGGCGAGCCTGGCGCGCGGGCCCCGGCGCCTGCCGCCGCATCGGCGCCGGCGGCGGCGGCGGACAAGCAGCTCGACCGCGCGGTCAGCGAATTCATCGACGGCGCGGACGGCGGCGAGCGGCCGGCGCCGACATCCACGTCAGCCTATATCGGGCGCGTGGGAGATGAGGGTCGGCCAGTTCCCAAGCTCAACGACGTGCCGCCTTTCCGGTGGATCGACCTTGCCGTGCTTGTTCCCGGCTGGATCGCGATCGCCGCGTGGCGAATCATGTCGACGGCCGGCGGGCCGGCGACCGAGCTGGATCGCGGCACGGCCACGATCGCCCTGCTCTGCCTCGCCTTCGCGGGTCTCTACGGCTCGCTGGTGTTTCCGGTGCGCTATTTCCTTCGCCATCGCGCGGTGATGGACGCGCTGATGAAATATCTCGGCACGTCGCTGATGTTCCTGGTGGCGGGCGCCGGCATCATCCTGTCGGGCATGGACAAGGGTTATCTGCAAGGCGCGGATTTCCTTCTCTACCTGCGCTATGCCGGGCTCGCCTGGGTGGTGTTCACGATCATCGCGTTCGCGGTCTATGGCGTCCTTGCCGGACAACGTGCGATACGCAGCTTCCGGACAAACCTCAGGAAGATCTGACGTGCCACTTTCCAAGGCTGCCGCCGATATCCCGCTGGTCCCGGCGGGTCTGGACCGCGCCGCGCATCATCGCCGCGACCCCGCCTGGCTCGATGCGGCGTTTGCCTCCGACAAGGCGCGGGTGCTGGTGATGCGCGAAGGCCTGCCGCTGGTGCAGGGCTCGGGGCCAGGCATTGTGCCCGCCGCCGTCGGCTCGCCGCTGGGGCCCGGCCGGCCGATCCTGTGGCTGGGACCACAGGCCGCGATGCTGAGCCAGAAATACATCCGCCTGTTCCTCGGCGAGACAGAAAAAGGCTCGCCCGTCTTCGCGATCGAACTGCCGTCCTCGTTCAACCTCGACACGTCGCCGATCGCGGGCCTTGGCGCGTTCGACGATTTCCGGTCGGCGGCGCAGGCGATGGACCCATTCAATGGCGGCTGTGCGGCGACCGCCCGGGCGCTGTTCGAATGGCATCGCCGCCACGGCTTCTGCAGCGTGTGCGGGGAAAAATCCAGCATCGAGGAAGCCGGCTGGAAGCGGAAATGCCCGAGCTGCGACGCCGAGCATTTCCCGCGCACCGATCCGGTGGTGATCATGCTCGCTGTGCGGGGCGACAAGGCGCTGATGGGCCGGCAGAAGGCCTGGCGTCCGGGCTTCTGGTCGTGCCTTGCAGGCTTTGTCGAGCCGGGCGAGACGATCGAGCAGGCGGCCGCGCGCGAGATCTTCGAGGAGGCGGGCGTGCGCTGCACGACCAAGGCCGACTACCTCTTCTGCCAGCCCTGGCCATTTCCCTCTTCGCTGATGATCGGGATGATCCTCGAAGCGGACTCGGAGGAGATCACCATCGACGGCGCCGAGCTGGAGACTGCGCGCTGGTTCACCCGCACGGAGATGGCGTCCATGATGGCCGGCACGAACCCGGAAGCCTTCCCGCCGATGCGCTTTGCCATCGCGCACCACGTCATCAAGGCGTGGCTGGAGCGCGGATAGAGAATATCCGAAGCCGGAAACGAAAACGCCCCCGCTTGCGCGGGGGCGTCTCGATTGATCCCTGAGGAGAGAGAAGGGATCAGAAGTGCCGGACGTAGGACAGGTTGTAGGCGTCCACATCGCCCACGTCGTAGTCGTGGCGGGTCCAGTCGGCGCGGATGCCGTCCTGCGAGGTAACGTGCCATTCGCCGCCGGCGCCCCAGGCAAAGCCGTCTTCATCGCCGCCCGGAGAGGTGTCGATGCGCGACCAGCCGGCGCGGGCGAAGATGTCGAAGCTGTCGCTGATCGGCAGCTTGCCGACGACGAAGGCGCCGAGCTCGCTGTCGAGCTTGGTGCCCGAGTCCTTCTTCACGCCGAATGAGCCTTCGCCTTCGATCCCCCAGTACTTGCCGAAGTCGGCGCCGACGCGACCGGTGATGGCGCCGAGGTCAGCGCCGCCGTCGCCGTCGAATTGGGTATAGCCGCCGCTGACATAAACGTTGGTCTGCGCATTGGCGGACATGAAAGCCGGGGCGACCAGCATGGACGCGGCCGCGAGGGCGAGTTTCAGTTTCATGGGGAAGACTCCAGTTTGTCTGGAGCAGGGTTCCGAAGGAATTGCGTGATCCCGACGGTGATACCCGCTCTGGTTTCAGCTCGAACCGAACCAGCCGTCCCCGCGGGGAGTTTGCCGTCTCGGCCCATCTATCCACCCAGCACGGGTGATATGCAGCCTAAGTAGGAACAGTACAAAGTTGTTCCTCCCTGGATTCCGATTAAAGATAGTTAGGTGGCGCCGCAGCAACACTCAGTATGTCAAACGGCATTACTTTAGTGATCATGGCGAAATCTTGCCGAATACCTGAAATCCAGGCCGGTTCATTAAACTTGTATTTGCCGTGTGGCGCGCTTCGAGACTTCGCGCGCATGGGCACAGGCGTTGGCCGCTTGGCCATCGACAGATGTGTCGGGCTGTCCGCACAAACAATGGACCGGAAGTATTGGGTCCAATGCGGCGCAAATGCGTCGGTTTCAGGAACGCTTCGGGACGAGGCGAGGTTTCGTCGAAACAATCCGTCTACTGCTGATCGCAGGTGGGCTGTTCACAAGACACACCCTCTCCCTCAGGCCGGTGGGACACCGCCTGGGATGCTGTGTCTGGCCTCAGCCCTTGCGGGCTTTTGGCCAAGACGGTGGGTGCGCCTCCGGACAGGTGGAGGGCGTGGGGACGCGGGGGTGATCCCGCGTGGGGTAGTCTTGCTCACCGCCTTGCGGCGGGATCGCTCGGGGTTTTACGCGGGTCCCGCGTCCCCCATACCGTGCTGAGCGCCCCGACCGGATGGCCCCAGGTCGCCCTGGAACGTCCGGCTCTAGCATCAGGGCGCGTGGGAGGTCGGTCCCCAGTACCAGGGATCCGCCTCGCATTGCTTCCCCCCCGGGGATC
>DASZSI010000166.1:0-10326 GCA_035548775.1 Hyphomonadaceae bacterium
GCCTGCGCGAGGGCGAGGGGGGAGCCGCGCGTGCCGATGCGTACTGTTCTTGAGCCTGCCACGTCCGGGGGGTACAAGCCCGGCCGCAATGGCGCAAGATACGCTTACCGTCCTGGGGATTGAGACCAGCTGCGACGAGACCGCGGCTGCGGTCGTGCGCCTGTCAGGCGGCCGCGCGGAAGTCCTGTCCGACCGGATTGCCAGCCAGACCGAAGATCACGCCCTCTATGGCGGCGTGGTCCCCGAGATTGCGGCCCGAGCCCATGTCGAGCGCCTCGATGGCCTCATCCGCCTCGCCATGCAGGATGCAGGCGTTGGCTGGGCCGAGCTTTCGGGCGTCGCCGCCACCGCGGGTCCGGGCCTTATCGGCGGCGTAATGGCGGGGCTTGCCACGGCCAAGGCGATCGCCATGGCGCGCAACCTGCCGCTGGTGGCCGTCAATCACCTCGAGGGTCACGCGCTAAGCCCACGCCTGGGCGGGGACATTCCCTTTCCGTACCTCTTGCTGCTCGTTTCGGGCGGGCATTGCCAGTTCGTGGCGGTGGAGGGCGTTGGCCGATACCAGCGCCTTGGTTCGACCATCGACGACGCCGCCGGCGAAGCCTTCGACAAGACCGCCAAGCTGCTCGGCCTTCCAAACCCGGGCGGACCGTCGGTCGAACGCGAAGCGGAGAAGGGCAATGCCAGCGCCGTCGACCTGCCGCGTCCCTTGCTCGACCGGCCGGGTCTCGACATGTCGTTCTCCGGCCTCAAGACAGCGGTGCGGCGCGCGGCCGAGGAGCAACCGCTGACGGACAAGCGCCGCGCCGACATCTGCGCCGCCTTCCAGCTCGCGGTCGCAGACATCCTTGCCGCCAAGTCCGCGCGCGCCATGGAAATCATGAGTCACCTCTCCGCCCGGCGCACCTTTGTCGTCGCCGGCGGCGTCGCCGCCAACAAGGCGCTGCGCACCCGTCTCGAAGCCGAGGCGCGTCACGCCGGCTTCCGGTTCGCCGCGCCGCCGCTGCGCTGGTGCACCGACAACGCCGCGATGATCGCGCTCGCCGGCGCCGAGCGCCTTGTGCTTGGCGCCAACGATCCCATGGACACGCCCGCGCGCGCCCGCTGGCCGCTGGATGAAGCCTCCGCCGCTTCGGCTCCGATCTACGGGGCTGGCAGGAAGGGCGCGAAGGCCTAGATTCCCTCCATGGCCGACAGTGTTGGAATTCTTGTCATCGGCGGCGGCGCTGCCGGCATCGGCGCGGCGCAACGCCTTGCTGAAGCGCACGCGGACTATCTGCTGGTAGAGGCTCGCCCGCGCCTCGGCGGCCG
Source organism: Hyphomonadaceae bacterium (assembly GCA_035548775.1). Classification (GTDB taxonomy): domain Bacteria; phylum Pseudomonadota; class Alphaproteobacteria; order Caulobacterales; family Hyphomonadaceae; genus UBA7672. The sequence continues at coordinate 1,312 of DASZSI010000166.1, forward strand.
GGCGTGGACCGTCCAGGACGAGCACGCAATCGATCTGGGCTGTGGCTGGCTGCATTCGGCGGATGAAAATCCTTGGACGAGGATCGCCCAGGATCTTGGCTGGCGGATCGACAAGACCCCGCCGCCCTGGATGCGTTCCTCCGGCATCGACATGGACAAGGAGGAAGCCGCCGATCTCCGCAAGACCATGAACGAGTTCTACGAGAAGCTGGAACAGAGCGCCGCCCGGCCCGATGCGGCCGCTTCCACGCTGCTTCCGGAGAACGGGCGCTGGACGGCGCTGATGAACGCCATCTGCACCTATGTGAACGGTGCGGAGCTCGACCGCGTTTCGATCCACGACTACGCCGCCTACCACGACAGCGGCGTCAACTGGCGTGTCGCGGACGGCTATGGCGCGATGATCACATCGACTGCTTCCGAACTGAAGACCATGCTCGAATGTCCGGTGACTGGGATCGACCACTCCGGAGCCCGCATCCATGTCGCAACCCGGCTCGGCGTGATCACCGCGGACAAGGTGATCGTGACCGTCTCAAGCGCCATCCTCGCCGAAGAGCGCATCCAGTTCACGCCGGCCCTGCCTGACAAGACCGAAGCGGCTCAGGGCTTGCCGCTCGGTCTTGCCGACAAGCTCTACCTGTCGCTTGAAGACGCCGAGGAGTTCGAGACCGACAGCCGGCTGTTCGGCCATCCGCGGGAAGCCGCCACGGCGGCTTACCACATGCGCCCCTTTGGCCGCCCGCTGATCGAGGTCTATTTCGGCGGCCGCCTCGCTGACGATCTCGAATCCCAGGGCGGCAGGGCCTTCGTCGACTTCGCCACTTGGGAGCTCACAAGCCAGCTGGGCTCGGACTTCGCCAGGCGCATCAAGCCCGTCCGCCTCTCGCAATGGCGCGGCGATGAATTCGCGCGGGGCTCATACTCCTACGCCAGCCCCGGTTGCCATGGTAATCGCGCAAAACTGGCGGCGCCGGTCGACAACCGGCTGTTCTTCGCCGGCGAGGCCTGCTCGCCACGGCACTATTCCACCGCTCACGGCGCCTATCTGACGGGGCTGGCGGCGGCTGAGAAGGCTCTTGCGGGCTAGGCCGGCCGTTCCGCGTGTTCCTGCGGATGCTCGGGCAGGGTGGGGTCGCCTTCGCCAATCGGCTGGCCCAGCGCCTTGTTGTGGTCGAGCTTCTCGGCAAAGCCGTGGTTCACGTCGCGATGCCGCGCTTCGTCCTCGCGCACGGCGATGACGAGGTCGCGCAGCTTTGCATTGGGCGCCAGCTTCCAGTAATCGACCGCGAGCTTCGGCGCGGCGATATTCTCCATTGCGCCGGCGTCGATCTGCTTCAGGAATTCGGTATAGGAGATGATCGCTTCTTCCTCGAAGTATCCGATCGTCCGGTGCGCCGTACGCGGCGCGAAGAGGTAGAGCAGGAAATAGGCGTTCCAGAATGCGCCCTGCGCCACCAGCACCAGCAGGCGTTCGAACCAGGTCGGCTTGTAGAGCGCGACAAACGCCATCAGGTGCATGCGCTCGTTCTCGGCCTCGTCCAGCAGTTCCTTGATCCAGCCATCGTCATCGCGCATCCGGCGCAGCGATTTCAGGTGGTTCATCATGCCGCCCACCATGCCGGGCACGGCGGCGACGGTCTCAAGGACGATGGCGCGGTGGCCGTAGCGTTTGGCGAAGAAGGCGTCCGCGAACCAGCGCAGGAATTTGGTGATCCCGAGCGCAATGCGGTCGGATGTTCCCTGGGCTTCGTGATGACGGACGAGGTCTGTCATGACGCTGATATGGTTCCGCGATGCCGGGCCGCCAATCGCAACCAGCCCCGAGCGCCGCTTTGCCGCAGCTTACTTAGGGTCCAGCGATATCCTCACCGAATAAGCCCCGCCAATCTCGTTCAGGAAATAACCCGTGGCTTCGTCCAGCGGATATTCCTGCTTCAGCAGCGTCAGGATCTTGGGGTCGATATTATCGCCGTGGCAGGTCATGCATTGATCCCCCATCACCATCGGCCGGATCCAGCGGAAGACTCGTTCCTTGCCTTCCTTCACGATCTCGGCGGTCTCCAGGGTCGAAGGGTCGATCCCCGCCTCGATCAGGAATTTGAACAGGTCCATCTGCTCGCTTTCCCAATCATCCGCCGCGTTGTTGGGGTTGCGCACGCGCTGGGCGATGCGGCGGAAGTCGAGGCCCAGCGTCTGGCTGATGTCCTTGGCGTAGCCCGGAACATTGTCGCGATAGGCCTGGTAGACTGCTACGGGGTCTTCGTCGCGTTCCAGCCGGTCGAGGATGTCGGTCTTGTATTTGTAGTCGAACGCCACCGCCGCCCTGCGCGCGGCCAGGATCAGCGACGGATCGGGAACCTCCTTCTTCGGCGTGCAGCCGGCCGTCCACGCGCAAGCCATCAACCCCGCGAGCGCCGCCTGCGAGATCCTTTCAGCGATCGAAAACCCCGACTTGTCCCTGACTGCCATCCTGTCCGCGACTTAATGCCAGATACTTCCAGCACGCCAGTGCACTCGCCCGGAACCGGCGGCGGGCCCGCGCCGTTCCTTTGCCGGGACAGGCTGAGGCTATCGCGATGGCTTTCCGGATTTCAGGCTCACGGCGACCGAAGCTTGCGGTCGCGTCCGGAGCGGCGGCGGCCCTCCTCGCCCTGTTCATCGGATCAGCGATGGCGCCCCGCTTGCCGGACGGACCGGTCCGGTTGTCGACGCTCACCCTTTCCGGCCTTGCCGGTTACCCGGTCAGCGACGCCGCCGGGGACGTCGTCGGCAAGGTCATTCATGTCGATGCCGACAAGGACGGCCGCGCCCGGTATGTGCGCATTGCCCTGAACGAAGGGGGGCAGGCGCGCATCGCCTCCTTCCGCGCCATGCTCGATTCCCGCGCCCGGATCATCGCCGTCAGGCTGCCGGACGACCTGATCGAAGCTCGCTCTACTTCACCGTCAGTTTGAACTTGAACGTCTCCGCCGCCGGCAGGGATTTCTTCTCCCACGGACGCCGCTCGGCCAGCGTGATCTCGCCCGATCCCGCGGAGATCCCTTCTATCAGCGTGACTTCCCAGTGATTGCCGCCGGTAAAGCCGGGCAGCATCTGGCTGGTGGATGTCGCCCCGCTTGGGCCTTGCGAGGGTTTGACGAAGGCGGGAGCATCGTCGGCGTCCCAGGCATATCCAGCCGTGGGCACGCCCACCAATGCGATGGCGACCTTTTCGCCGACCTTGATCTCCACGCTGGCGCCCGCATCGTCCTTGGTCAGTGTGCGAACGACGCCGTCCGCCTTGGGCGGCATCAGGTCTCGTGGCTTGAAGGCGCACGTTTTCGTCTGGCCATTGACCGTGAGGCCCAGCCCCGCCCCCTCCAGCCGCACCGACGTGGTCGCATCACGATAGAGCATGCCGCTGGTGTCGTTGAAGTCGACGGGCAGCTTCAACGACGCTCCGCCATCGATCCTCGCGGTCACGCTGGGCGGGCTGTCATAGTTGAACACCAGATCCACCTTGCCGCCGACCTCGCATTCGAAGTTGGCGGCGTTGGTGAAGCCGTCGTCGGCGGCGGCGGGAGCGGGAGACGCAGCAGGCTTGTCCGTCATCTGGGTCTGGTCCTGGGATTTGGCCGGCGCCGTGCCGGCCTGGTTACAGGCCGAAAGCCCAAGTCCGATGGCCGCCACAAGCGCCAGCGCCGAATATCTCATGTCCGTCCCCGTTGCGCCCCGATGGCGCATCCCATCAACTCTCAGGCTCGGCCGGCGGCTTTGCAATCCCTCGGATTCGGAAGGAACTGCGCTGAATTGACCGCGCCCTGTGCCCGATGGCCCGAATCCCTCTAGAGGCGTTGAGGAAGCGAGCAGGGGCCGGCCTATGGGCGATTTCGTGACGATCATGCATGCCGCCGCGGCCATGTGCGCGGGCGGCGCCGCAGCGTCGGGCTGGACCGGGGCGGTCATCGTCGCCAACAGCGCCTTCGATGGGCTCGATCACGCCCGGGCGGACCGTACGCTGCGCCGGGTGCTCGCCGCCACGGCCGGCTTCCAGGCCGCGCTTCTGGGCATAGCGACCGGATGCGCCCTGATCTCGGGCGCGCGCGGCGCCGGCATCGTGGCGGCGGTTGCCGCGCTCGGTTTCCTGTCGAACATCTGGACGCTGGCTCCCAGGCGAGACAAGGCGCCGGACGGCCTCAAGAAGAAGAACTCGACCATGCGCATGGTCGCAGTCTCGCTAACGCTGATGATGACGCTCGTCGCGCTTGCGGCCGGCGTCATGGTTGCGATCGGGATCTGACCTGTCCGTTCCTAGGATCTCAGGCAGGCAGTGTTCGCGTCGGTGATTGCGCCGCTGATCTGCGCATCGCCCATGACGCTTTCCGGAATCATGCCGGTGAATTGCCGATTGTCGTAGACGCCTTGCGCCACCGTGGCGAATTTTTCCGGCGACAGGGCCTTCTCGATCGAGTCGACATAGCAGGTGCACTTGGCTTGTGCGTTCCCCAGTCGCTGCAGGCAGACCTGTGCGAAGTCGGCTTTGGTCGCCTTTGCGGCTCCGCATCCGCCCGCTGCAATGACCAGAACAAGGGACGCTACAAGTGAAACTGGACGTTTCACGACACTCCCCTTTCCGCCGGATCTGTTTGACTGTCCGGCTGCCCAAAATGAGGCGAGCGAGAGGGCTGAAAGTCAAACGAAGATTGTCGATTTTTCGGGCCAATACTTGCCGTCAACGGCATGCCGCTGAGGGAATGCTGGACGCCTGCCGGCTCGCCTTGTTTCCGAAAACGTGTCAGCCGTCCCCGGACAACAGTCTGGGACGGATAGGTGGTCATGGACGCGGCGATTCAGGCCTTCGTGCACGGGTTTCCGAACTTCTTGCTCTACGGCGGCGTCACCCTGGCGCTGCTGGTCACCGGTTGTGCGGTTCATGTCCTGCTGACGCCCATGAAGGAGATGCAACTCATCCGGGACGGCAATTTGTCGGCCGGGATCAGCCTTGCGGCGGTTATCGTAGGTTTGGGTTTGCCCATGGCGGCCTGCCTGTCGTCCGCCGCCTCGGTCTATGAACTCCTTATCTGGGGCGTCGTGGCCATCCTGTTGCAAATGCTGGCTTTTCGGGCCGCAGATCTCGTCCTGCGCGACCTGCCCAGGCGGATCGAACGCAACGAGGCGGGCGCCGCCCTGGTCCTTGCGGCCGTGAAGCTGGCTGCTGCAATGGTTATGGCGGCCGCCCTCTGGGACCCGCATATAATCCGGGCCTGATACTTGTGGCGGAGGGTTTTGGCTGGTCCGCCACATTGAAGACCAGCCTGGCGCGCATGATCTTGTCCGTGCGGAGACGCGCATGAGAATCCCGGACTGGCTGATCTACACCCTCGTGTTGATCGTCGTGGTCGCCACGCTGTTCTGGCGTAGCGGGGAGACGCCGTCTGCCCGGCCGGCGCCGCTCCAGGTCGCGGAAATTCCCAGCACCCCCGACGCGACCGACGGCCCGGCCTTGCCGGATGCCGATCCGTTCGACGAGCGGGTCCTGGTTCAGGTGGGCGATGCCGAGGACGGCATCGGCACAGCCTTCGCGATCAACGAATCCGGCGCCTGGCTCACTGCGCGCCACGTTGTCGACGGCTGCTCGCGTGTAGGACTAGCCGTTGGCGATGGCCGGATGGTTCGCGTCAACGAGGTGAAAACCTCCAAGACCTCCGATCTCGCGCTCCTCATCACTGATCGTGCGCCAGCCGCCCTTCCGATGCATCTCGACCACGAGCTCAGAATCGGCGAAGCCGGATATCACGTCGGCTTCCCGCAAGGCCGCTCGGGCGAAGCCTATTCACGGCTCCAGGCGCGCTCCAAGCTGGTGACGCGCGGCCGCTATACGATGGAGGAGCCTGTGCTGGCCTGGGCGGAGAAGGAAAGATCCGATGGGATCGACGGCACGCTGTCGGGCATGAGCGGCGGGCCGGTGTTCGACAAGGACGGCGCCGTGGTTGGCGTCACCGTTGCGGAAAGCCCGCGTCGCGGCCGCATCTACACCGCCGCGCCCAGCTCGATCCAGGCTTTCCTGGACCAGCAGGGCCTCGTCGCTCCAGGCAGCGACGCACACCCCATCGCCGCCTCTTCCTATGTGCACGAGGCTGACCGCCTGCGCGAGGAGCGCGCCGTGGTGAAAGTCCTCTGCCGTGTAGGCGATCGATGATAAAATTTGCTGACCGCCTGATCGCCGCAACCCGCGACATGGGACCGCTGTGCGTCGGCATCGATCCGCACGTGTCGATGATGCCCGCGCTCTTCGGCAAGCCGACGCCGGAAACCGCCGCCAAGTGGGGCATAGCCCTGGTCGAGCGCTGCGCCGGCCGCGCCGGAGTGGTGAAGCCGCAGGCTGGCCTGTTCGAACGCTGGGGCGCAAGCGGACTTCGCGCGCTCGAGGAAGTGTGCCGCGCCGCGCGCCGAGCGGACCTGGTCGTCATTCTCGACGCCAAGCGCGGCGACATCGGCTCGACCGCGGAAGGCTATGCCGAAGGCTATCTCGGCGCGGATTCATCCTGTCCGTGCGACGCGATCACCGTGAACCCCTATATGGGCGTGGATACCATCGAACCGTTCGTCGCCGTGGCGGAGCGTGAAGGGAAGGGCGTCGTCGTTCTCGCGCGCACCTCCAATCCCGGCTCGAAGGATTTCCAGCAAAAGCTTGTCGACGGCGAACCGCTCTATCTTCACGTCGCCCGTTCGCTGAGGCCGATGATAACCCGACTGCGCAGCGCCGAGACCGGCTGGTCAGGACTGATGCTTGTCGCCGGCGCAACGGGCCCGCAGGAAGCAGCAAGGCTGCGTGCGGCTGCCGGCGATGCACTGTTCCTCGTGCCCGGCTATGGCGCGCAGGGCGCCGGCGCGCGCGAGGCCCTAGCCGGCTTCGTGCAGGGGCCCCACGGTCTTGAGGGCGGCGTTGTCAACGCGTCGCGATCGGTGACACTGCCCGAAGCCGCCAAGGTCGCGGCGTCCGCGAAGGAGTGGGAGCGCGCGATCGACGCGGCGATCATTGCCGCGCAAGCAGACCTGGTCGAGGCCGCGAAAGCCTGAAAGTTATCTGCGCTTAACGCTCTGGCGCCTGCATGACCCGGCGTTATCCCGGCTCCGCGAATGGTTTACCTATTTCTGTCATGTTGCACCGCGGATTTGGGCGGTGGGCGGTCATGTCTCGTAAGAATATGATGCAGGCGGCGGTGCTGTCGCTGCTCATCCTCGCCGCGGCGTTGTCGCTCGACTTTGTCCTCAACGGCATACTGTTCCCCGATCCCGGCGGCTACGCGCCCTGGTCGACGATGTTCATCACGCTCGCCGTGGCGCCACCCTTCACCAGCTTCCTCATCTACCAGCACGCCCGCGTTCAGAAGGTGCAGGCCGCCCTGGACGCCGAGCGCGCCCAACGCCTCGCCGAAGTCGAAGCGGCGCGCGACATCGCGGAGAATGCAACTCGGGCGAAAAGCGAATTCCTCGCCAACATGAGCCACGAAATCCGCACGCCCCTGAACGGCGTCCTGGGGATGACCCAGGCGTTGGAGCATCGCGAGCTCGATCCGGAAGCGCGCGAGATGGTCTCCACCATTCGCGAATCCGGCGCAACGTTGATGGCCATCCTCAACGACGTGCTGGACTTGTCTAAGATCGAAGCCGGCCGGATGGATGTCTCTCCCATCGATGGCCGCCTCGGAGAAACCATCACGCAAATCCACCGGCTCTTCCTTCCCAAGGCGGCGGAAAAGGGCATCGGCCTCGAACTCATCCATCATGCCGCACCGCAGGAGCGCCTCCGCTTCGATCCGGTCCGGGTGCGCCAGTGCGTCTCCAATCTCGTATCCAACGCCGTGAAGTTCACGCGAGAGGGCAGGGTCGAGATCGACGTCAGGACCTTTCCGGCCGGCTCCCGCACGTTGGTTTCGATCCGTATCTCCGACTCCGGCATCGGCATGGACGCAGCCGCGCTTGGCCGGCTGTTCGAGGCTTTCTCACAGGCCGACGCTTCCACCACCCGCCAGTTCGGCGGCACGGGTCTTGGCCTCACCATTTCGCGCCGGCTGGCGCGCCTGATGGGCGGCGACATCGTCGCCGAGAGCGAGGCCGGTCGCGGGTCTCGCTTCACCTTGACCTTCCTTGCCGACGCAGCTCAATCCGCGCCTGAGGAGAGCTCGCATAGCTCGGCGACATCGGGGCGCATCGCCCGCTTGCGCGGGGCGCGTGTGCTGCTGACCGACGACAACGCGATCAACCGCCAGGTCGTCCGCCTGTTCCTGCAGCCGCAGGGGGTGCAGCTCACCGAAGCGGCCAACGGAAAGGAAGCGCTCGACCTTCTCGCCCAGCGGCCCTTCGACCTGGTCCTGCTCGACGTCCACATGCCGGTGATGGACGGAACCGAAGCCATCCGCCGGATTCGCGCGTCGTCCGAAGCCTGGCGCGATCTTCCGGTCATCGCTCTCACCGCCGACGCCATGGCCGGCGATCGCGAACGGCTCATCGCCATTGGCATGTCGGGCTATGTCTCCAAGCCGATCGACCAGGGCGAACTGTTGGGGGAGATTGGCCGCGTGCTGGGCATCGCCTCGTCCGCTCCGCCTGCATCACGCACCGCTGCCGCGTCGGAGGTGTCGCTCGACGATCTTCTCGGCGATCTCGACAGAATCGCGAACGGCTAGCCGAATCGCTCCCACGCCGCCTGGCGCGATACGCCCAGCGCCTCGCCGATCTTCTGCCAGCTCACTTCACGTCCCCGCAGGGTATCGATCTGCTGCTGCAGGACTGCTCGCGCGCCTTCAAAGGCCGCTTGCGACCGCTCGAGATTAGCGAGCAGCTTGTCATCCTCCAGCTTGTCCCAGCCAGCAAAGCCATCCGCCGGCAGGCCCTCCAGAATGGAATTGCAGATAGCCACGCAGTCTCCACAGATGTGCACGCCCGGGCCTGCGACCAGCGAAGGAATTTCCTTCGCGCTCTTGCGGCAAAAGCTGCAGAACAGCTTTGACTTGTCCCTTGGCTTTTCCT
>DASZSI010000167.1:0-7718 GCA_035548775.1 Hyphomonadaceae bacterium
CATGTGCGCCTCTCGGGACAGGACTCCGAGCGCGGGACCTTCTCGCAGCGCCATTCGCACCTGATCGACCAGGTGACGGAAGAACGCTACACGCCGCTCAACCACGTCTCCGACAAACAGGCCAACTACGAAGTCATCGACTCTCTCCTCTCGGAAGAGGCGGTGCTCGGCTACGAATACGGCTACGCGCTCACCGCGCCCAACACGCTCACCCTGTGGGAGGCGCAATTCGGCGACTTCGCCAACGGCGCCCAGGTCCTGTTCGACCAGTTCATCTCCTCCGGCGAGCGCAAATGGCTCCGCATGTGCGGCCTCGTCTGCCTCCTGCCGCATGGCTATGAGGGGCAGGGGCCGGAACACTCATCCGGCCGCCTCGAGCGGTTCCTGCAGCTCTGCGCCCAGGACAACATGCAGGTCGTCAACTGCACGACGCCGGCGAACTACTTCCACGCCCTGCGCCGCCAGATCCACCGCGACTTCCGCAAGCCGCTGATCGTGATGACGCCGAAGTCCCTGCTGCGCCACAAGCGCGCCGTCAGCTTCTACAAGGACATGCTGCCGGAAACCTCGTTCCACCGCATCCTCGAGGACGGGGCGGAGCGCAAGGAATGCCAGGCCGAGGTGAAGCTGAAGGCCGACAAGGACATTCGCCGCGTCGTGATGTGCTCGGGCAAGGTCTATTTCGACCTCTTCGAAGAGCGCGAGAAACGGAAGATCGACGACGTCTATCTGCTCCGCATCGAGCAGCTCTATCCGTTCCCGGTCGCCTCGCTCATGAAGGAGCTCGCGCGCTTCCCGCAGGCCGATATGGTCTGGTGCCAGGAAGAGCCGCGCAACCAGGGCGCCTGGACCTTCGTCGACTGGAACATCGAGAAGACGCTCGAGAAGCTCGACACCAAGTACAAGCGTCCGCGGTATGTCGGCCGCCCGGCATCGGCCTCCACGGCCGCCGGCACAATGGCCCTGCACAACAAGGAACTCGCCGCCTTCCTCGACCAGGCGTTCGAGAAGTAGGCGTTCAATTTCGGGCCAAGACGGCGGCTAGAAACCCGCCGTTTTGCCCTCCCCAAGCGGCTCCGGCGGGGTTAAACCCCTCGGCCAAAGGCTGCTCGCCCGCGAAGCGAATCGAGGGCGTCGAACGATCTGGAGACGTCATGGACATCAAGGTGCCCGCAATGGGCGAGAGCGTGACCGAGGGAACGCTTGCAAACTGGCTTGTGAAACCCGGCCAGGCCGTGAAGCAGGACGACCCGATCGCGGAAATCGAAACTGACAAGGTTGCCGTCGAAGTCCCGGCCCCCGCCGCCGGCGTCATTACTGAACAACTGGTCAAGGAAGGCGAGACCGTCCAGATCGGCAAGATCATCGCCCGACTTTCGGAAGGCGCCTCTGCCTCCGCCGCTCCCGCTCCGGCCGCCGCCAAGCCGGCTGCGTCAGCCAAGCCCGCCGCGTCGGCCGCTCCCGCCGTCGTCTCCGCCCCCCGCGCTACCGACAAGGTTGCGCCGTCGGTCAACCGCATCGCGACGGAAGCTGGTATCGATGCCTCCGCGATCCCGGGTACGGGCAGGGGCGGCCGCGCCACCAAGGCTGATGCGCTCGCCTATGTCTCCCAGCCGCAACCGGCTGTCGCTCGCGCCCCGGCGCCGGCGCCGGTCGAAGCGCCGCCGCACAAGCCTCGCGAACTCGGCCCTCGCGAAGAGCGCGTGAAGATGACGCGCCTGCGCCAGACCATCGCGCGTCGCCTCAAGGACGCGCAGAACACCGCCGCGATGCTGACGACGTTCAACGACGTCGACATGGCCGAAGTGATGGAGCTGCGCAAACGTCACAAGGACGCGTTCGAGAAGAAGCACGGCGTGAAGCTCGGCTTCATGGGCTTCTTCGTTCGCGCTTGCGTCGCCGCGCTGAAGGAAATCCCCTCGGTCAACGCCGAGATCGATGGCTCGGACATCATCTACAAGAATTTCTACAACATGGGCGTCGCTGTCGGCACCGACAAAGGCCTCGTGGTTCCGGTCGTGCGCGACGCCGACACTATGACGCTGGCCGAAATCGAGGCTGAAATCTCCCGCCTCGGCGCTCTCGCCCGAGATGGCAAGCTCTCGATGGACGACCTGCAGGGCGGCACGTTCACGATCTCGAACGGCGGCGTCTATGGCTCGCTGATGTCGACGCCGATCCTCAACCCGCCGCAGTCGGGCGTTCTCGGCATGCACCGCATCGAGGAGCGTCCTGTCGTCATCGAAGGGAAAATCGTCGCGCGGCCGATGATGTATCTCGCGCTCAGCTATGACCACCGCCTGGTCGACGGCAAGGAAGCCGTCACCTTCCTGGTCCGCGTCAAGGAAGCGCTGGAAGATCCCGAGCGCCTGCTGCTCGATCTCTAGGATTGCCAACATCAACTGCCGTGATACGGCGCCGGCCGGATTGCATCCGATCCGGCGCAGCCTCATTGTCGCCGGAGGCTAGTCGGGGACTGTCATGAAGCGTTTGGTCGTCGCGGCGTTGCTCGCCCTTGGGGTTGGCGCGCCAGCCGCTGCGCAGCAAGCAGATGACGCCGCCGATGTCACCTGGCGCGCCTTCACGACGCCGGAGGGCTGCATCTTCTACGAAGGCGATCTCTTGAACATGGTCCCCGACGCGCCCAAGGCGACAGCGACCTGGAAGGGCGCGCCATGCAAGCCGGGCGATGCGATTACGGGAACCGGCGTCATCACGCTGAAGCGCGTCGTCAACGGCTACAACACAACACGCACGTATTCGGGCGTCATCGTGGGGGGCTATCTCAACGGCCGGATCACCGTCGCGGACACCTATGTCAGCCTGACGAACAAGGCCGACAAGGGTGGAACTCCGGCGAACAGTTTCCCATACAAGATGGGCTGCATGGTGATGTCGGGAACAGGCGAGCTTGAATCCGGAAGCATCGGCAAGAAACAGATCCGCTGCCGGGCCAAGACCGCAAATGTCGCGCCTCCCAACGCTGGCTGACAGGCGAACGTCATGAGGCGCCTTGCCGCCCTCCTTCTCCTTCCCGTTTCGATCTGGCTGATCTTCCAGTCGAACGCGTCTTTCATCGCCACCGGCGATTTCAGCACCGACAGGCTGATCGCCCAGGGCGGCGATGTGGATGTCATGCTGCCGACTGTCGGCGGCGTGCTGGGCTTCGTCGGCGGACTTGTGATCCTGTTTGGCGGCGTCGGCGGCGCCGCGTTGGGAATGATCGGCGGGGTGATTGTCGCAGGCTACGCCATCTACCAGGGCGCGCCGTTGTGGACCGGCGAGTGGCAGGTCTGGAACAATCCAGAGCTCGTCGGCTTGGCGATTCTGGCGCTGGCTGGTTTTGCGGCAGTGATGGGCCGCGACTAGTCGCAGGCTGGGCTCGAACTGATCCAGGCCTTTAGAATCCGGCCCGCCAAACAAGGCTTCATGCTCCCCATATTCCCTTTGTTGACCCCCCTGCGGGAGCGCGTATAGCTCGCGCGGTTTTCGAGAGAGACGGAACGGGAAGCATGAGCGAGAGCTACGACGTCGTCATTATCGGCGCGGGTCCCGGCGGGTACAATTGCGCCACACGCTGCGCCCAGCTGGGCCTCAAGACGGCGCTGGTTGAAAAGCGCGACAAGCTTGGCGGCACCTGCCTCAATGTCGGCTGCATCCCCTCGAAGGCGCTGCTGCACGCCTCCGAACTCTACGAAATGGCGCAGAAGGATTTCGCCGGCCTCGGCATCCAGGTTGAAGGGCTGAAGCTCAATCTGGAGGCTATGCTGAAGCAGAAGGCCGAGGCGGTGACCGGCCTCACCAATGGCGTCGCCTACATCATGAAGAAGAACAAGGTGACGGTGCATTCCGGCGCCGGGCGCATCGATGGTCCGGGCAGGGTGATCGTCGCCTCCGGCCGCGGCGAGACCGTGCTGGAGACCAAGCACATCGTCATCGCCACCGGCTCCGAACCCGCCTCGCTGCCGGGCGTGGAGATCGACGAGGAGCGCGTCGTGTCTTCGACCGGCGCCTTGTCGCTGAAATCCGTTCCGAAGAAGCTGATCCTGATCGGCGCCGGCGTCATCGGTCTCGAACTGGGCTCGGTCTGGCGCCGTCTCGGCGCAGAAGTTGTCGTGGTCGAATATCTCGACCGCATCCTGCCGGGCGCCGATGCCGAGGTCGCCAAGCAGGCCCAGCGCATCTTCACCAAGCAAGGCATGGACTTCCACCTCGGCATGAAGGTGACCGGCGTCGAGAAGCTCAAGTCCAAGCTGAAGCTCACGATGCAGCCCGCCGGCGGCGGCGATGCGGAGACGATCGATGCCGACGTCGTGCTCGTCGCCATCGGCCGCAAGCCCTACACGCAAGGCCTCGGCCTCGAGACCGTTGGCATCCAACCGGACAAGCGCGGCGTCATCGCCAACGACCATTTCCGCACCACGGCCGAAAATGTCTGGGTCATCGGCGATGTCACCACCGGCCCCATGCTGGCCCACAAGGCCGAGGATGAGGCAGTCGCCTGCGCCGAACTGATCGCGGGCAAGGCCGGCCATGTCGACTACGGAATTATTCCGAGCGTGGTTTATACCAGTCCCGAAATCGCCTGGGTGGGGAAGACGGAAGAGGAACTCAAGGCCGCTGGCGTCGCCTACAAGGCAGGCCGGTTTCCGTTCTCGGCAAACTCGCGCGCCAAGACCAACCACCAGACCGACGGTTTCGTTAAGATTCTTGCGGACGCTGCGACCGACCGCGTCCTGGGCGCCCACCTCGTCGGCGTCGGCGTCGGCGAAATGGTCGCCGAGGTCTGCATCGCCATGGAATTCGGCGCCTCGTCCGAGGACGTTGCGCGCACCTGCCATGCCCACCCCACGCTCACGGAAGCCGTCCGCCAGGCCTCGATGGCAGTCGAGGGCTGGACCATGCAGATGTGACGCGGCACATTGTTTGCGGGGCGCCTGGGCTGAGGAAAGTGCAGACGGCGCGGAGGGACTTTGAGCACGGTCGCAGGGTTAACCAGCGAACTGGCGCGGGCCAAGGAAGCGGTCGCGGGCCGTCTCGCAGGCATTGATCCGACAGATTTCGCCACGATGCGCAAGGCGTACGACGCCTTCGCCGCCAATGATCCCATGCCCGAGATGGCGACCTCGTCCGACATCGATCTTGGCGGCGTCAACTGCCTCGGGCTTCTGCCCAAGGGCGCCAGCGGCGATCATGTCATCCTCTGGCTTCATGGCGGCGGCTTTGCCCTCGGCTCGTCCCGCTCGCACAGGGGACTGGCCGCCCAGGTGGCCGCCAACGCCAAGATCGCGGCGGTGGTGCCGGACTATCGCCTCGCCCCCGAACATCGCCATCCTGCCGCGCTGGAAGATTGCGTCACCGCCTATCATGCCGTGCTGAAGGAAGGTGTTCAGCCCGGGCGCCTGATCCTCGCCGGAGATTCCGCAGGCGGCGGCCTTGCCGTCGCCACCGCGCTCAAGCTCAGGGAATCACGCGCGCCATTGCCTGCGGGCATGATGCTGTTGTCGCCCTGGGTCGATCTCGCCAATCGCGGCTGGTCTCATAGCTCCAAGGCCCAGCGTGATCCGTTCCTGACCTCTTCAGGCCTTTCGACCCGCGCGAAGCAATATCTCGGCGATGGCAATCTCTCGATCCTCGACGCTGACCTGCGTGGGCTTCCGCCAACCTTCATCCAGACCGGCGAAGCCGAAATCCTGATGTCGGATTCGACGGCGCTAGCCGAACGTCTCGGCGCCGCCGGCGTCCCGGTGACCCTCGAGATCTGGCCGGAGATGTTCCACGTCTTCCAGGCGCGCTACGGCCTGCTCTCGCAGGCCCGCCAGGCGATCCAGCGCCTCGGCCAGTGGGCCGCCGCTCACGTTGCCAAGTAGAGTGGCGGAATAGCAGCGCTCGTCGGCAACATTACGAAATCTCGCTCAATTCGGGCCAGGGCCAGCTTGCCGCTGCAGCCGATCCCGCTTATCCACCCAGCGCATGACGACGATCGCCAAGATGCTTCGACTCAAGTGGCGAGCTCTCAAAGAGCTCTCGCCGGCTTGTCGCATCTGACGCGACCTGGGCCGGCGGCGGAAAGCCGGCGACCCTCGTCCCACCAGCCTCCGCAACCGAGTGATCCAGGGACGAGCGGAGAGCCTGAATGTCCACCGCAACCCTCGCGACAGAAGCTGAAACCCGCAACAGGTTAACCGGCGTGATGCTTGCCGGCGTCGGCGCCGGTCTCTTTTCGCTCAAGGGCGTTGTGATCAAGCTTGCCTATGCCGAGGGCATGGGCGTCAGCCAGCTGCTTACATTTCGCATGGCGTTCGCGCTGCCGGCCTATCTCGCCATTGGCGTCTTCGCGTACATGCGCGCGAAACAGAAACCGACGCTCAAGCTCTACGCCGCCGCCGCAGGTCTTGGCGTGATGAGCTATTATTTCTCGTCATGGATCAATTTCGAGGGCCTGAAATATGTTTCCGCCCAACTCGAGCGGCTGATCCTCTACATCTACCCGACCATGGTCGCGGTCTTGTCCTTCTTCTTCCTCAAGCAGAAGATCACACGCCGCCACATGCTCGCCCTGGCGCTCGCCTATGCTGGCGTTGCGATCCTGTTCGGCGCGGAGATCGGCCATCAGGGGCCCAACGCCATCCTCGGCGGCGGCCTCATCTTCGCCGGCGCGCTGATCTATGCGGTCTACGTGACCTTTTCGAAGGGCGTGATCTCGAAAATGGGATCGGCGTTGTTCACCGCCTTCGGCATGTCGGCCGCCTCGATCGCGTTCCTGGCCCAGAGCGGTATCGAGATGACCTTCGCGCC
Source organism: Hyphomonadaceae bacterium (assembly GCA_035548775.1). GTDB lineage: Bacteria > Pseudomonadota > Alphaproteobacteria > Caulobacterales > Hyphomonadaceae > UBA7672. The sequence goes on from DASZSI010000167.1 coordinate 6,799, forward strand.
CCTGCCGCCGGTTACCGCCAACGGCCTCTGGCTCAGCCTCATCCTCGCCTCGGTCTGCACCGTGATCCCCAGCTTCATGATCGCGGAGGCCATCGGCCGCATCGGGCCGGGGCCAACCAGCGCTGTGGGCGGCGTGGGCCCCGTCGTCGCGGCGTGGGCTGCTGTGGTGATCCTGCACGAGCCGTTCGGCTGGGCGCACATCGCCGCGATGGCGCTGACCATTCTCGGCGTCTGGCTGCTCGCCCGTCCGCCGCGCGATCCGCGCCGCGGCACGATGTGGCAATAGGCTAGCCCTTCGCCAGCTCTGGCAGGGGACATGCCTTGTTGAGCAGCCTGGCGAAGGCGATCGTCGTCATGTCCTCGAGGAAGGGACCGATCGCCTGCACGCTCAGGGGAAGCCCGCCTCTGTTGACGCCCAGCGGTATGGCGGTCGACGGCAGGTTGGCCACGGTTGCGATGCCCGCCCACCCCAGCTGCGCGCCGAAATTGCCAGGCTGGCCGTCGATATCGAGCGGCCGCTTACGCCAGTCGTCTTCGTCCGTATGAGGAAACGCTGGCGTGCCGAAGGCTGGGCAGAGCAGGATGTCGAAGTGCCGGAAGAAGTCCGCCCACTGCTTGCGGATGCGCAACTGGTCGTCGAGATGGCCCAGCCAGTCATGGGCGGAGATCGGCGGGCGCTTCTGGTTGGGCGCCCGGCGCGTCGTGATGGTGTGCAGGATCGACTGGTAGGTTTTCCAGGATGCTGTGATGTCGGGCAGCAGGCTCGATTGCCGCGCCACGCTTGCGCCCGCGCGTGTCAGCTCGTCGGCCAGGGCCTCGATGGCGCCCAGCGTGTCTGTGTCAGCCTGGGCGGCCGGATGATGATCGAGCACGAACACGCGAAAGCTTTCCAGCCTGCCGTGACGCGCCATCGGCAGGAT
>DASZSI010000168.1:0-3398 GCA_035548775.1 Hyphomonadaceae bacterium
CCGCAACATGGGCGCCGTCGAAAGACCTTAACGTGGAGGTTGGCGCCCGGCTGGAGGTCTCGAAGATCAGCGCCACGGTGTCCGGCGCGGACTCCGAAAAGACGCTCAACTTCGTGAAGCCTCGTCTCAATCTTTCGTGGAGCCCGGCGAAGGGCCACCAGCTTGGCTTGAGAGCGGAACGCCTGGTGGATCAGCTGAGCTTCGGATCATTCCTGTCGAACGCGTCGTTCGAAACCGACATCTTTGGCGTGGGCAACCCGGACATCGAGCCGGCGCGGCGTTGGGAGTTCGAGGCCAGGTATGAGCGCCAGTTCGGCGGCCAGAACTCCTTCGTGGCCAAGCTTGTCCACTCCGAGCTGGACCACATCATCGCCAGCGTTGTGATCATCCTGCCCCCTGACTCGGCAGCGCCGGGCCTTCAGGTGCAGATACCGAGAAACGTTGCCGAAGCTTCCAGGGATGTGCTGGATCTCAACGGTTCGCTCGAGCTCGACGGCCTCGGCATGAAGGGCGGGCTCTTCCAGGTCGGCGCCAACATCCAGACGTCCCACACCATCGATCCGGTTACCGGATTTGAGCGATCGCTTTCCAACAATCAGGACTGGGCCTGGAACGGAACGTTATCCCAGACCCTCGACGGCGGTGCGTTCCGCTGGTCGGTGTTCGCCAGCAACTATTCGTCCAGCACGTCCTACTCGCCGCAGAGTATTTCGCGGAACAGTCATGAATCGATCTATGGCGGGGCGAGCTTCAGCTGGCGGCCGGCGCCGGGCTGGACCATCGGCGGCAGCATCAACCGCATCTTCAACGTGAAGGATCACTACACCTTCATCCTGTTCGACGAACCGCGTGATACAGGATCGGAAGCCTACCGCGAGCGGTTCTGGAGCCCGGTCTATAGCTCCGCAACGCTGAGCATCCGCAAGAACTTCTAAGGTCAGACGCCTGCGCCGCCAACGGTGATCGAGTCGATCTTCAGCGAAGGCTGACCCACGCCCACGGGCACCGATTGGCCGCTCTTGCCGCACGTGCCGACGCCATCGTCCATCGCGAAGTCGTTGCCGATCATCGAGATGTTGTTCATGACGGTGGGGCCGTGACCAATCAGCGTCGCATTCTTCACCGGCGGGCCAACCTTGCCGTCCTCGACCAGATAGGCCTCGGTGCACTGGAACACGAACTGGCCGTTGGTGATGTCGACCTGGCCGCCGCCGAAGTCGACCGCCCAGATGCCCTTCTTAATCGAGCGCACGATTTCTTCCGGATCGTGATTGCCGGCCGTCATGAAGGTGTTGGTCATGCGCGGCATGACCACGCTAGCGTAGCTTTCGCGGCGCCCGTTGCCTGTCGCATTCACGCCCATCAGGCGCGCGTTCTGTCGATCCTGCATGTAGCCGACCAGCCTGCCGTCCTCGACCAGGACATTGCGCTGGGTCTGCGTGCCTTCGTCGTCGAAGGAGAGCGAGCCGCGGCGGTCGGCGATGGTGCCATCGTCGACGATGGTTACGCCCTTGGCCATCACCTGCTCGCCGATCTTGCCCGAATAGACCGAAGAGCCTTTTCGGTTGAAGTCGCCTTCAAGGCCGTGGCCCACGGCTTCGTGCAGCAGGACGCCGGTCCAGCCCGGCCCCAGCGCCACTTCCATCTCACCGGCGGGGGCGGGGACGGCGTCGAGGTTGATCTCCGCTTTGCGCAGGGCGCGCTGGGCCAGAGCTTTCCAGCGATCGGGCTGGATCCATTCGTCGTATGCTGCGCGCCCGCCAGCGCCCGCGGAGCCGGTTTCCCGCCGGCCATCCTTCTCCATGGTGACGGAGATGTTGATGCGCACCAGCGGCCGCGCTTCCGACACTGTGGCGCCGCCAGAGCGGATGATCTCGACCGCCGTACGAGAGCCCGCCAGCGACACCGAAACCTGAACCACGCGCGGATCGCGGGCGCGACACCAGGCATCGATCTCGGCAAGCAGGCCAGTCTTGGTCACGAAGTCGGGCGAGGCGGTGGGATCAACGTCGGCATAAAGCCTGCGGTTCACCGGCGTTGGCCCGAGCGCAAGCGCTCCGCCGCGACCACGCTTGGCAGCCGAAGCGGCGGTCGCCGCACGGCGCAGCGAGGCCTCGGAGATTTCGCTGGCGTGGGCATACCCCGTGGTTTCGCCGGAGACGACCCTCAGGCCAAATCCCTGGCCGCTGTCATAAGATGCCGATTTGAGGCGGCCGTCGTCGAACAGAAAGCTTTCGGAACGAACGGCTTCGACAAACACCTCGCCATCGTCGGCGCCGGCAAGGGCCTCATCCAGGATTGCTGCCGTCTTTGAGACGCCAGGGCCAATTTCCTCGATCAGGCTGCTGTCTTTCACGTGCCTTCCTCGCAATTGCCGGGCGCAAACATCCGCAGTCCCTTAGATAGGGCTCAAACCCCGCGAATGACAGCGTTGGGGAAGGGGGAAGCTCAGCTTTCCCGCTCGATCACCGTGAACCGACCGATCTGATCCGCCGCTTGCTTGAAATCAGGCTTCACCTGCAGGGCGCGCTGGAAGTCTTCGTATGCCGACTGGAGATCGCCCAGTTTTTCGTAAGTCAGCCCACGGTTGTAATAACCCACCGCTCGCGCATCGAGAGACTCGGTCCTGACCCCATCGTTAAGAGCCGCCAGGGCTTCCGGATAGCGCTTGAGGCCATAGAGGGCCGCGCCAAGATTGACCTTGGCCTCGTCCAGTTCCGGCATGATGGCCAAGCTACGCTGATAATCAGACAGCGCCTTGTCGTTGTGGCCGGCCCGCATCTGGAGGATTCCGCGATTGGTGTAGGTGGCCGCCCTGTTGCGGCGCGTCATGCTCTCCTGCTCGATCGCCAGGGAGCAAATATCGAGTGCTCGCTGCGTCGAAACCTTCTGGTATTCGACCGCCATGTAGCAGTCCCGCGCGAGGCCTCCGCCAATGACCGTGATGGCCGCATGCGCGGGGGTCGTAAATGACAACGCAAATCCTGCGGTCAGGGCCGAAATCCCCAATCGAAACCGGGTGCTCATCTTCCCAACTCCTTGACGCTCTGATAGCGACCTTGCGCCAGCCAGAACGAATCGAACCGCCTGCGACACTATGCACCCGGCGGGGCGAAACGGAGTGGTGGCGGTCGGGAGCATATCACGGTAAAGCCCCGATTTCACGCACCTTGCCGGAGGAAGTGCACGATCATGCGCGGAGGGGCTTGGAAGCACTGGACGCTCGCGGGCGCCAGCTTGTTACTCGGTGGTCCGGCGTGGGCCGCACCCACCTCCGGGGCTCTGTCCTTCCAGCCTGCAGCCACTGATACGGCTAAGGAAGTTCAGGACTTCCACAACGAGGTCCTGATCATCATCACCGCCATTGTGGTGTTTGTCCTGGCGCTGCTGCTGTGGGT
>DASZSI010000169.1:0-2156 GCA_035548775.1 Hyphomonadaceae bacterium
GCTCGCCATCCTCCGGCACCCGGCGGGCTAGTGCTTGCGGCCGCTGTCGTTGGCCTCGCCTTCGCCAGCATCCGTGACCGGGGCCTGGTCGGGCTCGACCGGATCGCCGGGGATGGCATAAGCGCCCCGCAGCCAGCGCGCGAGGTCGATGTGAGCGCAGCGGCGCGAGCAGAAAGGCCGGAATTCGTGCACTGTGGGACGGCCACAGATGGGGCAGTTGCCGTCCGCCGGGGATTCAGCCATCGCCGCTCACCCCACTGAGACCCGAGAAGCGGCTTCTCATTCCAGGTCCGCCTCGCCAAGCTTGAGCCAGTTGAAATGGATCGGGAAGCCCTCGCCGGTCAGCATCGCCACCACCTCGGTCAGCGGCAGCCCGACGACGTTGGTGTAGGAGCCGGAAATCTTCTGCACGAAGCAGCCCGCCAGCCCCTGAATGGCATACCCGCCGGCTTTGTCCCGCCACTCGCGCGAGGCGATGTAGGCCTCGATCTCATCCTTCGACAGCCGCTTGAAGCGTACGCGCGTATCGACAATCTTGAAGCGCAAGCGGTCCTCCGGCGTGATCAGGCACAACCCCGTCAGCACGCGATGGTTGCGCCCTGACAGCAGGTTCAGCGCCGCCGTCGCCTCGTCCATGAACTTCGGCTTGACCACGATACGACGCCCCACTGCCACGACGGTATCCGCCGCCAGCACGTAGGCGTCGGCGATATCCTTGTCGTTGGCGATGGCGTCCCGGGCTTCCTCTGCCTTGGCGCGTGCCAGGCGCGTCACCAACGTGCGAGGCATCTCGCCCTTGTGCGGCGATTCGTCGATGGCGGAGGGGCGCAGGGCGTCGGGCTCGATGCCGGCCTGTGCCAGCAGCGTCAGCCGGCGCGGCGAGGCGCTGGCCAACACCAGCTTGGGCTTGACGCCGGATTTGCGCTCCGTGCTCCGGGTGCGCGCAAGTTCCTGGCGCAGTGTTTCGCGGCGCGGGCTGTCCGTCCGGCGCAGAGCCGTCAGCAGGCCCGCTTTTGTGGATGTCATGCAAGCACTCCCAAGCGTCGTGGCGCGGAGAATGCCCCCGGCCCGAGGCGTAAATCAAGACGCGTGCGGTAAAGTTGCCTCTGCCTCGCTCGTGCTCAGAATGCCGGCCCGCCCATCAACCCGAACCGCTCCTTGATACGCTGGAACAACTGGTCGCGCACCGAGCGGTAGGCCTCCATGATCTGCTCACGGCTGGCATGCCCAACCATGACGGAGGCGTCGAAGGTCGGCCAGTATTCCACGTCCACGGCCATGGTGCGGGTCAGCTCCAGCGCCTGGTGGTGGGCTTCCGGCGACAGCGTGACGATGAGGTCGAAAGAGGTGTCATGCAACTCCGCCAGCGTGCGCGGCGTATGGCCGGAGATGTCGATTCCGATTTCCTGCATGGCGGCGGTGGCGAACGCGTCCAGGCTGCCGGCCCGCAGCCCCGCCGATTCCACGTAAATGCGCCGGCCTGTCAGATGGCGCAGTATGGCGGCCGCCATCGGCGAGCGGACGGAGTTCATGGTACAGGCAAACAGTACCGCGCCCGGCAGGTCCTTGCCCCCCATGCGCGCCACGTCTCACCCTTTCCAGTGCAGCGCGCAGATCAGGGTGAACAGCCGCCGGCCGGTATCGCGATCCATGGTGATTTTTCCCCTGAGCCGTTCCATCAGGATACGGCTGCCCTCGTCGTGCAATGTGCGCCGCCCCATGTCGATTGACTGAATGCGCGAAGGCGGCGCGGTGCGGATCGCCTGGTAATAGCTCTCGCAGACCATGAAGTAGTCCTTGAGGATGCGGCGCAGCGGCGTGAGCGAAAGCACGAACGTGAACGCGTCAGCCTTCTCCTCGCGCCCGACCGCGAACACCAGCCTGTCCTCGACGATGGAGAGGTCGAGCGAGTAGGGCCCGTCATCGCGACCATCGAGCGCGAAATAGTTGCTCTCCAGGATGTCGAAGATGGCAACTTCCCGCTCGTGCTCGATATTGGAATTGCCCGGCCGTATCGAATTCTGGTCGAGGTTGATCGCGGTCAGCCGGGCTTTCGAATTGGGGTCATGGCCGGGGGGCTGAAACATGAACCTCAGCTCTCCGAATCACTCGGCGCCAGGCGCACCGCGACGGAGCGGCGGTGCGCGTCGAGCCCC
>DASZSI010000170.1:0-1556 GCA_035548775.1 Hyphomonadaceae bacterium
CCCAATCTTCTGGTGGTAGCGGGCGGCGACGATGCCGAGCACGAAATAGAAGACATAACCCGACGTATCAGCCCAAGAACGCTCTGCCTGGGCGAGGGGCGTATCGGCACCGATGGTCGGTACGAAATGAAACGCCCAAAGCGCCAGCAACGCACTGGTGGCATATGAAAGCAGGGCAGGCGTTCGAAGGACAATCAGGAACAGAAACGGAAAAATGATCGAGATGCGCATCTCGTGGACCAGCGACCAGATCGTCCCGTCGAGGTGAAAACTGTCGCCGCCCCCCAGAAACAAGACATTGTTCCAAATTAGGGAAGGCGTGAGAGGTGCAGCCCATGGCCATTCGGGCGTGAATGTGTAGGTGCCATTGATGGCAATGGCGCGCATCGCAAGGGCGAACAGGATAGCGGCAATCGACGGCAGATAGAGGCGGCAAAGGCGTTTGCCGATATAGCGAGTCCATGACGGGCTTTTTCCGGCCAAATAGGGGAGGGAAAGGACATAGCCGCTCAGCACGAAGAAGAGCAGCACGCACTCATAACCACCGCCCCAGAGCAGTCGTAGCGGAATCCAAGCTGTCGCGTATCGCAACGTCACCATCCACCCAGGCAGTCCTTCGAGAGGCCGCCAGGGCGCACTCGCCAACGATGCAAAAGGGGCAGGCAGGGCCCCGACCATGTGATAAAAAACCACAATTAAGGCAGCAACGCCTCGAAGGGAATCAAGAGACTGCAGGCGGCGGATGTTGGAATCAGCGCTCAAGTCCGGAGCATCGCGCCCTGGTAGCTAAGCGTGATGGATTGGTCTCCTCTAGACCACAAAGGCATCGGCGCCCGGCTTTTTCAGCATGCGACGTATCGCGATGCGCACCGATTCGTCCGAGCTCTTGCGCGAATTCCAGCCTAGCTTCGACATTTTGTCGACCGTGAAGTGCACGCGCGGCTGGTCGCCAGGCCAGGCGCGTTTTACGCCTTCGACGCGGATCTCGGTGGTGTCGGCCAGACCCATTTCCTCGACCACGATGCGGGCGATGTCGACGACGCGGGAAATGGTAGGCGTGCCCAGGTTGAAGATTCCGCAGGGCGCGTCCTCGGTCGGCGTGAAATGCCGGAAGCCGAAGGCCATGCCGTCAATGCATTCCTCGACCAGGAAGTAGTTCTTCTCCTGGCGTCCATCGCCGCGGATCAGAAGGTGCGAAGTGTCCTTTCCCAGCCGCTCCAGGAAATCGAAGATGATGCCGTGCGTCATGCGGCCGCCGACCACGTTGCCGAAGCGGTACATCCAGGCCTGCATGCCATAGACATGGCAGAAGGAGGAGATGAAAGCCTCGCAGCCGACCTTGCCGGCGCCATAGGGTGAGACGGGCAGCAGCGGCCCCGCATCTTCCGTCACCGTCACGTCGCGGCACAAATCGCCATACACCGCGCCGGATGAAGCGAAGAGTATGTCGCGGATGCCGTTGGCGCGCATGCCTTCAAGCACATTGAAGGTGCCGATTACACCAGCATTCAGGTCGTGCGCCGGGTGATCATGGCTCTGGATGATGTTGGTATTGG
>DASZSI010000171.1:0-2320 GCA_035548775.1 Hyphomonadaceae bacterium
CTGGTAATGGGAGCGGTAGCACCACTCCACCCAAGTCGGATGGCGGCAGCGAGACGACTACGCCCCCCAAGTCGGACGGCGGCGGTGGCGGCAGCTCGACGACGACTGGAGAGCTGAAAGCGAAGTGCGAGGGCGGCGAGACCCAGCCGTGCAGCTCTTACCTCAACCCAGTGGGCACGGAAATCCAGCTGGGACCGTACGGGTCTGTGATGGAGGCGAACGTCGGCAAGGGCTTCGAGAATGCCAACCTCGCGGGCGACACGGACGACACGCTGGGAATATGCCCAGGATTCGTGGCCCTTTTTGGCGCGGACGAGCAGCAAAGCGAGAAGCTGCTCGATACCAAGAATCTCGACTTCACGCTCTACACCTTGTACCGCCCGGCGAACATGGTCGATGGCGAGAAGTACCCGATCATCACTTGGGGCAACGGCACGTGCGCGCAACCGGAAGGCTACGGGACGTTGCTGCACTACATCGCCTCGCACGGCTTCTTCGTGATCGCCGCCAACAACCGTTTCGTGGGCGGCGCCGTGGAGATGCTGCACGCGCTGGACTTCCTGTTTGCTGAAAATGAGAGGTCCGACAGTCCCTATTACCAAAGACTCGATACCGACAATGTCGCATCGGCGGGTCACTCCCAGGGCGGCTTGGGCGCCGACAACGCGGCGGCGGACGCTCGTGTCAAAACCGAGCTCAACTTCAATGGCATCAATGGCGGGCTCACCTCGAAGCCAGCCTTGGCGGTGTCAGGAGTGCAGGACATCAGCGACCCCGGCGAGCAGGCCTTCTTGTCCAGTACCCTCGGCTATGGTGGTGCGAAAGCTGCCATCTACTTCCACACCGTCCCGCCGAATAGCGGCGACTTCGCGCCTGGCCATCTCACGCTCATGCAGGAACCGGAGAAGGTGACTGAATTCAGCGTCGCCTGGTTCAAGTATCAACTCCAAGGCGATCCCGATGGAAAGGCCTACTTCATCGGCGATTCCTGCAAGGCGTGCAAGGACCCCAACTACTCGTTTATGCAAAGCGGCCTGATGTAGCCGCCGCTGGCCGTGCGCCGCGTGCTCGCCAGACGCTCGGTCGATCTCGCGATGCACGCGGCGTGACGGCGCCCAATTCGGCGACCAACGTTCGACGCCCGTCAGCCCGTATCCCGAGCTCGACGCGGCTTCTCCATTTCACGAATCGAGCGCGAGACAACCCGCGCAAATGGCGCGGGCGGGATCAACTGGAGCGGCGAGCTGACAACCTGCCTCTCCGCGCTGTCTCGAAGCCGACGACGCAATCGGTATCAGATCGTCGTCATCAACAACACGGCTTCGCACCATAGCGCTGGCGCTCCTGTGTAGTTCGCAGGTATGAACGCGAGCATCGTACCGTGGCAACCACTGTGAACGCGGGTAGGGCATTCCGCCCACGTGGTCAAGAGCGGTGCCTACGTGGCGCCCATCGAATATTTGAGAGGAAATCCATGAGTCGTCTACTTAGCGCAGTCCTGTGGGTCGCCGTTCCCTGTGCGGCAGTCGCGTGCGGAAGTTCCACGGCAGACACCGGCACAGACAGATCGTCCTCGACAGGAGACGACGACGATGACGATTCCGCCGGCAAGGCCGATTCTGGAAAGAAAGACGCTGGCAAAGCGGATGCCGGCAAGGTCGATTCTGGAAAGGCAGACGCCGGCAACGCCGGTGCGAGCAAGGCCGACGCGGGTACGGGCGGGGACGATGGCGATGATGACGACGATGATAGCAGTGGTGGTGACGACGACGACGGCGGCGGCGGCATGGCCAGCGGTGACACCTATGGGGCGGAGCCGCTGTGCTCTGGGGAGCCCGAAGACGAGTGCCAGAAGTGTGGCTGCGATGAGTGCGCCGACGAGATGGCTGCCTGCAACAACATCGAGGGCGTCGCTGCCGAAGGCCCGAAAGCCGGTACCTCCAAGGCCGAGCTATGTCGCGCAGTCGTGGATTGCGGGCGGAAACTGGGCTGTCGGGGGCAAGCTTGCATTACGACGCCGTGCGCAGAACAGATCTTTGCAGCGGGCGAGCTAGTCAACGACATCAAGGCCAGCCTGCCCACCCTGGTCGATCGCTCCAAGGATCCGACGTACGCTGTGACGCTGGCGTCCAAGGTAAGCGACTGCACCGTCATGAAGTGCGCCGATTCCTGCAAATAGGCTAAGCCCACGCTGCGTAGCTCGGCGCGCTCGCCAACTGCTTCGTCAAGCGCAACACCACCACGCGCGCCATCCAGTTCCCCAAGACAAGATCGTTTGTGGGTCATGGTCGCGCTTCGCGGCGCTGACGAGCGCGCATCA
>DASZSI010000172.1:0-3520 GCA_035548775.1 Hyphomonadaceae bacterium
CAACGTCCGCGTCTTGCTGGACGAAACCCGGCTAGCCAGCGAAACGCTTGGAGTATCCCATACGGGCGAAGCCTTCGTCATTGATCCGCGCATCTGGTCGATCGTCTATCGTGGGCCGGTGGATGACCGCTTCACAACGTCGACGCCCGACGCGGCAGCGAGGCGGCAACCAGTCAGGGACGCGCTCGACACCCTGATCGCCGGCAAACCGATCACGCCCACCTCTTACGAAACCGGCGGCGTCGCGATTGCTTATCCGCCACACGTGGCCGCGACATACACCGGAGATATCGCCCCCATTCTCCGGACCAAATGCATCAGCTGCCACACCGAAGGCGGCATCGCGCCGTTCGCCATGGACGACTATGCCGGCGCCAAGCAGCACGCACCCATGATGCGCTCGGCGCTGCGCACGCAGCGAATGCCGCCTTTCTATGCGGACAGGCATATTGGCGCCTGGAAACACGATCTCTCGCTTACGAACGACGAAATCCGCACGCTCGTGCACTGGGTCGAGGCTGGCGCGCCCCGCGGCGACGGCGACGATGCGATGAGGGCAAAGACAACATCGCCAGAGTGGCCGCTCGGCCAGCCGGACATTGTCCTCACCCTGCCCGTTTTCGATGTTCCGATAGAGGGGGTGTTGCTGTATCGCACCGTGAATATTCCCAATCCCTTGAAGACAACAAAATGGCTGCGCGCCTTGGCGATCCTGCCCGGCGATCGCGGCGCCGTGCACCACGTTCTGGCGGATTATCAGAGCGGAATTGGGGAACAGCAGATCGGCAGCTATGCGCGCGGAGCAACGTCCAAGGAATGGCCAGATGACGCCGGCGTCGAGCTTGCCCCAGGTGGAGTGTTCAAGGTCCGGACCTATTATGTACCCGACGGTGTGGCCCGGAAGGATGTAACACGCATCGGACTTTATTTCCGCGACAAGGCGCCGGCGTTTCCAGCCTGCAGCGCAGTGATCTCGGCGCGCGACCTGAAGATCGCGCCCGGCAAGGCTGACCAGAAAGTCGAAGCAACGCTAACTCTGGCAAAGCCTAGCGTCATCTTCTCCGTCATGCCGATCGCGCATGATCGTGGGGCACGGGCCGGCCTTTCAGCGGTTTATCCGGACGGGCGCGAAGAGCTGCTGCTCAGCCTGCCCCGTTTCGATTTCAATTGGCTGCGGGACTACGAACTTGCCGAACCCAAGGCATTGCCCGCAGGTACGAAACTGGTTGCGCACTTCGTTTACGATAACTCCGATCGCAATCAGCTAAATCCGGACTCGAAGGCGACAGTTACCGCGGGCGATGCGCCGAATGGCGAAGCCGCCGAAATGCGCATAGGGTATCGGCCGGCGGACGCGTCATCCGGCTGCGCAAGCTAGTCGCGAACGAAAACAAATCGCCGGGCGCCGAAATAGTTGATCGCGAGCGCGGCGCACGATCCGGCCATCAGCGCAACAAGCAGGTTCAGCGGTTTGGGGCCGAGCAAGGCGACGGCCAGCCCATAGATGATGAAATTCGCAGCCGCGCCGGTGAGTTGCACGGCGCCGTAGCCCAGCAATTCCTGCCCGAGACCGCGCGCACGAACCTCGTCGGCAGCCGGACGAAACGTCCACATTCGGTTTATCAGCCAGGTCGAAGAGATCGCCAGCGCAACGGAGCCCACGCGCGCCATCAGCGGCGGCCAGTGCAACAGTCCCGTGAAGACCAGCAGCATTCCATAGTCGACCGCAAAGCCCACGGCGCCTGCCGCTAGGAAACGCAGAAACTCGTTCGACGCCGCGTGGTGGAAAAACGCTCGCATTACAAAGCCGCCTTCACGTTCGGACAAAGTTCTGCGCCAGTTATGGTTAAGGTATTGGAAACCCTGCGGGCATGTTGCATTGCTCGGCTTCCGGGGCTCCGTGACAAAGCGACTCGGAAAAGTTACCGGGGACGAATGCGTCAGCTTGTTCTCATGCGCCACGCCAAGGCCGTGCCTCCTGACGAGGCCGACGACGATTTCGAACGCGCGCTAGCCGATCAGGGACGCGAAGCGGCGCCGCGGGTAGCAAAAGCCCTCGCCGAGGCCGGGGCCGATCCGCAAGTCGTGCTGGTATCGGATGCGAAACGGACACGTGAGACCTGGGAGCTGGTGAAGCCGGCCCTCGGCAAGGTTGAGGTCCAGTTCCTTCGTACGCTTTACCTCTGCCCGGCCGAGACGCTGATGGAGGCCGCGGAAAAGGCCAACGCCGAGCGCGTGATGCTGGTTGCTCACAACCCCGGCATGCACGAACTCGCCACCCGCCTCGCCTTCCGCAACAACGAACTCGATGCTAGGGTCCGCGCGAAATTCCCGACGGCCGCCGCCGCACTGTTCGAGCGCAAAGGCCCGGATTCATCGTGGAAGCTGAAAGCCTACCTGACGCCCAAGGGCGTGGACGATTGATCAGTGCGCCGGCGGTGGGCCTGGCGCGATGATCATATCCTTGATGCTATCGAACGTGATGTTCCCGACCAGGCCTGCGATGTATGCGCCATAGAGCAACAGGAAGATGATCCCGGTAAGCGCGCCAACGCGCCGCTGCATGAACACCACGCCAGTGATCAGCAAGGCGGCAAGTCCCATCACCCAGTTGCTGTAGTCGACGAATTCGCTGGCCACCTGTTGGCCGGGCGCCAGTACCGCGACCGTGCCGCCGACGCCCAGGATGTTGAAGATGTTGGCGCCGAGGATATTGCCCATCGCAACATCGCTTTCCTTGCGCACTGCCGCCGCGATGCCCGCTCCCAGTTCCGGCAGCGAGGATCCGACCGCCAGCAGGGTAAGTCCCAGCACGCTTTCGCGAATGCCGGTCTCATGCGCCAGCGTGATGCCGCCGTCCACCAGGATGCGCGAGCCCAGCGGCAATCCGACCAGCCCGATCAGTGTCAGCACGATCATCCGCCAGAACGGCATGTGCTGGATCTTCTTTTCTTCGGGCGTGTCTTCCGACACGTCCTTGCGGCTGATCACCCAGGCGGCCAGCGCATAGACGCCGAGCACCGCCAGCATCGCCATGCCTACCAACGCGCTCATCAGGCCCAGCAGCGTCAGTCCGATCCAGAGACCCGTGACCACCAGCATGAAGACGGCGGTGATCCGCATCCGCGGCGCTGCAGTGTGGATGGGAAATATGATCGCCGGCAGGGCCAGCACCAGGAAAATGTTGGCGATGTTGGAGCCGATGATATTGCCGTGCGCGAGACCCACGGCGCCCGATTGCGCAGCGCTGATCCCGATCAGGAATTCAGGCAGGGAAGTTCCAAACCCGACAATCAGGATGCCGACCAGAAGCGGCGAGACCCGGGCTTTCAGCGCCGCGGCGAGCGCGCCCCGCACAAGGCAATCGCCCGAATAGATCAGGATAACGAACCCGACGATCAGGAAACCAATTGCAGACGCCAACATGCCGGACACCTCTCCCCGATCGTCCGACTGTCAGATCAGTCGAGGCGGCGATATTCGATAAGGTTCAGGACGCCGAACATCACGAACACGGCGA
>DASZSI010000173.1:0-14733 GCA_035548775.1 Hyphomonadaceae bacterium
CTGGAAAGAGTCGCTCAAGCGCACCGAGGCGGCGACGGCGCCGGCGGTTGCGGCGGCGGCCCGCAAGTGGCTGTCTGACGGCGACTATACGCTGACCGTGAAACCGTTCGGCGATCTCAAGACGGGCCCTGGCGTCGACCGTTCCAAGGTCCCCGTGCCCGGCTCGGTGGCCGAAGCTAAATTCCCCGAGTTCAAGAAGGCTACTCTGTCCAACGGTGTGAAGGTCTATCTGGCCGAGCGCCATGATACGCCCGTCGTGTCGATGCTGCTCAGCATGGATACGGGCTATGGCGCCGACTATGCCAAGCTGAAACCGGGCGTGCAGGGGCTTACGGGCAACCTGCTCGACGAAGGTACGACCAGCCGCACCGGCTTGCAGATCGCCGACCAGCTCGACCGCATGGGCTCCAGCGTCGTGAGCGGCGGCGGCTCGCAGTATTCGACCGTCTCGATGGAGGCCCTGACCCCGACGCTCGACGACACGATGGCGATCTGGGCCGACATCGTGCGCAACCCGTCCTTCACCGACGCTGACTTCAAGCGCGTGCAGGCCCAGACAGTGCAGGGGCTCCGCCAGGCGGACCGAGATCCGAACGCCATCGCCAACCGGGTGATGGGCAAGGCGCTGTGGGGCAAGGACCACCCCTACGGGATCTATGCGACGCCTGAATCGGTTGCGTCGATCACCCGCCAGGACGTCGTCGACTTCTACAAGACCTGGTATGGCCCGACCAACGCCCGCATCATCATCGTCGGCGACACCACGCTGGCGGCGATCACGCCCAAGCTGGAAGCCGCGCTGAAGGGCTGGGGCCAGGTCAACGCCAAGACCATCACCATCCCGCAGGCGAACCGACCGGCCAAGCCAGTCGTCTATCTCGTGGATCGTCCCGGCTCGGTGCAGTCGGTGATCCTGGTAGGCGAGGCGACGCCGCCCCGCGTTGTGGCGGAAGACCAGAAGATGTCCGCGTTCAACTCGCTGTTCGGCGGCGCCTTCACCAGCCGCATCAACATGAACCTGCGCGAGCAACACGGCTGGAGCTATGGCGCCCGCACGTCGATGAGCCGGTCACATAACCCGGGCCAGTTCATCCTGCAGGCGCCGGTCCAGACCGACGCGACCAAGAACGCGATGGCCGAAATCCGCAAGGAGCTGACCGACATCGTCGGCAAGCGCCCGGCGACGGCCAAGGAGCTCGACGAGAACGCCAAGGCGACCGCGATCATGGGCCTCGCCAGCCGCTGGGAAGCCGGCGCGTCGGTGCAGGGCGCTCTCTACGACATGGCGCTGGAGAACCTGCCGGATGACTACTGGAACACCTACGCGGACAAGTACCGCGCGGTGACGGTGGCCGACATGGCGGCAACCGCAAAGCAGGTCATTCCCGACCAGAATTTCGTCTGGGTGGTGGTGGGCGACCGCGCCAAGATCGAGAAGGGCGTACGAGAACTCAATATCGGCGAGGTGCGGATCGTCGACGCCAACGGCAATCCGGCGCAGTAGGCGGTCGGGAATTGAAGAGAACTACTCGACCGAGATTTCGAGCTTGGTCGCGTCCGCGATGTTGGCGGGAAGCTGGGCTGTGGCCCAGGTCTGTCCGTCCTTCAGCGGAATGGCGATAACATCGCCATCCTGGTCCCGCACGGTGACCTGTTTGTAGTCAGCTTTCGACTTGGCGATCTTGTCGGACGCCAGGCGGACCTGGATGCGGTCGCGCGACTGGGTGAAGCCAAGGATCGGTCCGTTCAGGTCGACATCGCGAAGCGTCGCCTGCTCGGGCGATGCCGGCCAGAATGCCGTGGCCACCGCCGGAGTGATGGCCAGAAGCGCTGCGCCGACGAGGACAATCTTCGCGATCATCTTGCTGCGAACCGGGCGCCCTGTTCCCGGTATTGGGAATCCGGGCGTTGCCGGCCACGCAGCAAATTGCGTGCCTGACGGCTGCAGATAGCCGCCCGGCGGCGGATAAATCTGCGGCGTTATCTGCTTAAGACCGGGAAAGTCCTCGGGAACTATGGTTGCCATGGCGAGTCAACGCTCGCTCCGGCCCGCTGGTTTCACCCAGGTAATGAAATCGGCGGTTCATGACAGCTATTAGTCCGCCTTGGCTGCCGCCGTCTCAGACCGGACAGGTTCGACAGGGGCGGCGGCAGGGCCCGCCTCCGGCTTGGGCTGGCGGCGGCGGATGCGCAGGGCGTGGCGCAGCCGGGCGAGGCGTTTCCAGAACCGGCGCCGTTCCGGCACGGGCAGCGGCTCGAGATTGTCGATGAATTGTTCGGCGCAGGCGCGCCAGGAATAGCCTTCTGCGTATTTCCTTGCCTGTTCGCGTGAACATTTCAGCGCCTCGGCAAACGCGACCGCCAGGTCGTCATCGACCGCGCCGGCCCCGGAGCCGGGGATCAGGTCGCGCGGTCCCGGCGCCTTGTAGGCGGCGACCGGCGTTCCCGCCGCCATGGCTTCGAGGATGACCAGGCCGAACGTGTCGGTAAGGCTCGGGAAGACGAAGACGTCGGCATTGGCAAAGCAGGCCGCCAGTTCCTCGCCCTGCTTCACGCCAAGGAAGTGCGCATCCTTGTGCTTCTCTCGCAGAGCCTCCAGCTGCGGGCCGTCGCCGACGATGATCTTCGTGCCGGGCAGCGGCGTCTCAAGAAACGCGGCGATGTTCTTCTCCACCGCCACGCGACCGACATAGAGCGAGATCGGCTGCGCCATGCCCTTGAACGGCCCGCGATCCTCCAGCCGCTTGGAAGGATGGAACAGGTCGGTGTCGACGCCGCGCGACCAGGGCGCGAGGTTCTTGAAGCCGTGCTCGTCCAGCTCGTCGCGCATCGACGGCGTCGCGACCATCACCCTGCCCGAGTATTTGTGGAACTCGCGGACATACATGTAGCCCGCCCACACCGGCAGGAACCAGAACCGCGCCGAGACATATTCGGGGAAGCGGGTGTGATAGCTGGTCGTGTAGGGAAACTTGTGGCGCAGGCAGACCGCGCGCGCCGCCCAGCCGAGCGGACCTTCGGTGGCGATATGAACCGCGTCGGGCTCGAATTCGAGGAAGCGTTCCTCGATCACTTTCTTTGCGCCGAACGCCAGCTTGATCTCGGGGTAGGTCGGCAGGGGAATGGTCTTGAAGCCGTTGGGCGAGACGATGTCCCACGTATGCCCCATGGCTTCGCATTCGGTGATGACGCGCTTCATCGTCCGGACGACGCCGTTGACCTGGGGGTCCCAGGCGTCGGTTACGAGCATGATGCGCATTCGGGGCCCTGATCCTCTGGCGCAATTCCGGGGGGCGTTACTGCCTGCGGGTGGGCGCTTGATAGCGGCGTTGGACCGGCTACGTCCATGGTAAGGAAAGAATATGGCGGTTGGCCGCGATTCGATGTCGCGCCGTCCCCGGCCGCGCAGGGGTCCCATGGTAAAGAGCCTTCCAACGGGTTTGCGTCATCCGGACACGCTCGACCAGGGCAAGTTCGAGGACGAGGCGCGACGCATAGCCGCCTTGCTGGAGCATCCGGCCCTCAACGAGACCGAGCGCCGCGAGGCGGCCGCCGGCGCCCGGGACATCGTGATGAAGGCGCGCGCCGAAACCCACAATGCCGGCGTCATGGAAACCTTCCTCGAGGAGTTCGGGCTGTCTAATCCTGAAGGCCTCGCCTTGATGTGCCTTGCCGAAGCGCTGCTGCGCGTGCCGGACACCGAAACAGCAGACGCGCTAATCGCGGAGAAGATCTCGTCCGGCGACTGGGCCGACCATCGCGGCAAGTCGGACTCGCTCCTGGTCAACGCCTCGACCTGGGGCCTCATGCTGACGGGACGCATCGTTCAGCCGCCGGAAGACGCCGAGCGGGATCCGGCTGGCTTCGTCCAGCGCATGGTGCGCGAGGCGGGCGAGCCAGTGATCCGCGCGGCGATGATGCAGGCGATGCGCATCATGGGCAGCCAGTTCGTGATGGGCCGTACCATCAAGGAAGCGCTCAAGCGCGGCCAACGCTCGGTGAAAAAGGGAGAGGCGGCGAGCCACTCCTTCGACATGCTGGGCGAGGGCGCACGCACCATGGCCGACGCCCGCCGTTATTTCGACAGTTACGCCAATGCGATCGCTGAGGTCGGCGCTGCGAAGACCGGGCCGACGCCGGAAACGGCGGACGGGATTTCCGTGAAACTCTCCGCGTTGCATCCGGCTTATCGCGCCGTTCAGGGCGCGCGAATCCATCGCGAGCTTTATCCGATGGTGCTGGAGCTGGCGCAAAAGGCGGCCAAGCAGAACATCAATTTCACGCTCGATGCGGAGGAGGCGGACCGCCTCGTGCTGTCGCTGGAGCTGCTTGAGAAGCTGGCGAAGGACAAATCGCTTGCCGGCTGGAACGGGCTCGGCCTTGCGGTGCAGGGCTATCAGAAGCGCGCCGAGAAGGTGATCGGCTGGCTGGGCGACCTCGCGCGCGAGACCAACATGCGCCTGATGGTGCGCCTGGTGAAAGGCGCCTACTGGGACACCGAGATCAAGCGCGCCCAGGTCGAAGGCCAGCCCGACTATCCCGTCTACACCACCAAGCCGGCGACGGATGTGTCCTATCTCACCTGCGCGCGAGCTTTGATCGTGTCAGGCCCGGCAATTTATCCGCAATTCGCCACGCACAACGCGCATTCGCTCGCCTCGATCGACCACATGGCGCGGAGAGCTGGCCGCACCGACTATGAATTCCAGCGCCTGCATGGCATGGGCGGGGCGCTCTACAAAGCCGCCGGCCGCGAGCGATCGGTTCGCGTCTATGCTCCGGTGGGCGCACACCAGGACCTGCTGCCCTACTTGGTGCGGCGTCTTCTCGAGAACGGCGCGAACACCTCCTTCGTCCATTCTTTCCTCGACGAGGATGTGCCGCCAGAGCGGATTGCCGCTGATCCTTACGCAACGCTGTCCGCGGCGCCCGCCCGCCATCCGCGTATTCCGTCGCCGCCCGGTCTTTATGGCGCTGCGCGCGCCAACTCGCGCGGAATCGATCTCAGCCAGAAAACGGTTCGCGAGCGTCTTGCCCAGGCAATCGAAAGCTTCGACTCGGCAGAACCCGTCGTCGTGAGCTCTCTGGTCGCGGGCGCTCCGGGCGCTTCTGACACAACCCTCGCGTCTCGCGCGCCGGCCGACGCCGCGCGGATGATCGCGACGGTGGCGAGCACGACCGATGCCGATATCGATGCGGCCTACGCCTCCGCCGCCGCTTTCCAGCCGGCCTGGAATGCAGTCGGCGGGCGCAAGCGCGCCGACATCCTGCGCGCCATGGCCGATGCCATGGAGCAGGAGACGGACCGGCTGATGGCCATTCTTGCGCGCGAAGGCGGCAAGACGCTGGACGACTGCATCTCGGAAGTGCGCGAGGCGGTCGATTTCTGCCGCTACTACGCCGTTGAAGCCGAGACGAAGTTTGCCGGCCCCGGCGTCTTGCCGGGACCCGCGGGCGAGACCAACGCCCTGGAATTGATGGGACGCGGCGTCTTTGTCTGCGTATCCCCCTGGAATTTCCCGCTCGCCATCTTCACTGGCCAGATCGCGGGCGCCTTGGCCGCCGGCAACACCGTGCTTGCCAAGCCAGCCGAGCAGACCCCTCTCATCGCGTTCGAGGCGGTCAAGCTGTTCTTGTCCGCAGGCCTGCCGGCGGAATCGCTGCATCTCCTGGTCGGGGACGGAAAGGTAGGCGGCAAGCTGACCGCCGACATGCGCTGCGGCGGCGTCGCGTTCACCGGCTCTACCGAAGTTGCGCGCATCATCAATCGCACGCTGGCCGCCAAAGATGGCCCAATCGCTCCCTTGATCGCGGAGACCGGCGGCCTCAATGCGCTGTTCTGCGACACCACGGCGCTGAAAGAGCAGGTGGTCGACGACGTGGTGATGTCCGCGTTCCGCTCGGCGGGCCAGCGCTGCTCGGCGCTGCGCATCCTTTTCCTGCCGAACGAAACCGCCGACGACATCCTCGACATGCTGAAAGGCGCGATGGAGGTGCTTGCGATCGGCGATCCTGCTGACCCCGCAACCGATGTCGGCCCGATCATCGATGCAGATGCGCGCGGACTTCTTGACCAGCACCTGCAACGCATGAAGGCCGCGCCCAAAGTGAAAGTGTGGCAACGGGAAATCGGCGCGCTGCGCGAAAAGGGAACCTTCTTCGGACCAACGATCATCGAGCTTGCCTCGCTCGACCAGATCGATCGCGAGGTGTTCGGCCCGGTGCTGCACGTCGTCCGCTATGACCCCGACGATATCGAGACGGTTGGCGCGGCGCTGTCGGCCAAAGGCTACGGCCTTACGCTCGGCGTGCATTCGCGCCTCGAAGGTTTTGCCAACCAGGTGAAGGCGGCGGTGCGCGCGGGCAATGTCTACGTCAACCGCTCGATCATCGGCGCGGTGGTGGGCGTTCAGCCTTTCGGCGGTTCGGGCCTCTCTGGCACCGGACCCAAGGCCGGCGGCCCGCACTATCTCTCGCGCTTTGCGACCGAACGCGCAGTCACCGTCAACATCGCGGCCCAGGGTGGAGACCCGACGCTGCTCAATCTGTGAGTAGCTCGAAAATCGTTTTGGCGGCGACTTGACTCGCTGGAACAAAGTGAGAACATAGCCCTGCACGCAGATTGGGTGGAGGGCGCGATGCGGATTTTCCTGACGACAGTTTCAATCGGTCTTTCGGCAGTGCTGGCCAGTGCGGCCTATGCCGACAAGCCCGCCGAACCAAAGACCGCGGTAACGAAGACGGCTGCGAAGACGGCGGCCCCGAAGGGGCCTTCCGCGCGCGAGATCGCGGCGGCCCAGCGAGTCGCGGAGCAGCAGGCGGCGATGAAAGCGCTGAAGCTTGTCGATGGCGACTGGCGCGGACCTTCCAAGAAGCTGACCAAGGGCGATTGGGTGGCGATGACGCAGACCGAGAAGGTCGACACGCTCATGGGCGGAACGATGCGCACCATCTCCAGCCTTGGTTACGACAAGGACGGGTCGCTCAGCTTCGAGTCCTTCTCGGTGATCTCCTATGATCCCAACGACAAGGCCTATTCGATCCGCACCTATTCCGGCGGGCGTCCGCATGACTATCCGCTGGAGGTCACGGCCGATGGCTTCAAGTGGGAGGCGGCAGCCGGCCGCAAGATGACCATCCGCTACCAGGCGATGCTGAAGGACGGCGCCTGGACGCAGAGCGCAACACGCGTGCCGGCAAGCGGCGCTCCGGAAAAGTATGTCGAGTTCACCGTGAAGCGCGGCGCCGCCGTGGCCTTGCCCGCAGCGAAGAAGATCGCGGCGAATTAGGTCGGCGGCGGGCTCAGCCCGGCTGTTCGGCCGTCTTGAGGCGCGGGGAGCGTAGCTTTTTCTGCAGCCAGTTGCGCACCGGCGCGTCGTAGAAGGCGTCGGCCGCAAGGGCGAGCAGGAAGAGCGCCACAGCCACGGCGATCGTTCCGGCGGGCCCGAAGCTGCCGAGATCGCGGCCCAGCGAAGCCGGCAGCAGGACGTCGAGGCTCATGATCAGCGGCATCTGCAGGACGTAGAAGCCATAGGACGCAAGGCCGAGCACCGCGAAGGTGCGCGCAGTGACGCCTTTGGGCGCGGTGTTGGCGCCAGCCAGCACGATCAGCGGGAAAAACACGGCGTTGGCCAGGAAATCGAAGACCGGTCTCATTGCTGGCGACGCCGGCGTCACGAAAAGACCGAGCAGCATCGCCACAGGCAGCCAGACCGGCAGCGTGAATTTCGGGAACTTGGCGGATGTCTGCAGGCCGTAGAGGGCGACACCGCAGAAGAAGGAGAAGATCACCCGGCCAAACCCGCCGACGAAGTTTCGCAGGAGGGAGCCGGCATTGAGGCCGTGAATGCCGATCGCAAGTCCGACAAGCGCGACTAGGCCGATCGCCATGGTCACAATGAGGCCGCGCCGCCCGAAGCGCGGCATGACGATCGCGAACACCACGTTGATGAAGAGCTCGAAGAACAGCGACCAGGCCGGAAAGTTGAACGGATAGGCGAAGTGACTGGGCGGCAGGGGCAGGGGGCTCGGCAGGAAAAGCAGGGCCGCGACCAGCGACGTCACGAAGGCCGGTCCGTCGATCGCCTGCGTTCCGGCCAGCACGGCGGCAACACCGACAAGCGATCCGAGGATGTAGAGCGGATAGAGCCGGACCAGCCGCAACTGCATGAAGCGCACGACGCTCATGCCGGAGGACAGGCGCTGCTGGTAGGCATAGGCCAGCACGAAGCCGCTCAACACGAAGAACAGGTCGACGGCGAGATAGGCGTTGGGAGCAACGCCAATAAAGAACGAATTCGGGACGTGGCAGGCCAGGACGAGGATCGCGGCGATCCCGCGGAGCCCGTCGAGCCCGACAAACCGGCCGGTTTCGCCTTTTGCAGACACGTCCAGCCTCCGGGCTTCCTCGCCGGGCAGGGACAGTGGGGCGGCGTACCGTTTTGGGGGTCCCGGCGTCCTATCGCTGCTGGCCGATCAGCGCAGGTGCAATATCCATTCCCCTGGCGCGGGAGCGCCTTGGGAAGGCTCGAAGCGGGGGAAATTGCGATCGGCCCGGTGTCCGGCGGCCCGTGAAAGCCGGCTTGGAGAAGCTAGTTTACAGGAGGCCGGGGACATCCGAGTCGACCGATGGTGGGGCGTATGCACCGCCAAAAGTTAACGAGGTATAAATCCCCGATTTTCTCTCCAGTGGATAAGCGAAAAGAATCCCGCCCTCGACCCGTTGACGCTCCATTAGGACTAGGCCTCTACTATATGTAGCGTCGGGGCTGGGCGCTGACACCAATCCATTGGGTTCGCCAGCCGTGCGACGTTGTTAACCTATTGGCCCCCAACGGGAATACTCGATGTCCGCTGAAGCCGTCTCCACCGCCCCCGAGGCCAAATCCGCCGCCCGCCGTGGCAAACCCAAGGCGCATGGCAACCTGCGGGTGGTCGAAGGGGTGAAAACCGACCCCTCCCGGGACGCTCTCCTGACGGACTTCGGGAAGAAGACGCTGGACGACCGTTACGTCCTTCCCGGCGAGACCTATCAGGACATGTTTGCCCGAGTCGCGACCGCCTATTCGGACGATAGCGAGCACGCGCAACGGATTTATGACTATATTTCAAAGCTGTGGTTCATGCCGGCGACGCCCGTGCTGTCGAACGGCGGGGCGGACCGCGGCCTTCCGATCTCCTGCTTCCTCAACGGCGTCTCCGACTCGCTCGATGGCATAGTCGAGACCTGGAACGAAAACGTGTGGCTGGCCTCCAATGGCGGCGGCATCGGCACCTATTGGGGCAATGTCCGCTCGATCGGCGAAAAAGTCGGCCAGAACGGACAGACCTCCGGCATCATCCCCTTCATTCGCGTGATGGACTCGCTGACGCTCGCGATCAGCCAGGGCTCGCTGCGCCGTGGTTCGGCCGCCTGCTATCTCGACATTCATCACCCGGAAATCGAGGAGTTCCTTGAGATCCGGAAACCGGCCGGCGACTTCAACCGCAAGTCGCTGAACCTGCACCACGGCATCAACATCACCGACGAGTTCATGGAAGCCGTCCGCCAGGACGCGTCCTTCCAGCTGAAGTCGCCCAAGTCGGGCCTGCCGGTGAAAGACGTGAACGCCCGCAAGCTGTGGCAGAAGATCCTCGAGCTTCGCATGGCGACCGGCGAGCCCTACCTGATCTTCTCCGACACCGTGAACAACGCCATGCCGGCCCACCAGAAGCAGCTGGGCTTCAAGGTGCGCCAGTCGAACCTGTGTTCGGAAATCATGCTCCACACGGGCCTTGATCACCTTGGCAATGACCGCACGGCGGTGTGCTGTCTGTCGTCGGTCAACGCCGAGAAATTCCTTGAATGGAAAGGCAACGAGCAGTTCCTCGAGGACGTGTTCCGCTTCCTCGACAACGTGCTCGAAGACTTCATCAAGCGCGCCCCACCGGAAATGCATCGCGCGGTCTATTCGGCCCAGCGCGAGCGCTCGGTCGGCCTTGGCCTCATGGGCTTCCACTCCTTCCTGCAGTCGCAGGGCGTTGCGATGGAATCGGCCACCGCGAAGGCCTGGAATAACGTGATGTTCAAGCACCTGCGTCGCGGCGCCGATGCAGCTTCGGTGAAGCTGGCGAAAGAGCGGGGCGCCTGCCCGGATGCGCAGGATATGGGCGTGATGGCCCGCTTCTCCCACAAGCTCGCGATCGCGCCGACGGCGTCGATCTCGATCATCTGCGGCGGCACGTCCGCTGGCATCGAGCCGATCCCGGCCAACGTCTACACGCACAAGACGCTGTCGGGCTCGTTCTCGGTGAAGAACCCCTTCCTCGAAGCGGTGCTGGAGAAGACCGGCAACAACACGCCGGCGGTGTGGACCTCGATCCTCGAACACGAAGGTTCGGTCCAGCACCTCGACTTCCTGACCGAGCACGAGAAGCTGGTGTTCCGCACCGCCTTCGAGATCGACCAGCGCTGGGTCATCGAGCTGGCGGCTGACCGCACGCCCTATATCTGCCAGTCGCAGTCGCTGAACCTGTTCCTGTCGGCCGACGTTGATAAATGGGACCTGCACATGCTGCACTGGACGGCATGGGAGAAGGGCCTCAAGTCGCTCTACTACTGCCGTTCCAAATCGATACAGCGGGCGGCCTTCGCCGGCTCGGAGCGGGAGAAGGCGGTCGATATGGGCCGGCAGAAGACCGACTACGAGGAATGCCTCGCCTGCCAGTAGAATGGCGCTAATCGCCAGAATTGCTGCAACGCACACAGAAGGGCGGCCCCAAAAGGCCGCCTTTTTGCTGGTTTCCGGCCTGTGAGTGGAGTGGAGAGTCCGGTTGTTCGCAGGGCGGGTCTGACGTACCTTGCCGTGGGACCACCATCTTTTCGCTCCCGCGGGAACTGAATTCTGAAGTTCCCGTTATGGATTTGGAAAGGAACTGGGCACACGCTCAGGTCTCCGGTGTCTGGGACGAGCAGTTAAAATGATTGCCAGTCTAGCCAGTAGCTTTGTCGTCATGTCGTGCCTCGGCTGCACGGCGCCCTCAGCAGATTCGCAAACCGTGCTCGACGTCGGTCCCGTAGGACCGGTGGACGGCGCGCAGGCGTTCAACTCGGTCGACGCAAGTCGGGACCGGATTTTCGCCGCTTCGCCTGAAGCGAATTTCCAGCTGCCCCTGAAGGTCGGCAACGACTTCAGCCCCAACAATTTCGCCCGTCCCAGCGACGCCGCCCGTTTCGAGGCGCTCGACTTGGCCACTCCCCAGCCCGTTCGCGCCATGCGCGGCGAGATGTGGAGCGCGGAAGTGTCGTTCGCCGCGTCTGGCGAGCGCACGGGCCTCGGGCTCGACCTCTCGATCACGCCTCGCGCCCAGTTCCAGCAGGGCCGCGCCGGCAACAACATCGCCCGCGCCGGCGCCGAACTGCGACTCGGCCGTGGCCTCGCTGACCGCGACCTTCGCGGCCACGACGTAAAGGCGCCTGCCTGGTATTTCTTCGTCGGCGCCGACAACGAGGCGCTGGTGTGGAACATGGCCGACCGCAGCGCCATGGATGGCGCCAGCCTTCGCGACCAGGCCACCGTCGGCGACCTGCAGACCGGCATCGCCTGGTCGACCGGCAAGGGCGCGCAGATGTCTTTCGGACTGGTCGAGCGCAAGCTAAACTTCAACGACATTACCGGCGATCACGACGTGAACCGCCGGGAACGGTTCGCGGCGTTCAGCTTCACGCTGCACCACTAGCCCTCATCGAAAATCCAGTATTTCAGCGGGCGGCCCAAGGGCCGCCCGAACCTTTTCCGACGCCAGCTTGATGGGCGCCTGGGGCGCCGTGGGGATTCGCCCTGCGGCGATCACGACCCCATTTCGTTGTGGACAGCAGGGCGCACCAGTCTGGCCTCGCGCAATGCTTGTGCGAGACTCGCCCAGGGAACGACGAGTAAGAATTCGTCAACCCTACGTCGTCAACATATAGTTCTTGTGACCGCGCCGAGGCCCTAGATATGGTGTCCGGCCCTGTTTCTAGGAATGGCTGGAGGAATCGATGTCTGACCAAGGCAAGCAAGCGCAGACCGCCCGCGCCGGCCTGCTGACGCCGTCCTTTTCCTACAAGCCGTTCCGCTACCCGTGGGCCTACGACTTCTGGAAACGCCAGCAGCAGATCCACTGGATGCCGGAGGAAGTCCCGCTCGGCGAGGACGTAAAGGACTGGGCCTCCAAGCTCGACGATAACGAGCGCAACCTGCTCACCCAGATCTTCCGCTTCTTCACCCAGTCGGATGTCGAAGTGAACGACAACTACATGGAGCGCTACGCCCGCGTCTTCAAACCCACCGAGATCAAGATGATGCTGGCGGCCTTCTCCAACATGGAGACGGTGCACATCGCCGCCTATGCGCTGCTGCTCGAAACCATCGGCATGCCCGACACCGAGTTCTCGGCCTTCCTCAAGTACAAGGAAATGGCGGCCAAACACGACTACATGCAGAAATTCGGCGTTGACTCGGATGCCGACATCCTGCGCACGGTCGCCATGTTCGGCGCCTTCACCGAAGGCCTCCAGCTCTTCGCCTCCTTCGCGATGCTGATGAACTTCCCGCGCCTCAACAAGATGAAGGGCATGGGCCAGATCGTGTCCTGGTCGGTGCGCGATGAAAGCCTTCACTGCGAAGGCATGATCCGCATGTTCCACACCTTCGCCGCCGAAACCGATGCGCTGTCCAAGTCGGTGAAGGACGACATCGCCGATTGCTGCAAGACCGTCGTGGGCCTCGAGGACAATTTCATCGACCTCGCCTTTTCGATGGGCCCGGTGCAGGGGATGACCGCCGACGACATCAAGAAATACATCCGCTACATCGCCGACTGGCGCATGGGCCAGCTCAAGCTCCAGCCGATCTTCGGCGTGAAGGAACACCCGATCCCCTGGCTGTCGGAAATCCTCAATGGGGTGGAGCACGCCAACTTCTTCGAGCAGCGGGCGACTGAATACTCCAAAGGGGCGACTGGCGGGGAGTGGCATGGCGCCGAAGGCGTGTGGTCCACCTTCGACAAGATGCAAAAGAAGGTCGCCGCGGAGTAGGGCGCCCTTCCGGCGCCGGCCGTTTACCAAACGGCCACGGCGCTTTTCCTGCATGGCTTTTCCGGGATTAAGTAACCCCGCCATATTTCGGGGCGGCTGAAACCCTATATGAAGGGGCGACGTTTATCGTGACGTTGCACCTTGCCCCGGAGACGACCGCAATGGCTTCCACCACGAGCACAACCGGCAATGGCGCCCCTGGCCAGGCCGTGAAGACCGATTTCGACGCCCTCAAGAACGACATGAAGGCTCTGCGCGCTGATCTTGCCGCCCTGCTCAAGGACAGCGGCCAGGTGGCGAGCGACGAGGCCCGCAAGGCCGGCGAGCGCGTCAGCGAGTTCGCGAAGGACCGGGGCAAGCAGGCGCTCGAATACCGCGACGCGCTTGGAGACAAGGTGCGTGAGCATCCGTTCGCCGCTGTCGGCATCGCGCTGGCCGCTGGTTTCGTAATCGCGTCCCTGACCAACCGTCGCTAACGGTTTCTCGGGGTCCGCTGGGGGCCTGTTTTGATCTGGAGATTTATCGACAGGGCCAAGGGCGTCGCGATCGCCGCCGGCGCCGCGAGCCTGCTGGCCCTGGCGGGAGTTTTCACCC
This sequence comes from Hyphomonadaceae bacterium, assembly GCA_035548775.1. Taxonomy (GTDB): domain Bacteria; phylum Pseudomonadota; class Alphaproteobacteria; order Caulobacterales; family Hyphomonadaceae; genus UBA7672. Next base: position 13,652 of record DASZSI010000173.1, read on the forward strand.
TTGCCGCCGCCGGCGCCGCGACGCTGGCGATGTGGGTTCCCTGGCCGGCGGCTCTCGCCATAACCGCGGTCGGTTTCCTCGCCATCGCCGCCATCGCGATGTGGGTCGGCGTCCAGCCTGCCCACCCGTCCAGCAATCATGATCGCGACCACGAGCAAGCAACCGATGCGGCGCTTGCGCTGGTCGACCTGCCGCTCGAGGCCGCCAAGAAAATCATCCAGGAACGGCCGATCGCCGCCCTGGTCATGGTCTCGGGGATCGGCCTCATCATCGCCCGGAAGCCACAGGTCGCCCTCAAGGTCGTCGACAAGATTCTCGAGCGTTTCGGCGCTGAATGACCTTGCCGACCGATACCTATAGCCGCGCCGAATTGACGGGCGGGCGCTCCATCCCCATTCTCCCGCAATGACGGGGAAGGGCCTAACGCCTGAGCAGGCGATCGACAAAGCAACCGAGCTGTATGAAGCGGCGGTGGCGAAGTTGCGCGCGGCGCTCGAAGCTTTCGTGACAAAGGGCGAAACGCCCGATCCCAAGGCGCGCGAGCGCGGCGACTTCTGCTATCCCGAGCTACGGCTGAAATACGATCCGGAAGGGCCGGTGCCGGCGCTGCCCCGCGCCTTCGCCAAGCTGTCCGAAGCGGGCATGTACACCACGACGGTCACTCAGCCCGCATTCTTCCGCAGCTATTTTCTCGACCAGCTCAAGCAGATCACGTCCGACTTCAAGGTGAAGATCGAAGTCGTCGCCTCCAAGTCGGAAATTCCGTACCCGTATGTCCTCGAGCACGCGAGCAACATTGACGCCGAAGCCCTGCCGCCGGCGGAGTTTGCGCGCTGGTTTCCCACGCCCAAGCTGGAAGACATCGGCGATGAAGTCATCGACGCCGAGATCATGGACGGCGGGATGTTCGATACCGATGGCGTGCGGCCGCTCGCGCTATTCGACGCCCCCCGCATCGACTTTTCGCTGCAGCGCCTGAAGCACTACACCGGCACGCCGTTCGAGCATGTCCAGCGCTTCATCCTGTTCACGAACTATCACCGCTATGTCGATCATTTTGTTGAATGGTCGATCGAGCGGTT
>DASZSI010000174.1:0-4955 GCA_035548775.1 Hyphomonadaceae bacterium
ACGTGCTCAGCCACACCGTCGCCCGCCGCTGCGCCGGCGGTTATTTTGACCACGAGCTGAAGCTGTGGAGCCGCAACGGCGCGCTGCTGGCCACGAGCGAACAGGCGGCGGCGTATCGGGAGTAACGCCCAGGCATCCACCAGCTTTCAGCCTACCTAATCAGTTCGTGTGGTTGACCTCCGCCAACGAGCCGCCATTTGTGACGCGCATGACCCTGTTTGCCGACACCATCGCGCTTGAGCCCGCCGGCGAGAACCGCTGGCAAGGAATTATCGACAACGACTATCGGGGCTTCGGCAGCCAGTTTGGCGGCTGGACCGGCGCGGCGCTGCTGAAAGGCGCCATGGTCGAGCCTGGCGTGAAGGGCGAGCCGCTGTCGCTGTCGGTGTTGTTCATCGAGTCGGTGTCGGAGGGCGGCTACGAGATATCGACACGGATGTTGCGCTCGGGTGCGCGATTGCAGTTCTGGCGGTCGGAGCTGATCCAGAACAGCAAGGTGGCGGCCCATGCACAGGCGACATTCGGCGTGCGGCGCGACACCACCAGCTTCACCGATGCGGTGATGCCGCACGTGGTTCCGCCGACGTCGGACAAGCTGAAGGAGTGGGGCCCCGATATCCCCTTCGGCCGCCAGCTGATCACGCGCTGGGCGACGCCGGGCCCGCGCGATCCGGCGCACGATCCCAGCATGCCGGCAAGTTCGCTGGTGTGGATGAAGGATCGACGCGGCCGTCCGCTGGATGTGCTGATGCTCGCGGCAATGGCCGATCACGCCCCGCCGCGGGTGATCTGGAAACGGCCGGTGATTTCGGGTTCCAGCACTGTCTCGATGACCACGCACTTCCACGCAACGGCGGACGACTATGCGTCTGTGGGCGATGACTTCATCTTGAGCGAAGTGCACTGCCGCCGCTGCGAAGGCAGCTATTTCGACCACGAACTGAAGCTGTGGAGCCGTGGCGGTGTGCTGCTCGCGACGTCGGAGCAGGTGGCGGCGTTTAGGGACTAATTCGCCTTCGCCGGAACCGGCGTCTTGCCGAGCAGTCCATCCATCGGTGTCGAAGTGGCGTTGGGCGGCGTGTAGCCGTTGAGGTTGATGGCCGAGGCCTGGCGCACCGCCTCGTCGTAGGCCAGGCCCTTGTCCTTCACCAGATAGGCGGCCCACACATGGCTGGCGCGCCAGCCCACGGTGCAGTGGAGCAGCACTTTCCCTTTCGAGCTGTCGATCGCAGTCATCACCTTCGCCAGCGCTTCGGGTGTGTAGGGAGAGTCCGGTCCGCCCATCGGCACATTGACGAAAGTAATGCCGAGCTCTTTCGCCAGCGCGGCCTCGTCGTAGGGCACCTGCTTGCGGTTGCTCATCTCCGCCTCGGTGCGAACGCTGATGACCGTGGTGACACCATTGCTGGCCATGTCGCGCAGAGCATCGGCAGTCGGCTGTCCCGCAACGTAGACCGAGCCGGTATCGGCGATCACGCCCTGGAAGTCCGTGCGCGCGAGTTTCTGTGGAAGAGGCGCACTTGCCTGGCCAAAAGCCGGCGCGGCGAGAAACAGGGCAACGGCAAGAAGAGCGACACGCATCGAAATCTCCTGTGTTGCAGCAAATAGGGAACAGCCGCCGCGACTTGGCAAGAGGACTAGGTCCGCTCCTTGCCGCTGCGTCTGTCGCGAAGCTCATCCCGCTTGCGCTCCCACAATGCCGCGACCTCGGCTTCGGTGCGGCCGAGGTCATAGGCGGGAGACACGAGCGGTTCGGCCAGATCCACCTTCACGATCACGATATGCCGGAACGGATTCTTGGAGCCGCGCTGGCGATAGAAACGCTCGATCTCGTCGTATTTCGCGCCGCTTGACAGAACCTCGGCCGCGCCCTTGAAGCGATAGCCCTTGCGCACGATGGGATCGACGACGTTGATCTCGACTGCCGGATTGGCTCGCAGGTTCGCGATCGTGTTGGGCGAGCAGATGTCGGCGAAGACGAGATGATCGTTGTCCCACGCGGCGGTCGTGCCCTTGGGCGAAAGGTTGGGTTTGCCGTCCGGCGTCACCGTGGCGATGAAGCCAAGCTGCTGCTCGTCGAGCACACGGCGCATGTCTTCGGTAAGAATGCCCATGAAGCCTCAGGTGTCCGTCTGGACGTCATCCCATGCCGCATCGCCATAGGACGTGATCCAGTTGAGGGCGTAGTGCCATTCCATGACCACGCCACCGTCGAGCCCGGCCGGCATGATCCGGCCTTTCACGCGCGCCTCCGTACAGGCCCAGTGATAACGATAGACGAGATCGAGCGCGTTGAGGATTTCATTGCCATCGCGAAGGTGCGCCTTTCCTCGCATCGCCGCCGGACCCAACTCGAACATCGGCTTTAACATGCCGGCAACGTTGGCCTGGTGATCCGGCCGCCCGAGCGTGTTCTGAAAGCCAAGCGTCCAAAGAAGGACCCATACGCCTTCATAGCGCCAGGAAAACTGGGCCCGGTGCTGCGCAGACGGTTCGGCTTGCTGCAGAAAGGCGCGTTCGTTCGGCGTGAAGCATCCATCCGCTTGCCAGTCGTGCGCCAGCTCACGCACCCAAGCGCCATCGGCCGTCTCGGCATAGATTGCAGCAATCGTCAGGCCGAGGAGGCGATCCATGCTCTCGGCGGTGGAGCGGAACCGGATTTCCGAAACCGGCTGGATCATCGGCAGGTGGGCAAGGAAGGGGACGCCTTCGCGCGTCAGGATTTCTTCCGAGCGCGTCTTGCGTTCAGTGCTATCAGCGGAGAGTCGGCCCGTTTGAGCGAACGGGCGTTTCTTCGGATCGAGACTTTTGATCCACGCCTCGGCCTCGGGCGGAAGCTTGTCTGTCATGTGTCCCCCAACTTTTGCTTGCTAGGCTTTCCCGCCGCTCACCTGAAGGCGATCGGGAGAAACGCCGATACGCGTGAGCGCGCGGCTCCATTTGGTGTCGAGCGATGGATCGTAGACCAGCGCGGTGTCCGGCACGCCGACCAGCCAGACATTCTCCGCCAGCTCTTCCTCAAGCTGCCCGGCGCCCCAGCCGGAATAGCCAAGCGCGAGAACATAGCGTTCCGGCGGCGAGTCCGACGCCATCGCATGCAGAACGTCGCGCGTGGCGGTGAGACAGACGCCTTCGCAGACCTGCAGCGTTGCGCCGTCACTGTCGTAATCTTCCGAATGGAGAACGAAGCCCCGGTCCCGGCTGACCGGGCCGCCAAGCAGGATGTGAGCGTCCTCCGGCGCGTCGTCGCCGTCGACGCCCAGCTGGTCCAGCAGCTCGGGCAGGTTGACGCCGTCAGTCGCCTTGTTGAGGACGATGCCCATCGCGTGGTCCTCATTATGGGTGCAAACCAGAATCACGGCCTGGCGGAATCGTGGGTCCTCGATCGCAGGCGAGGCGATCAGCAGGCGGCCTGCCAGGGAGTTGTCCACGCGTTTGGCCTCCAAGCCGATTATTAGCCCGGTGTTATTTATGCTCTGCCCTTGGGGCCGCCTAGGCAAGCGCCGAGATTTGCCTTCCGCCGCATGACCCTATTTTCACATTCCAGCGAGTGCCTGCGACAGCTGCACCCGGACAGCGGAAGGCCGTTGTTTCGCGGCCGGGTCGAAGGTATCGCTGGGGTCAACATAGGGAGACTTTCGATGGTTGTTCTGAGTTCGTCCGCCCTCGGACGCCGCCTTTCGTCGGCGCTCGCGGCGGTGGCCGTTCTGGGCGTTTCCGCGGTCGCCCTGGCCCCGGCGGCGCTGGCGCAGAAAAGCCCCCCGGCCGGACAAGCGGCCGGCCAGCAGGTTTCGAAAGAGCTGGTGGGTCCGCTGACCGAAGCGCGCACGGCCATCATCGCGAAGGACTGGGCGACTGCGAAGACCAAGCTCGACGCCGCTGCGCCGCTGGCCAAGACGCCCCAGGACAATCTTTCGATCAGCCAGCTGCGTCTCAACGTTGCGGCCGGAACCAATGACGCACCCGGCAAGATCGCCGCCATGGAAGCGGGCCTCGCCACCAATCTTCTCTCGCCCGACGACACCAAGCGCTACAAGGCCGGCCTGCTCACCGCTTATCAGGAGTCCGGCAACACGGCGAAGTATCTGGAGCTGAGCAGGGGCTTCCTCGACCAGTATGGCGGCACGCACGGCCAGTACGCCAGCCTCGCGCAGGACTCGCTGAAAGCCGGCGACAACGCCGGCGCGCTCGCGCTGATCGCCAAGGCGATCGACGGCGCCAAGGCGGAAGGAAAAGTTCCGGAAGCCTATTACCGGATCAAGGTTCGCGCGGCGGTCGCCGGCAATGACAGCGCGAAATATTTCGAAGGCCTCGGATCGCTCATCAGCGACTACCCGAACGACAACTACTGGAAAGAGCTGATCACCAAGGCGCAGGAACAGCCGAGCTACAAGGCAAACGCCGGCGACGTTCGGCTTGACGTCTATCGCGCTCTGGTGGCCGCCGGTGTGAAGCTGACGCCTGCCGAAGCGTCCTCCATGGCGGTCGAGGCGTCGCGCCGCGGCCTGCCGAACGAGATCGTGATGGTGATGACGCCGATGGCGGCCGAACTTGGCCCCGACCAGAAGAAACAGCTCGACGACGCCAGCGGCAAGATCAAGGCGGACAAGGCCGCTCTGCCGGCGCAGGAGAAGGACTTCGCGAACAAGCCGGACGCCCTGGCCCAGCTGGGCGAGGCGTACATCAGCTATGGCGACTACGCCAAGGCGGTCGAGCTGATCCAGACCGCCCTCACCAAGGGCATCTCCGATCCGGGCAAGGCCGATGTCGCGCGGCTGCACCTGGGCATCGCCCAGCTGAAAGCCGGCCAGAAGGACGCCGCCATCGCAACCTTCGGCCAGGTCAAGTCGGACAACGGGACCTTTATCCTGGCCAAGGCGTGGGTGCTGATCGCCGCCAAACCCGCCGCCTAGTCCTTCAGGGCTGCGGGTTTCTCAAGAGAGTCGCCTTGCGGG
>DASZSI010000175.1:0-6883 GCA_035548775.1 Hyphomonadaceae bacterium
GTCAGGCCGGTTCAAGGTAGCTCTCCCAGGCATCGATGCTGACGGTTAGCGTGGGATCGGCGGAAGGGCCGAACAGTTTGCGGGCGTCGAAGGCCACGGTGTAGAGCCATTGCGGCGCCTCGCCGAGGCGCTGGGCGTTCGAATCGGGAAACACGTGCGGTTCGTGCACCGTCTCGACCACGCCGATCTTGCCGCGAGCATAGTGGGGCAGGCGAGTGTGATGCGGCGGATCGATGGTGGAGGTGCGCACGCAGTCTCCCGAACCAAAGCGCGCGGGCGTGGAGAGCGGTCGGTTGGACGGTCCGCCGCGCGCCAGCATTGCTGCGATGTCGGCGGCTTTCAGCACGCGCCTGGGCGTGGTTGCGGGATCAACCGCGTGGCCGGTTGCCAGGTCGCGGTCGGACAGGAAGCCGTGCCGCTTGGCGAGGGTCTCGAGACCCATCGTCCAGACTTCATAGTAGCTTGAGGCGAAATAGACCGGCGCGGGGACAAGCTCTCTCGCGCTGCGGCTTTCATCGATCGACCATGCGCCCCACGCGCCCGCGCCGAGGACAAGGCCAAGGGCGCGCTTTTCCCAGTCGGCGTGGAAGGGTGGTTCGTCGTCTTCGGGGATAACCGGTCCAAAGGCCGGCCGGCCGCCGACATCCTGGGGCACGGTCATGGCGCCGGGCTCCGCGCCAATCCGGTCCCGATCATGGAATCGCGCGTGACCAGGCCGGCCAGCTGGTCCTTGCCGAGGCTTTCGGCGCCGGGCGGCCGCATTGGAATGACGAGATAGCGCAGCTCGGCGGTGGAATCCCACACGCGGATCTTTGTCTGCGTCGGGAGCGTGAGGCCGAAGTCCGCGAGCACGCCACGTGGGTCGCTGACCGCGCGCGAGCGATAGGGCGGCGACTTGTACCAGACGGGCGGCAGGCCGAGCACGGTCCACGGATAGCAGGAGCATAGCGTGCAGACGACGAGATTGTGCGTGTCTGCGGTGTTGAACACCGCCTGCATGTGCTCGCCCTGGCGGCCGGTGAAGCCTAGCGAGGCGATGGCGGCGGTGGCGTCGCGCTTCAGCCAGTCGGCGAAGGCGGGATCGCTCCACGCCTCGGCCACCACTTTCGCGCCGTTGCGCGGACCAATCTTGGTTTCATAGGTCTCGACGATGGCGTCGATCGCCGCCGGATCGATCAGGCCCTTTTCGGTGAGGATCGTTTCGAGCGCCCGTACGCGCGCGGCGATGGGAGACAGGTCGTTGTCCGGCCCATGGCCGTCGTGATCGTGGTCATGATCGTGATCGTCATGGTCGTGCGCCATGACAGGCTGCCTAGAAGCGTTCGTTGAGGCGGCGGAGGTAGTCGAGCTCTTCCTTGGTGAGGCCGCGATCGCCCAGGCGCCGGCGGATCTCGTTGAGGATGTCGCGCGCACGCTGGCGCTCCATCTCGTCCGGGATTTTCACGTTGTCGCCGTAGCCGGAGTCGCCGTTGTTGAGCCGACCCATGATGTCGCGCTGGTCGCGTTCCTCGCGCGCCTGCGGGTCGTTCTGGTCGTTGATACGGGCGAGTTCGCTGGAGCGATCCTGGAGCGCGCCCATAGCTTGCTGCTGGAACTGCCGCGCCGTGCCGAAGTCGCCGCGGCGGAGCGCCTCTTCGGCGCGCTTCTGCATCTCGATGGCGTTGCCGAGCAGTTGCCGGGTCCGTGCGTTTTCCTGCCCGTAGCGGGCGTCGCCTGGAGCGCCCGGTCGTCCGGGCGCGCCGCCGGGGCCGCCGCGGTCGGCGTTCTGCTGGCCTTGACCCTGGCCCTGCTGACCCTGGCCGGGCTGTTGTCCCGGCTGGTTGCCTTGCTGGCCCATGCCCTGCTGGCCCTGGCCCGGACGTTGTCCGGGGCCTTGCTGTTGACCCGGACCTTGCTGGCCCTGGCCTTGCTGCTGACCTTGACCCTGCTGCTGGCCTTGCTGGCCGCCCTGCTGTTGCTGCGGCTGTCCGCCGCCAGAGCGCATCTGCTGTTCGAGGCGTTCGCGCAGCTGGCGCTGCTGGTCGGCAAGCTGCTGGCCGCGCTGCGGGTTGCCTTCGCGCTGGGCTTGTTCGGTCTGGTCGTTGAGGTCGCGCTGGTCGTTGAGCGCGCGGTTGGTTTCCTGCAGGGCGCGGTTGAGCGCGCGGTTCATCGGGCCGTTCTGGTTCTGGCCTTGCTGGCCGCGGCCGCCGCGGCTGACCTGCAGCTGCATGTTCTGCATCTTATCGAGCATCTTCTGCATGTCCTGCAGAAGCTGCCGGGCCTGGTCGCGTGCGCCGGTTTCGGAAAGATCGCGCAGGGCCTGCAGCATGCGCGTGAGTTCGTCGTCGTTCAGCTGGCCCTGGCCGCCTTGCTGGGGCGGGCCGCCCTGCTGGTCGTTCATCGTCATGCGGCCATTGCGGATGGCGTCGGCCATCTGCGCGGCGAGGTAGTTCTCGATCGCCTGTTCGTACATGTCGAGGAGGCGCTTGATCTCTTCCTCGCTGGCGCCGCGGCGGAGCGCGTCTTCCAGCGCCTGGCGAGCTGCGTTGAGGGCGGCGGTGGCGTCTGCGAGGCTGCCGTATTCGGCGCGCAGGGCGATGTCCCACAACAGGCCTTCGACACTGTCGGCCTCTTCCTTGTCGCGGGCCGATTCGAGCTGCGCCCGCGCGCTGCTGAAGCCCATGAACAGGACGGGGTCCTCGAAATAGTCCTGCGCGCGGAACATGATGGCGTCGAGCATCATCACCGCGCGCTTCACGCCTTCCGGCGCCCAGCGCAGGCGCGACGCGGCGTCGGCGGCGAAGGCGCTATAGCCCGTGCCCGGCACCTTGGTGAAATTGTCGACGTCTTTCGGCATCGTGTAGGGACGCCATTCGCGCAGCAGCGCGGCGCGGACTTCCTGGGCGACGCGCGCGTTGGGCTGCAGGAAGATCTTCTCCGGAAGGTGGTAGGCGACTTCCGGGCTTTCGCCGATCTGGCCGGAAGCGTCCGTCGCCCTCAGCTTCACCATCACGTCCATGCCGGCGAAGCGGTTGCGCACCAGATCCTGCGAGAACTGGCCTTCTTCTTCCTTTGGCGACAGCTGGGCGGTTTCGATCAGGACGGTGTCTTCAACCTTGCCTGCTTCCTTCGGCAGGTCTTTCGGGCGCACCACGAATTCGAGTTTGTCCACGCCGTAGTCGTCGGCCACCTTGTACTTGAACTGGGTCTGGTCGCCATCGCCCAACTTGGGCGGTTCGACGAACGAGACGGTCGGGTCGTTGTCGGGCGCGACGGTGAAGGGGAAGCTGGCGCGCTCGCCCCAGAAATTCACCGTGACGCGCATCTGTTCCTTCACCTGCACCCGCGCCTCGTAGGCGCCGTCGATGCCGGCTTCGGGATGCAGCGTGGCGCCGCCGCCCTTGGCAGGGATGATCTTCACTTCGGGCTTGCCCGGGCCGACCACACGGAGCGTGACTTCAGAGCCCTCCGGCGCGTGGGCTGCCTCGCCCGAAGTGAGAAGGAAGGGAGCAGTGCCGGTGTAGGACGGCGGCGTGATCCACGCCTCGATCTTCAGCTTGTCGGCGCCGAACAGCGTTCCGTAGTCCGGGAAGGCGCCCTTCAACACGCGGTCGATCGTCGAGGTGTTGGCGATGACGAGGCCGATCACCAGAAGCGCCGGCACGGCAAAGCGCAGATAGAGCGGATCGGCCTGCTTCCAGTGCGGGGCGACATCCAGCCGGCCGACCTTCGCGGCGAGAGCCGCCATGCGGTCGCGGTGTTCCTGCCAGAGGCGCCAGGTGTGGCCGTCGGCGCGCGACGGACGGTCGGCCCAGACACTCAGCGGGCGGCCTTCAATGGCGCTGTCGATCAGGTCGCGGGCGTCTTCGTCAGTAGGCGATTTCCAGACCCTGAAGCCGATCAGCACGCCGCAGATGAGGCCGACCCAGAAGATCACGCCGGCGGTAGCCTGGGCGTAGGTCGGCATCTGGCTGGAGAGGCCTGACAGCCAGAACAGTGCAAAGCCGGTCAGCCACAGGGCGGCCGGGCCGATGGCTCGGATAAAAGCGGGGAAAAACAGGCTGCGGCGAGCGCCGGATATCCGGGCGTCTAGTCTCTGCTGGAGGCCAGAACCGTCAGCCACTCGCGATCCAATCCGGCGCCCTTTCCAGGGCGATCATTTCCTCGAATGTCGGCCGGCGGCGGACGACCACACAAGCATCGCCCCGAACGAGCGCTTCGGCAACCAGTGGTCTCGAATTATACTGGGACGACAATGTGGCGCCGTATGCGCCGGCGGTCATAAAGGCGACCAGGTCCCCCTCCTTCAGGGGGGGCATCTGGCGGTCCTTGGCGAACCGGTCGGTGCTTTCGCAAATTGGCCCAACCAGGTCGACGGCGCGGCGCGGCGCGCCCAATTCGGGCGTTCTGACCGGCAGGACCTCGTGATAGGCGCTGTAGAGCGCCGGCCGGATGAGGTCGTTCATGCCCGCATCCAGGATCACGAACGTGCGCCCGTCGCGCTCTTTGACGTACTCGACCCGGGAGATCAAAACTCCGGCATTGCCGGCGATTAACCGTCCGGGTTCGAGGATCAGCTCGACATCGAGGCCGCCGAGAATCTCCCGGGCCTTTTCGGCGTAGGCCGCCGGGCTGTCGGGTTCCTCACCGTCGCGGTAGGGCACGCCAAGGCCGCCGCCGAAGTCGACGCGCGAGATCGCAAAACCCTGGTCGCGTAGCTGGCGAGCCAGCTGCACCACTTTCCGCCAGGCCTCGCCGAGCAGGTCGACGCGCATGATCTGGCTGCCTATATGGACGGCGATGCCGACCGGATCGATGCCGGGCAGCGACCGGGCTTCCCGGTAGAAGGCTTCCGCCTCATGCCAGGCGATTCCGAACTTGTGCTCGGCAGAGCCCGTCGAGATGTGGGCGTGACCGCCGGCTTCGACATGCGGGTTGACCCGCAGGGCGATCGGCGCGCGCTTGCCCATCGCGCTCGCGATTTTCGACAGGCGGTGAAGTTCCGGCAGGCTTTCGACGTTGAACTGGTGGATGCCGCGTTCCAGCCCGAGCTTCATCTCGGCCTCGGTCTTGGCGACGCCGGAAAAGACGATCCGGCCGGCGGGCACGCCGCCTTCGATGGCTTTCAGGAGTTCACCGCCAGAGACGACATCGGCGCCGGCGCCTTCGGACGCCAGCGTCGCGATCACGCCGAGATTGGAGTTGGCCTTGACCGCATAGGCGATCAGGCATTTGCGGCCCGCGAATGCGTCGGCCAGCACCCGGTAGTGCCGGCGCAGCGTGGCGTCGGAATAGACATAAGCCGGCGTGCCGAGCTCGCGCGCGATCGCTTCCAGCGAGACGTCCTCGCAGTGAAGCACGCCGTTGCGATAGGCGAAGTGGTGCATCGTGGCAGGTCCCGGCCGGTCTTTTTGGCTTGGGCGCGACGTAGCCGAAGGGGCGGGGGATGTCACCCCGTCGCGATCTGATCCCAGAGTTGAGGCGCCGACAGAAATCCCGTGATGGCCGCGGGGCGCCGGGGTCGGCTGATCATCGCACCGTTTCCGGCTTTTTCGGCGCCGAGACGCGACGCGTCCTGGCCTTGGCTTCGAACCTGGGCTTGGGCATGAGCCGGAAACGGGACTGGCACCAGGCGAAATCAATCCCGACGTCCAGCAGGGCGTCGGAACGCCCGCACGGGCAGGCAAATTCCATCACGCCCAGGACACGATAGGTCTCGCCGGCCACGAGGGGCACAGGTTCACCCGTGACATGGTTGGGCGCCGCATTCACGCACAGGACAAGATCGCCGGGGCCGACAGCATCGCTCATGGCTTTGATCCCTTACGATGACCGACAGGATAGACCGGGCGCGGCGGGCAGCAAGCGCCATATGCCGCCCAGACGGGGCGAGGCATTGGCGCTTGAACGAAATGGGCGGCTTACTGCGGTGTCGGCGCTGGAGCCGCGGGCGCGGCGGGAGTCGCCGGCGTAGTGGGGGCCGACTGTTGTTCCTGCTGCTGACGCGCAGCCTTGTCGGCGGCTTCCTGCTTTTTCTTCGCAGCTTCCTCGTCCTTGCGCTTCTTCACCTCGCGCGGGTCGTTGGCGCCTTCGCTCGGCGGATTGCCCCACAGCGGAACCGGACGGTCCAGCCGTCCGCGCAGGCCACAGCCGGAGGCAAGAGCCGCCGCCAGGCAAAGCGCAAGCACGATGCGGTTCACGTTGCGGCCCAAGGGAACAACTCCCGTCTACACACCCCAACTGGCCTGATCGGCGGGGAACGAGCCCGTGTCAATTCCCGAAGGGCAGGCCCACACGCCGCCCATTCAAATATTCGCATTACGTCGCGGGATTGCACCTTGGCGAAACGGTCTCGCCACTCGATGCGGCGGCGCGTTTGTGAGACGCTTTCCCCGACCGTCATCCAGCCGAAGGAGCCCTCCCATGAAGCGTGCACTGGCTGTCCTTGCAGGGGCCTGCCTGCTGACCACCGGCGCAGCCTTCGCCCAAGCGGGCGATCCAATACCGCGTACTCCGGAGGGACGGCCTGACTTCCAGGGCGTGTGGACCAATGCCTCGATCACCAAGATCGAACGGCCGCCCGAGTTCAAGGACCTGGTCATCTCCGAGGCCGACGCGAAGAAGTGGGAGGCCGACGCCGCAGCGGTCGGCGCTGCTGACCAGGCCGCGACCGATCCGAACAAGGGCGCACCGGCGAAGAACGAGGACCCCGCCGGCTACAACTTCTTCTGGATCGATCCGGGCAAGAAGGTGGGCAAGGTCAACGGCACTTACCGGTCTTCGTGGATCACAGATCCGCCGAACGGGAAAGTGCCCTACACGCCTGCTGGCCGCATGGCGATGATGAAGCCGGCCGCGACCTACAACAAATACGACAACCCGGAAGAGCGTATTCCGATCGAAC
>DASZSI010000176.1:0-1903 GCA_035548775.1 Hyphomonadaceae bacterium
CGACGAGATCATTCAGGCAATCCAGGACTATCAGGCCGGCAAGTTCGGCGACGCGCCGATCTAGGTTGGTTTTGTCGGCAGACAGAACGCATTGTCCTCTCCGAACTGCGTGAGCCGGTCCTCGTCTATCGGCGCGCCTCGGCGTCGCCATCACGCATCGCGGTGAAGGCGCGCCAAAAAATAGCGGAGGGCGGGGACGCGGGGTCTCGCCTCAGAAGTTTTGTGCGCCGTTGTTTCGGCGCTTTATGACGCGAAAGCCCGCGTCCCCACGATCGATTTTCGCCGGCTCGCAGGGCGGAGGTTTTTCACTCCGCCAAGACAGACCGCCGGCAGCGTGCGGACCCGCGCTGTTCAATGCAAGTTCCGGTGACCTCCCAGAGTTGGTGTGCTCCCTGGGCTTGGCTCTTCGCCTTTTTTGCTCCCCGCGATCGGGGGAAGAAAAAGCATCAGAGCTTCACGCTCGACCGCTCGCTTTCGACCTTGGCTGAACAGGGATCCAACTGCCCTCCCGCGAAAGCGATGGAGGCATGATACGGCCGCGCGGAAGGTGTGGGATAGATTTGTGCTGGGATCCGCTTCTGGCCCAACCGGAAACGGAGTGGTTCTGCGCTTCTGAGTGCGCGGCTGTTAGGATGGGCGATGTCTGATCGGCTAGGCACTGCCGCAATGGGGCTCCTGTGCATCCTCTTGGCCCTAGGATTTGTCGTGCTGCGTGAGGATCTTCGGAAAAGAATCGGCCAAATCTACCTCAAGCATTTCGGCAACGACCACCGGCCATCGCTGCTTACGCTCTATCTCATCGCCTTCTTTTTTCTCCTGCTTGGTGCGTCTTTAGTCGCCAGGGCCATTCGAGGCGACGTCCTCTAGCGTTCGCTCTCCGCGAAAGGCGGATCTTGAAGGGCGCTACACCGGCCTCGCCCGCGAGCCTCTGCCGCCGCGCAGCGCATATTCTTGGGTGCCCTGGGTGTAGACGCGGTCGGTCTCCAGCACGGCGGCGGTGGCGTACTGAAATCCGGGCATCAAATTCGCGTAGATCATATCGAAGGGACGATCGACGGTTTCGTGAATGAGCTGGGCGAAGCTGTCGATGACGAAATAGGTCTGCTGCAGATCGGAGATGATGTAGTCGGTGCGCATCACGCGATCGACGTTCAGATGCAAACGGTTCGGCGACTTGGCTTCGAGCGCGAAGATGCTTTCCTCCGCAGATGAGACGATGCCCGCGCCATAGATGCGCAAGCCGGCGGGCGTATCCATCAGGCCGAACTCGACCGTGTACCAATAGAGCGCGCCGAGCGCCTTGAGGCGGTTGAACTTCAAGGCTTTCCAGCCGGCCCGGCCATAGGCTTCCATGTAATCGGCGAAGTCGCGGTTGAGCAGCAAAGGCGCGTGGCCGAACACGTCGTGAAAGACGTCGGGCTCCTTGATGTAATCGATCTCCTCGCGCGAGCGGATGAAATTGCCGGCGGGAAAACGGCGGTTGGCGAGGTGATAGAAGAAGACGTGATCGGGAATCAGCATCGGCACCGGCACGACGCTCCAGCCGGTGGCGTTGTGCAGTTTGGCGGAGAGCTTCTGAAAATCCGGCACGCCGCCATCGCCGAGGCCCAGCGCATCGACGCCTTCGAGAAATTCATCGACGGCGCGGCCCGGCAGCAATTTCATCTGCCGCGCATAAAGCTCGTCCCAGAGCGCGTGCTCGTCCTTCGTGTAAACGCGTTGCGCGGGCTCGAGCCAATCGGCGCCCACCTGCGCCGGCTTGATCAAGGGCGCCGTGAACACGTCAGCGGCCGGTTCGGGGATCCGCGTGTAATCGGGGTCTGACATGTCGATGAATCTAGCGCTGTTGGTGAGGCTCACCAATCCCCGGATGCGAGCGTAGCGAGTAGTCCGGGGCCCATAA
>DASZSI010000177.1:0-14820 GCA_035548775.1 Hyphomonadaceae bacterium
GATGCGCCGCCGCGACGGGCTGTGCGAACGGATCGTGGATGTGCCCGGTGAGGATCGCATCGACACGGGCTGCGGCGCAGCGGCGCAGCGCCTCAACACCACGCAGCGTTTCAACTGCAACCTGGGAATGTCCCGGCTCGACGAGCGGATGGTGGCAAACAAGAATGCGCCAGGCGCCTTCCGGACCATCGGCAAGCCGCGAGACCGCCGCCTCGAGATCGGCCAGGTCAATCACGCCGTCCGCCCAGTTCATGCGCGATTGCATTCCGCGCGCTGTGTTGATCGCGGAAAGGCGGACGAGGCCGCCATGCAACTCGACCAGCCGGCCGACCGCATCCAATCCGGACATGTACCGTGCGTAACGATTGAACGGTGCGATCATGCGGGCGGGCAGGTGGAACACGGGCGTGTCGTGGTTGCCCGGCGCGACGATGGGCTGAACGCCGAGCCGGTCGAACCAGGCGCGGGCGGCTTCGAATTCCCGCCGCTTGCCGCTTTGCGTGATGTCGCCTGCAATGACGATTGCGTCGGGCTTGATGTGAGCGGCGAAATCTTCAACCGCCTTCAAGGCGTCAACGTCTTCCGCGCCGAAATGCACATCGGAAAGGTGGATCAGCCGGACTGGTTGTCGTTCTACGCCGCTGTCAGGCATTGTGCGGCTTCCTCGACAAATCGAACTTTTACACGGCTGCCAGCTTCGATAGCTTCGCCGTCGATGATGACGGGAATGTCGCCGCCCTCAGGATTTTCGATGGTGAGCGAGCGGGCGGGGACGACCGTCACGCCAGGCGCGTTGCGCCAGTCGGAGAGGAAGGATGACCACACGACATTGAGTGCGGCGCCGGCCGACGGGGCGGAGAGGGCGGCGATTTCCATGCCTTCGCCCTTGGCCACCGGCCCCACAAGCGCGCCGATGACACTGGTGCTTGGCAGCCGCTCGTGTCCGAACGAATAGCCATCGCGATAACTGGCATCGAGGTGAAGCGAGTTCAGCGTATCGAGCGCCACGCGGGCTTCGCTCGCCGCCTTGACCAGCTCGCCCCGGCGCAGGCTTTCGCGCGCCTCGGCAAACCGCGCAGGAGCGCCTGCAAGCATGGCGCAGTAGAAATGTTCTTGATCGACGCGCCCCGCTGGAATTGTCCGGCGGCGAGGTCCCGCGAGCACATCCTTCAGTACGACGTCCCAGGCCTTGTCGCCGTGGATCGAGCGCGTGAGAAGATTCATCGTGCCGCCGGGCAGGAGGAGCAGGTTCGGCGTCGTCTGGCCGGCCACCGCCAGCGCCGAGCGCAGCGTGCCGTCTCCGCCCCAGACGACGAAAAGATCAGGGCTCTGCGCGGACAGGCGTGAAAGCTGGCCGTGAAAATCGCTGCAGTCGATCTCGATAACATCAGCCTCGCGCACGTCGGCGGCTTCCAGGGCGGCGCGCAATCGGTCCTTGCCTTCCGTGGTCACGGAGCCGGAGGCGGGGTTGTACAGCGCGATTGTTTTCATGGGTTCCCGGACCCTTCAGTCCGAGGCATCAACGCCGGCGGTTTCAGCAGGTTCCAGTAGCCAGAATCAAAGCGAACCCATCAGGGCGAGGCCGCTGGCGACCAGAAGGCCGACCGCCATCGACAGGCAAAGGACCAGCGCGATCAAGCCGTCCGAGGAAGCAACTTCCCGGTCGATCTGATCGATGATTTCCTTTTCCTGCAGGTCAGTCATGGCGGTTCTTTTCCGTTCTCCGAAATCAAAATGAACGACTCGGCTCTTGGGTTCCAAACCGGGAGGCCTGAATCATCAGCTGGAACGCACTGGGAGCGCCGTTGTCGCGGCGCTCCCGTCCGGCGAGTTCGTCAGGTATCGCGGCTAGCCGCGATACTCGCCGTTTGCCCAATATGTTCGGCCGGACCGGCGATCGACATAGTAGTATCGATCGGCGCGATTGTCGTACATCAGCGGTTCGCCATTGGGGCCGTAGCCGCCGGCCTGCTGCTGGTTCTTGTCCTGCTCGTGGCCCACCACGGCGCCGCCCGCGGCGCCCACAGCCGCCCCGATCGCAGCGCCCGTTCCTGCGTCGCCTGACCCGGTGTTGTTGCCGATGATGGCGCCGGCCGCGCCGCCCAGAAGGGCGCCGGTCAGCGCGCCGCGTTCAGTGTTCCCGCTGGACGTACAGGCGCCCAGTCCAACAAGTGTCGCAAGGCCCGCAGCTGCAATGAGAAGCTTCATATCTAGTCTCCTTGAACTCGTGGGTACGCAACGCCCGTCCGCGTATGCGGTTCCGGCGTCCTGTGTCAGTTGCGGACGGCATTCCTTAGTGCAGCGGCGACGCCGCCGAGGATGACGCCTACGACAGTTGCCTGAGCGAGCACGGCGAGGGACGGGCCGGTGACGGCGATGATCACCAGGCCTGCGCCTGCGCCGACCAGGGCGCCGATGCCCATGCCGGTTCCTACGCCGGGAGAGGGATGCGAGCGCTGGATCGCTTGCGGCGTATCTTCCATCTGCTTGAGTTCGACCAGGACCTTCGAGACATCGCGCAGGTCGGATTCCTCGCCTCCGCTCATATTCTCCGCGGTGCTTTCCGCCAGGCGCTGCGCGTCCAGCTTCCAGCTTTCAAGGATCAACCGCTTTTCCTCGATGCTCAGCGTCGGTTCGTCGAGCACGTCGTGGGGGTGCTTGAAGTGGCGATGGGGGTAGGCAATGAGATCTTCTACATGCGTGTTCATGGCGTATTGCGCGCCTTTCCTCGCTATTCCTGACGTCCAGTGAAAACGGGAACCCCACGGAACGGGTTCCGTGGGGCACACAGGCGATAACTTGTCAGCGGCAAGGAACCGATCGGGTTCCGTAATAATGGCCCTAGCTCGGGCCGTCCGCCGGCAGTGAGGCGTAGGCGATGCCGCCATCAACCGCGATCGAATCGCCGCAGACATAGTCTCCGGCCTTTGAGGCAAGGAAGATCGCAGCGCCGGCCATGTCTTCATCCTTGCCGATGCGGCGCATGGGCGTGCGCTGGGCGACGGCGTCGGCATGGTCGCGCGCGGCCTTGTTCATTTCCGAAGCGAACGGTCCGGGCGCGATGGCCGTGACGATGATGTTGTCGCGCACGAGACGCGCCGCCATGCGCTTGGTGAGATAAAGCAGGGAGGATTTCGAGGCGTGATAGGAATAGGTTTCCCACGGATTGAGACGGATGCCATCGATCGAGCAGATGTTGATGACCTTCGCCGGCCGGTCGGGCGAGGCGGCTTTCTTCAGGGCGGCGTGCAGCGCCTGGGTCAGGAAGAAGGGCGACTTGACGTTGAGGTTCATCACCTTGTCCCAGCCGCTTTCCGGAAATTCCTCGAAGGCCGCACCCCAGGCCGCGCCGGCGTTGTTGACCAGGATGTCGAGCTTGCCCTCGAGCTTGTAGATCTGCTCGGCCAGCATCTTGGCGCCGGCGACGGTCGAGATGTCCTGCGGCAGGGACATGCAGGGCGCGTGGCCCAGCTTGGTGAGCTCGGCTGCGGTCTCGTCGCAGGCATCGGCCTTGCGGGCGGAGATGTAGGTTTTGCAGCCGCTTTCAACGAAGCCCTGGGCGATCATCTTGCCGATGCCGCGCGAGCCGCCGGTGACCAGCGCCACCCGCCCCTTCAGTGAGAACAGATTCTCGATCATGTCGAATTCCCCGTGTGTCGCTCGCACACCCGGCGAGACGCCTTTTTGTCATCGCGGTCCACGCCGCGCAGAGAGGGCCTTAGCCGCGCCGCCAGTCCCTGCCAAGTCCATTGCCGCGAGCGGCAACAACGGCGTCGCCAAATTGACCTGTTCCGCGACGCTGACTAGCTTTGCGTCGCGGTGGGGATTTGACGGAGGGGACTGTGGGACAGATCAAGAATTGGATTCTGGTTGTTGCGCTCGCCGTGTCCGGCCTGGTCGCGTCGCCAGCCGTGGCGCAGACCGGCCAGACGCTGAACAATGACAGCCTGAAGGCCATGCTGGATGGGCTCGGCTACGAGCCGAAGGCGCTCAGCAAGGGCTTCCTTATCGATATCAAGCAGGACACCTGGGACATCTACATGCAGCTGGTGCTCAGCGGAGACGGCACCAAACTTGGCATGAACTCGAACCTTGGCCTCATCAACGATCTAAGCGCTGTTCCCGCCAGCAAGTGGCTGGACCTTCTTGTCGCCAACGGCAACATCGATCCATCGACCTTCTACGTCGATCAGGATCAGAAGAAGCTCTATCTTCACCGCGTTCTCGACAATCACGAGATCACGCCGGCCTTCCTGCGCGGACAGGTCGAGTCGTTCGCCAACAATCTCAAGAGTACCGAAGGAATCTGGAACTTCACCAAGTAAGACGTTCCGGCGGCGTGGTTTCGCGCTAGATATCGTCTGACGGTCACGAAGGGCCAGATCATGACGTCAGCCACCGGCTTCATCGGCGTATCGCCCCGGCTTCCGATCCGGGACCTTGAAAGAACGATCGCGTTCTACGAAGACCTGCTTGGCTTCGAGGCGGGCGATCCGTGGCCGGAGGATGATCCCAGCTTCGTCCTGATGCGGCGCGATAACGTGGTGCTGCAGTTCATCCTGGCCCAGCCGAACGAGCCCGTTGGCCACGTCACCATCTCGCTCAATGTCGATGACGCTATGGCGATCCATCAGGCCATTGCTAGCAAGGTGGCAATCGAGTGGGGTCCGGAAGTCTACTGGTACGGCCGCCGTGAGTTCTCGTTCCGCGATCCTGACGGCTATGCGCTTATCATCTCTGCTGAGACCAGCGATCCCGTGACCGAGGACGCTGACTAGCGGATTGCAGGCCGGATTTGTCGGCTCGCGTCGACGAATCGTTAAGGGCGATCCGACACCTTGCCGTTGGTGCCTGTCGCTTTTGGGGGCAGATAGTGAAAGGCCTTATTGGCGATTTTCTGGATGGCATAGGAGCGCCGCGCTGGGTGACTCTGCTCCTAGTCTATCTCGCCATCGTTTTCGTGCTTCTGCTGACCGGCGTCCTGTTCGGTTATGCGGTTGGGGGTTGGAGCGCTCTTCTCGGCAGCATCAGCCTGCTTGTGTGTGCTGTACCGTGCTTAGTTTTCGGAGCGCGGCGGGGCGGGTTGCAAAGGCGCATTCTTCTTCTGATGCCTCTGGCCGCGCCGCTCACCATTCTGCCCGCGTTGCTGCATTACCTGCCTGACCCGGAAATTGTCTATCGAAGCGATCCCGGCGTGATGGTGGTCTGGCAGATCTGGCTCGGCGGAACAGCTCTGCTGTTCATTGCGGCATTCGCCCTCGGACTGCCGAGGTGGAAACGGCAAAAATGCGAGAAGCCTAAAAACTAGTACCCGCCAATCCGCGCATAGCGGTCGCGGTGGAAGGCTTCGCTGCCGTATAGCGCTTCGAGCACGCGGGCGCGCTTCATGTAGAGGCCCGAGTCGTGCGCGTCGGTCATCCCGATGCCGCCATGCATCTGCACGGTTTCGTTGGAGACGAGGTGCAGCGTTTCGCCTGCGCGGGCCTTGGCCAGCGAGGCCAGTTCCGAAATGTTGTTGGCGTTACGGTCCAGCGCTTCGAGCGCGGCCGCGATGCAGGAACGCGTGAGTTCAAGCTCGGTGAACATGACCGCCGCGCGGTGCTGCAGCCCCTGGAACGAGCCGATCAACTGACCGAACTGCTTGCGAGTCTTGAGGTATTCGGAGGTCATCTCGAAGGCTGCATCCGCCGCGCCCAACATTTCCGCGGCAATGCCGATCCGCGCACGATCAAGGATCGCTTCGAGTGCGCCATGCCCAGCGCCGACCGCTCCAAGCACAGCCTCGGCCCCAACCTCGACATTGGCGAATGAGATATTGGCGGCGGGGTGGGCGTCGAGCGTCTTGAGCGCCGTGCGTGTCACGCCCTTGGCGTCGGTCGGCACGAGGAACAGCGTCACGCCCGTGGCATCACCCGCATCCCCCGAGGTGCGCGCGGCCACGATCAGCAGGGTGGCTTCCGCGCCATCGACCACGTAGCGCTTTTCGCCGGACAGGGTGAACCCCGCGCCGGATTTCTTCGCCGCCAGTTTGATGTGGGCGGGATCGTGGTGCGGGCCTTCATCAACCGCGAGCGCGGTGATGGCTTCGCCCGAGGCGATCTTGGGCAGCCATTCCGACTTTTGCTTGTCGTTGCCGGCCAGGATGAGGGCCGAGGCGCCGATGAGGGCGGTCGACAGAAGGGGTGAGGACGCGATGCTGCGGCCTTGCGCCTCCAGCACCTGGCCGAGACCGACATAGCCGAAGCCGGAGCCGCCGAACTGTTCCGGAACCAGCACGCCGGTGAATCCAAGCTCGACCATCTCCTTCCAGGCCGTCTTGTCGAAGGGGGCGCCTTTGGACCGAAGGGCGCGCAGCTGGCTGACGGGCAGCTTTTCGGCGGCAAACGACAGAGCGCTGTCGCGCAGCATCTGCTGCTCTTCGCTGAGCACGAACGCCATGCACGTCTCCCCTGGGTGGTCCGGCTACATACCGGTTCTTCAGTTTTGGGCGCTCGGTCTTAGCGTCCCCCGGACCGTCCAATCAAGGGCGTCCTCAAGGCGGTCATTTCCCCAGAACAGCTCGCCGTCAGGGGTCACGAAGGATGGGGCGCCGAAAATCCCCAAGTCTGCGGCTATGCCGGTTTCCTCGCGCAGCTGTTCCTTCACCGGCTCCGACTTCATGGCGCCGAGCACTTCCAGCGGGTCGAGGCCTGCCCGGCGCGCGGCGGCATGGAGGATCTGCGGGTCGGAGATATCGCGGTCGTGGACAAAGTTCGCCTGATAGACCGCTTTGACGAAATTGGGCCGGTCAGCCTGCGGCAGCGACAGGGCGATCCTTGCCGCCATCAACCCGTTCTGGGGAAAGCGATGCGGCCGGCGGAAGGGAAGGTTGTGTTTCTCACACGTGCGTTCGATGTCGCGCCACATATAGCTGCCCTTTACCGGCACGACATTGAAGGGACTGTCCTTCATTCCCTGCTGGGCGTGGAAAAGGGGCCCCAGCAGGAAGGGCCGCCATTCGACCTCGACCCCCTTGGACGCCGCGACTTTGTCGATGCGCATGACCGCCGGGTAGGAATAGGTCGAGGCGAATTCGAACCAGAACTGGATCTTCATGCCTCCACTCTAGCAGCACATGTGGTGCGGCGCAGCAGAATTAGCTGCGCGCCAGGAAGGCTATCCGCGACAGGCGACCTTCCTCGGCCAGCCTCGCGGCGGTTTCGAAGAAGATCTGCTGGCGCTCAAAGGTAGCCTCCCCCTCAAGCTTGCAAAGGTCGGCCTCATGACGCGCGCGAGCGGTCTGCCGGCCACGGGCGCTTCGACCCATGTTCGCGGTGCGATCGAGGCGTTCGATCAGGGCAAAGCCGGCAGCTTTCAGAAATGATTCGTCTGCGCCCGGCGGGGTGAAGAGGAAGGAGCCGATCGAGGATCGGATGCGCAATTCCTCGCCGGAGATCGGACCCGTGATGACGGCCGGGTCGGTGAAGAGGGCAACGCCGCCTGGCTTCAGCACGCGCCGCCATTCCGCGAACATCGCTGCGCGGTCCGGAATATGATTCACGGCGTCGATCGAGATGACCGCGTTGAAGGTCGCATCACCGAAAGGAAGTCGAGACCCGCCGTCGCCGACGTGAAAGGCGACCCGATCCGCGAGATTGCGTTCGCCGGCCATCGCGCGGCCGGCGGCGATGGCGCGAGCGTCGATGTCGATGCCGTCAACGCGTGCGCCGGTTGTCTCACAAATCCGCAACGCAGGCCCGCCCGCGCCGCAGGCGAAATCGAGAAGGCGGGAGGAGGCCGACAGCTTCAACCACTGGATGAAGATGTCCTGCTCGTCTGCTGTCTGCCATCCGTTCTGGCCAATGTCTTCGCCAAAGGCTTCCCGCCTGATCTGTGCGGCCAGGTCGCTGGCAAAATTGCCGTAGCTTGCCCCGTAATGGTCGACTGAATTTTCGTCCGCCATGGCCGCTCCCTCGCGCCAGTCTTGCCGGGATGGCGTTGGCGTAGCAAGGTCACGCGGGGTCGCTCTTGTGGGACTGAAATCATGAAGATGCCGATCCTGCTGGTTGCTCTGCTGGCCGCACCAGCCTTTGCCCAGCCGCCCCAGGCGCCGCCCGCGCGATGCGTGGCGCCGGTCTACAAGGCGTTCGATTTCTGGGTAGGGGAGTGGAACGTCTTCGACCCCTCCGGCAAGCAAGTCGGGACCAGTTCGATCACGCGCGAGGAAGACGGCTGCCTGATCGTCGAACACTGGAAGAGTTCAACCGGCGGGCATGGGCAGAGCTACAACTTCTATGATCCGTCACGCGGGCAATGGCGCCAAGTGTGGATCGCGCCGGGCACGCTGACCGACTACGCCGGAAATCCCAACGCAAAAGGCGAGATGGTGCTGGAAGGCGATCTGCAGACGGCGGCGGGATATTCCGGTCGTTCACGCGGGACCTGGACGAAGAATGCCGATGGCTCGGTCCGCCAGCGCTTCGAGAATTTCGACTCCAACAAGTACGAATGGGTCGAGAACTTCAACGGACTCTACAAGCCTCGGCGCTGACGGGTCAGGACTGCGACCGATAGAGTTCGCTCGCCAGATCCGGGAACATCGGATCGAAGACAACACACACGCGCTGGCCCATGCGGTGGTCGATGCACAGCATGGGCAGGTCCTTGTTGCGCATGTCTAGATAGGTTCCGCGCGGATGTTCCGTCACATGAAAGAGGCCGGTCGGATCCTCCGGCCGCTCCTTTCCTTCCGGCCAGTCGGGCGCTGACTTGGACCTGCTAAGCTCGGCGTTCTTGAGCGCCTCTTCCATCATCCTGTGAACGCCGTCCGCCGGGGGAACGGGTTTGTTGTCCTGGTCAGGCACGAAGGCCCAGGTGTTGGTGGCCTCGACCGCGTGAGTCCACATCAGTTTTCCGGCGGTGTTGTGGAGCGTGAAAACGATCACGGCTTGGCTGCAGTCGGCGCCGATGGCTTCTGCTTCCAGCTTGTCCTTGGCGTCGGGCGCCGTGAGGGCGATCTCGCGGGAAACCGGCGCTGTGCAAAGCGGTGCGGCTGTGGCGGTCGTTGCGCCAGCGGAAGCACCGGCAGATGTCGGAGCCGGCTTCGAATCGCAGGCGGATAGACCCAGGGCAAGTGCAAGCGCAGCAATCGAGGTTCCGGGTAGAAACTTCATGTGATCGCTCCCGCGGCCGCCAAGAGGCAGCTTGAAACGCCAGGCGGTCGCGGGTCAACTGAGGCCGGACCGGGAGACGCCATGGACGGCCATTCAGCCTCCGAGACGGACGCCAGCCGCCTGCTGGAATTGCAGCGCGCCGCTCATGCCCGCGACGGCTCGCCCAGTGTTCGGGTTCGCCGGGACAGGCTTCATCGCCTGACCGACATAGTGCGCGACGGGGCCAAGGACTTCGCCAAGGCGATCTCCGATGACTTCGGACACCGCCCGGCGTTCGAGACGGCGCTTCTGGAAACCGTGGTGACGCTGAACGCCGCCCGATACGCCCGCAAACAGGTCGGCTGGTGGATGCAGACCAGCCCTGCGGAGATCGACTACACCTTTTGGCCCGGCGCTGCGTGGGTGAGGCACGAGCCGATGGGCGTGATCGGCATCGTCAGCCCGTGGAACTATCCGTTGCAGCTGGCCTTGTCGCCGCTGGTGGATGTACTGGCCGCGGGCAATCGCGCGATCATCAAACCATCCGAACAGACGCCAAAGTTTTCCGAGCTGCTTCGGGAGAAGATCAGCAAGGCGTTCGCGGAAGAGGAAGTCGCCGTGGTGACCGGCGGTCCGGAGGCGGCGGCGGCCTTCACCAAACTGCCGTTCGACCACCTGGTGTTCACGGGCTCGACGGCGATCGGGCGCAAGGTTGCGGCAGCGGCCGCAGAAGGCCTGATGCCGGTCACGCTGGAACTGGGTGGGAAATCGCCTGCGATCATCTGCCCGTCGGCTTCCGTGCCCAAGGCAGTGAAGGCGATCACCTACGGCAAATTCGTCAACGCCGGGCAGACGTGCATCGCGCCTGACTATGTGCTCGCTCCCCGTTCGAAGGCGATTGAAGTTGCCGAGATGGTGGTGGCGGAGTCGCGTCGCGCCTATCCCGACGTGGGCGATGACTACGCCAGCATGATCAGCGATCGCGCCTTCGACCGCATGACCACGGCGATTGCAGAGGCTGAACTGGGCGGCGCCAAGGTGTTGCGTCATCCCGCGCCGTCTGACCGGTCAAGGCGGATCTTGCCGCCGGTGGTGGTGCTGGATGCGCCCCAGGACTGCGTCCTGATGCAGGAGGAGATATTCGGGCCGGTGCTTCCGGTGATCGGATATGATGCGCTCGAAGACGCGCTGGACTGGGTCAATTCGCATCCCCATCCGCTGGCGCTTTACGTCTTTGCCGAGGATCGCAAGGAACAAGAGACTGTTCTGGCAGGCACCCATTCCGGCGGCGTCACCATCAACGGCACGCTGCTTCACATCGCGCAGGAAGGCTTGCCATTCGGCGGCGTGGGACCCAGCGGCATGGGTCACTATCACGGTCGCGCCGGTTTCGAGCGCTTCACGCACGCCCGCGCTGTCTTCCGGACCGGGTGGTTCAACGCCGCAAACATGCTGGCGCCGCCCTATGGCAAGAAGGCGCGGCGGATGCTGAAATTCCTGATGATGAGGTAAGGTTGCAAATCGCGCGCTGATGGTGAAGTCAGGCGCGATGCAAACACCCCTGAGATTCGTGTCCTTGTTCGCGATCGCGTTGGCAGCGTGCGCCGAGGCGCCCAAGCCGATGGAGGCCGCGAACTGTTCGGCAGACATGGCCGCGTTCACCGACATTTCCGCCATGCGGGACCACGTGCGCAACCGCATGGCGTATCCGACCGGTGGCGGCGTCGACGTCGACGCGATTCATGCCGGCCTTGAGGCGCGCGCCCGTCAGGCCCGGACCAAGACTGAGCAGCTTCGGGTGATGGAGGCGTTTGTCTACCAGCTGGGCGATCACCATGCTCACCTTGGTCGCAACGACGATGACTCGCCGCGTCTGGTGCCAACTGGGGCGAGCGTCTGGATAGAGCCGCGCGGCGCTGATCTGGTGGTCGCCGAGGCGCGGCCCGGTTCGCCGGCTCGTGCGGGCGGCCTTCGCGAGGGGATGGTGATCGATTCCATCGAGGGTGCGCCCTTGTCGTCGCTGAAGCCTCCGCCCGCAACCGTTGAAAGGGCGGACGCGATGCGGGCATTTGCTGCGCGCGTGGCGCTGGCCGGCACGCACAACCACGACACCAACATCATCGCGCACGACGCCAATGGCAGCGTTGCCGTGACTATTTCCGAAGTGTTGTCTGGTCCCGACGAACCTGCGACGCTGACCTGGCCGGCGCCGGGCGTGGCGATGATCCGGCTCAACAATTCGATCGGCAGCAGCGCCCTGCCGCCGGCCTTCGACAAGCTGATGAAGGAAGCCGGCAAGGCCAGCACGATCCTGCTTGACCTGCGCGACACGCCATCAGGCGGCGACACGTCGGTCGCCAAGCCGCTGATGAGCTGGTTCGTGAAGGGCAGCCAAGGCTACCAGACCCATCAGCGCGGCGCGAAGACCTGGACTGAGCAGGTCACCGGCCGTCGCGACTATTTCCAGGGGCGCCTGATCATCCTGATTGACCACTGGACCGGGTCGATGGGCGAGGGGACGGCGATCGGCCTGCGGTCGGCGGCGCATGCGGTGCTGGTCGGTACGTCCATGGCCGGCCTGCGCGGCGCGATCGAGGGTCAAGACCTGCCTTGCAGCAAGGTCAATTTCCGGCTGCCGGTCGAGCGGCTCTACGAAGTGGGCGGCGGCCCGCGCGAACTGGCAAAGCCCGATGTGTTGGTGACCGAGAGCGAACTCGCCGAGGCCGGAACCAGGGACGCGGTCCTGGAGCGTGCATTGCGGATGGCGCGCTAACGCCGCCCTCGGCGCCACGCAAGGTATCGCGTCGATGCATGCGAGCGCATAGCTCTGCGCGCCGCGGCAGGCCTAGCTTTCGGGACACCGAGAGAGGGCCGCCATGACCATCGCAACCACACCGAAGCCGCCTTACTACGCGGCCATCTTTTCCAGCTTCGCAACCGGGGCGGATGCCGACGGACATGGGCAGGCGGCAGTCCAGATGGTCGAGCTTGCGATGAAACAGCCCGGCTTCATCGGTTTCGAATACGGCGATCCGCGCGCCGACAAGTTCAGCCTGTTCGTCAGCTACTGGCGGTCTGATGCCGACATTCGCGCATGGAAGCAGGTGGCCGACCACCTGGCCATCCAGGAGAAGGGCAAGTCGGCCTGGTACAGCAGCTATCGCATCCGCATCGCGAAAGTGGAACGCGACTATGGCCGGGACTGAGGTCTACTGGTGATCCCTCAGGCCGAGCACGCGCTTGGCCACGACGTTGAGGTTGACCTCGGACGTGCCGCCCTCGATCGAGTTGCCCTTGGCGCGCAGCATCGAGCGGGTGGACATGATCTCGGCCGGCTTGAAGCCTTCGCCTTCCCAGCCGAGGCCCTGGTGGCCCATGGCTTCGACCTGAAGCTCCGTCTTGGTCTGGTTCATCTTGGCGGCGGCGTATTTGATGATCGAGGTGCCGGGGCCGACATCCGCGCCGGCTTTCGCCATTTCGGTGTTGCGCTGGATGGTCAGCATGAAGGCCTGTTCGTACATCATCGACTTGGTGATGCGGCTGCGCAGGTCGCCATCCGCAAGGATGCCGTCTTTCGTGCCGACATATTTCTTCGCGATGTCGGCCAGCGTGGGCCCCGAGTTGCGGTCGGCGCCGAAGCCGGTGGCGGAGATGTTCTGGCGCTCGTACTGCAACAGGCGCTTGGCGATGTCCCAGCCCTTGCCCGGCGTGCCGACCAGCTGGTTCTTCGGAACCTTCACGTCCGTGAAGAACGTCTCGCAGAAAGGCGAGGAGCCGGAAATGAGCAGGATCGGACGTGTCTCGACGCCCGGCGTCGTCATGTCGAACAGGACGAACGAGATGCCTTCGTGCTTCTTGGTGAAGTCGGTGCGGACAAGGCAGAAGATCCAGTCGGCATGGTTGGCATAGCTGGTCCAGATCTTGGAGCCATTGATCAGCCAGTGATCGCCCTTGTCCTCGCACTTGGTCTGCAGCGAGGCGAGGTCGGAACCCGCTCCCGGTTCGGAATAGCCCTGGCACCAGCGGGTACGCCCATGGACGATGTCCGGCAGGAAGCGCTTCTTCTGTTCCTCGTTGGCGT
This sequence comes from Hyphomonadaceae bacterium, assembly GCA_035548775.1. Lineage (GTDB taxonomy): Bacteria > Pseudomonadota > Alphaproteobacteria > Caulobacterales > Hyphomonadaceae > UBA7672. The sequence goes on from DASZSI010000177.1 coordinate 13,213, forward strand.
ATTCCAGCAGAACGGGCCCGAGCATCCAGAGGCCGAACGACGCCAGCGGCGCGCGCGCCTTGATGGCCTTCAGCTCCTGATCGAGGATGATGGCCTCAGCCTTCGACAATCCGCCGCCGCCATATTCCTTCGGCCAGGTCGGCGCGGTCCAGCCCTTGGCGGCCATACGCTCAAGCCAGAGTTTCGAGTCCGGGTTGGAGAATTTCTGGTTGCGGCCGCCCCATACGACTTCTTCTTCCACCATCGGCGTGCGCATCGACTGCGGGCAGTTTTCGGCCAGCCAGGCGCGGGTATCGGCGCGGAATTTGTCGAGGTCGGCCATGGCGCACTCCCTTTTTCCCAGGGCTAAAGGCGCGGGCCGGAAGGGTCAAGATCGGAACGATCAAGGCCGTTGGGGGCCGTAGCCCGGTTGGTTCGCGCCGGTATGGAAGCCGGCGAGGTTGAGCGCGTGCACCACGGCGAGCACGATGACTGCGCCACTGATGATCGTGACCAGCCGCCAGGAAATCCAGCTCGGATGAAGGCGGTCCTTGCGCGGGCGGCCGGATCGCCAGGCTGCGAAAGCGGTCAGAAGGGCGGCAACGCCAGCCAGGCCGAGAGTTGCGGTCATTTCCATGCCGCGAGCATGTGGCGTGCGCCACGGCCTACGGCAAGCGGGACGAAACGGCGCGGGCTAGAAGCCGAAATCCAGCTGGATCACGTTGTCCAGCGGCGTCTCGTGAACAGGCGTATTGATGACCTGCTGGACCGGCCGTGTGCGAGAAAAGCCATGTTGTGTCTTGGCCCAGAATTGCGGCCGGGTCTTCATCTCCCAGAGCGCGCGAAGCATGGCGATCGACAACAGGGGCCAGTAGAGCGGAAGAAGGAGCAGGGCAGTCAGCCTCGGTTTTCCCAACGCGGCTAACGCCGCGAGCAGCACGCCCACATATCCGGCGGCAAACAGGCCAAGGTGCCAGCCTTGGAGCGCCGCCTGTTGCGTGGCGAGGCCGTAGATGAGCCAGACCAGAAGCGGTCCATGCAGGAGCGAAGCGAGCAGCGATCCCCCGAGTGTCATCTGGATCGACAGGAATTCGCCGGGATTAAAGCGCTGCTTGCCGGAGAACGGCGCCCTGCTGGCCACGAGCCAGGTCTGGAGATGTCCCTTCATCCAGCGTGTTCGCTGCTTCATCCACTCGCCGGGTCGCGAGGGGGCCTCTTCCCAGGTTGGCAGGGTGATCATGGCCGCTTCCCGCCCGAAGCGGGCAAGCCGCAGGCCGAGATCGGCATCTTCCGTGACATTCCATGCGTCCCATCCGCCCGCATCTTCAAGCTGGCGGCGGCGGAAGTAATTGCTGGTGCCGCCAAGCGCGATGGGCGCCTTGATCTTCGCAAGGAAGGGCAGCCAGACCAGGAAATGGATCGCGTATTCCAGTTCGAACTGTCGCGAGAGCCAACTGTCGCGAGCATTATCGATCAGGAGCGGGGCCTGGACGACAGCAAGGTCGCGACCGCCCCGCGCGAAGGCCGCCATGGCTTCGCGTGGCTGGCCGGGAGAGGGCCGGTCTTCGGCGTCGAACACGACCACGAACTCGCCCTGCGCATGTTCAAGGCCGTAGTTGAGCGCCTTGG
>DASZSI010000178.1:0-2469 GCA_035548775.1 Hyphomonadaceae bacterium
GCGGTCGCGCGCCTCGCAAGTCGCCTGTTTTCCGCAGCGCCCGAGGCCCACATCCTGGCAACAAGCAGGGTGCCTTTGCAGGTCGAGGGCGAGAACGTCTACCGGCTCGCGCCGCTCGCCTGCGCCCCGGACGGGCCGCTATCGGCCAATGACGCCGCACGGAGCTTTCCGGCGAACCAGCTCTTCCTGGAGCGCGCGGCCGCCAGCGGCGCGAGCCTGGAGCTTGACGCGCCGTCCATTCAGATCGTGAGCGACGTTTGCCGCGAGCTTGGCGGCGTCCCCCTTGCCATTGAGCTTGCGGCTGCGCGCGTGGCGGGCCTCGGCCTGCAGAAGACCGCAGAGCTGCTCGGGGAACGGATGGCGCTTCTATGGCCCGGCCAGCGGACGGCACCCGGGCGGCAGAAGACGCTGCAAGCGACCCTGGACTGGAGCTATGAGCTTCTTTCCGACGACGAACGACTGCTGCTTTGTCGCCTGTCGGTATTCGTCGGCCACTTCTCGATCGATGCTGCGCTCGAGGTCGTGACAACCGGCACAATCGACAAGGAGCGGGTCTTCAGCGCCATCGACGGGCTTGTGGCGAAGTCGATGGTGGCGACCAGGCCGGCGGGTGCGATGATGCGCTATCGTCTGCTCGACGCGACCCGCGCCTATGCCCTTCAGGTCGCAACCGACGATCCCGGTCAAGCCGGCCTCCCCGAGCGCCATGCGAGCTACTACCAGCGCTGGCTGGAGGAGGAAGGCACGAAGCGGCCGACGCTGACGAGCGCGTTCCAAAGGTCCCTGTATCTTGCGGGGCTGGCGAACGTTCGCGCGGCGCTCGAATGGTGTTTCGGTCCGGCCGGAAACGACGGTCTCGGCGTTCGTCTCGCCGTGGCTGCAGCGCCGGCATTCCTCTCGATGTCGCTTCTCACCGAATGCCACCATTGGACCGCGCAAGCAGTCGCGGCCCTCGATCCCGCGGCATCGGATGATTCGGACGAGATGCAGCTTCAGGCCGCCTTGGGCGTCTCCCTGATGTTCACCCGCGGCGGAAAGGAAGCGGCGCGGACCGCATTGCTCAGGAGCTATGAGCTTGCGGAAGGGCGCGGCTCGCCGCGCGAGCAAATCCAGATCCTCGGCCCGCTCCAGATGTTTCACCTGCGTACCGGCGAGTTCAAGGCCGCGCGGCGCTACGCGGAACGCTGCGCTGTCGTCGCCGAGGGTCTCGGAGACCCTGCCTCGGAGACCATGGCTCTTTCCTTGATGGGGATATCCCTCCACCTTGGTGGAGAACTCTATCGGGCGCATGCCGCACTGGAGGCGGCGTTCAGACCATCGTCCCCGCGCGATCCCGGCATGACCAAGTATCTCGGCTTCGATGGCCGCGTCCTCGCTGGCGCGATACTCGCTCGCAATCTCTGGCTGGAAGGCTTTCCGGATCGGGCAGTCGATCAGGCGCAGGCAGCGGTCAAGGAAGCCGAGGTCCTGGGCCATCCGTTGACGTCAGCCATCGCGCTGATTTGGGTGATTTCGGTCTTTCTCTGGCTCGGGGATCTCAAGAAGGCCGGCGAACACTTGGATCGGCTGTTTTCTCAGGCGCAGTTTCATGCGCTCGGCCCTTATCTTGCTGTGGGTCGGGGATTTCGCGGTGAGTTGGCGGTCCGCCAAGGACAAGTGGAGCATGGCATCGACATGCTGAGAGCGTGCCTGGGCGAGCTTGATGCGGCTCCCTACGAACTGTTGACCACGCCGCTGAACATCTCGCTCGTCCAGGGCTTGATCGTCGCGGATCAGGTCACCGAGGCGACGGGCGTGCTGGATGCGAATCTGAGGAAGGTCGCAATCGGCGGCGACCTCTGCTACCTCCCGGAGCTGCTCCGTTTGAAAGGTGTTCTCGCACTTGCTGCCGATCGGCGAGGGGCGAAAGAAGAGGCGGAAAGCTGGTTTCGGACATCCCTCGACTATAGTCGCCGTCAAGGCGCAAGAGCATGTGAGCTGCGCGCGTCAATTGAGCTTGCGTCCCTCATCGCCGCGGCTGGGGACCATGTGAATGCCCAACGGATCCTGCGCGTCGTGTTTGATCACTTCGAGGGACAGCATTCGACCCCAGATGTCGCGACCGCTGCAGATCTATTGCATCAGCTGACTTAGGTCTTGTGTCGCGTTGAGATGACCGGCGAGACATGTCGCGAGAAAGATAGCTCCGGATCGATATTCAATGAGATAGGGAATTGGACGAATGTCCGTTGGGCCGCTTCTGGCGCTAAGCCGACGTTCGACATGCTGCCGAACGTCAGAAGCGGCAATAGACCTTTCGTGGAATATGGACGAGGTTGAGCTCGCGTGGCGATCTGCCGGTGCCGTCAGCAGTGGAATATCAATAGCTTGGACAATATATCAGCGGATCGAAACGATCAGTTCCCAGTTATCGGCTTCATCATCGTTGGGACGCCACGCGACGCCAAGGCTTCGCATGGCGCGCGTTAT
>DASZSI010000179.1:0-3374 GCA_035548775.1 Hyphomonadaceae bacterium
CAGAACGCCTTCCATGCGCTCAAGCTCGCGCATCGCGGCTACGTGATGGTGCAGGGCCAGATCACCATGCGCGGCAGCGGCAAGGAACTTCTGGCCAATCCCGCCGTCCGCGCCGCTTATCTCGAAGGCGGCGGCGATCATGGCGCCGCGGCGGGGGCAGCGCGATGAGCGGCTGGGCGTCCGTCTTCGGTACCGATTGGGATGTGACGCTCGCGATCACCGTCGTCTTCATGGGCGGTTGCGCCTTCACCACCGGCCAGGCGCTCGCATCGACCTGGCGACCGCTCTGGCACGCGATCCCTTACACGCTTCTGCTCGGGTGTGGCGACCGGTTCATCGTCTTCGCCCTGTTCAAGGGCGAGTTGTTCCTCCTGAGTGGTTACCTGGTCGATACGCTTTGGCTGCTGGCCGTCATCCTTTTCGCTTACCGGGTCACGCGCGTGCGGCAGATGATCACCCAGTATCCCTGGCTGTACGAGCGCACCGGATTGCTAAACTGGCGGGCAAAAGCTTGAAACCGCAAGGAATACGGCCAGTTGCGGGCAGCCAAAGACTTGCTACTATGGATCACCTTTTAATTCGTTGATGGGCCTTCGCGATCCCGCCCGGGGCGGCGACCGGACGCTCGAAATAGGGGAGAAGCACATGAATAGACTGGCGAGCTTGCTTATGGGAGCGGCCGCGCTGGCCGTTGCCACCGGATCGGCCGCGAAAGCCGACATCGTGGTCGGTCTCGCGGGACCGATGACCGGCGGCATCGCTGCTTTCGGCGAGCAGTTGAAGCGCGGCGGCGAAAAGGCCGTCGAAGACATCAACGCGAAGGGCGGCGTGCTCGGCCAGAAGCTGAAGATCGAAATCGGCGACGACGCCTGCGATCCCAAACAGGCCGTCAGCGTGGCCAACGATCTGGTGTCGAAGAAGGCCGCCGTGGTGATCGGTCACTTCTGCTCCGGCTCGTCGATCCCGGCCTCGAGCGTCTACAGCGAAGCCAATGTGGTCGAGATCTCGCCGGCGTCGACCAACCCGCAATACACCGAGCGCGGTCTCAAGAACGTGTTCCGCGTCTGCGGCCGCGATGACGCGCAGGGCCCGACCATGGCCGACTACATCATCGACCACTTCAAGGGCAAGGTCGTCGCCATCGTCGACGACAAGCAGACCTATTCGAAGGGCCTGGCCGACGCGTTCAAGGCCGAGCTCAACAAGAAGGGTGTGAAGGAAGTCCTGTACGATGAAATCACGCAGGGCGAAAAGGACTACAGCGCCCTGGTGACCAAGCTGAAGCAGGCCAAGGTCGATGTGCTGTTCTACGGCGGCTACCAACCGGAAGCGGCTCTGATCGCGCGCCAGGCGAAGGAACAGGGCATGAAGCTGACGGTCGCCGGCGGCGACGCTCTCAATGACCCCGAGTTCAACGCGATCGCCGGCCCCGCCGGTGACGGCACGCTGTTCACCTTCAATCCCGACGCCACCAAGGATCCGGCCAATGCCGCGCTGGTGAAGTGGTTCCAGGATCAGAAGTACGAACCGGCCGGCTATACGCTGTACGCTTATGCTGCACTGCAAGCTTGGGCTGAAGCGGTCACCAAGGCGAAGAGCACCGACGGCACCAAGGTGGAAGAGGCGCTGCGCGCCAACAAGTTCAACACCACCCTGGGCACCATCGGCTTCGACGCCAAGGGCGACGTCATCGCCCCCGGCTTCCTGGTCTACGAATACAACGGCGGCAAGTACGCCTACGCGCCGAAGTAAGCGCGATGCGATAGTCCCCCATGGGGATAGGGCCCGGCGGGCAACCGCCGGGCCTTTTTTGTCGAAATATGTCTCCGGCCGCGTTGCGCTTGATCAGGTCCGGCCGGTCTTTACAATCGCGGCGCACGGCAGCGGATGGAACCCGCCCATTGGATCATCAGGCAAGCCAATCGGAAATGGCGCCCGGCGAAACGGCAAATGCTTCCTCGCGGGACGCGTCGCAATCGCGTCTGCTGAGCTGGTTCATCCATCCCCGCATCACCGAGGCCACACTCCGCCAGCGCCATCACGTCTTCCTGGCCAGCCATCTGGCCGGCGCCGTGTTCGGCTTGCTGCTGATGGTCGTGCTTTACGCGGCGGCGCCGATCAACGGCGGAGTTGTCGCGTGGCTCGCGGCTGCGGTCGCGCTGTTCGCGCTGTTCCCCTTCATCTTGAAGGCGACGGGGCGTCTCGACATCATGGGCGCCGTATCGGCGCTATATTTCGCGGCGATCGTCCTGATCATCTCCCACTATTTCGGCGGCCTGCTGTCGCCTGCGCTGGTTTGGATGGTCATGGCTGTGGGCACCGCGATCTACTATCTCGGGCCCTGGCCACGCTGGCGCGCCGTCAACCTGATCGCGCAGGGTGCGATGCTGACCGCGTTCGTGGTTGCGCACGCCACCGGCACGAAACCGGGCCTCGACGTTCCCGCCGATACCCTGCTGACGATCGGCTTGATCAGCAGTTGCGCGGTGGTCGCTTTCATGTCGGCCATAACCTTGCAGATATGGACGATGGATCTGGCCAAGCACAGAGAGCTGGAACATGAAATGGCCGTCCGCCGCTCGGTCGAAACGGACCTGAAGCGCACGGCCGAGGAACTGCTGCGCAGACGGGACCACCTGGTACAGTCGCAGCGCGTGGGCAAGATCGGCAGCGCCGAGATCGTCTATTGGCCTCAGCACACCGCGGTCTGGTCGGAGGAACTGTATTCGCTGTTCGACCGCGATCCCGGGCTGGAGGCCTTCACGGGCGACGAGTTCCTGGCTCACGTCCATCCGGACGACCGAAGCGTGGTGCGAAACTATCGCGAACGCGAATCACGCGGCGACTATCCGCGCGCTTCCGAGTTCCGCATCGTCCGTCCCGACGGCGATCATCGCTGGATCCGGCGCCAGGCCGAGCCAATCGAGTGGCGCGACGGCGTGCCTTCACGCGCCATAGCCATCTACCTCGATGTGACCGAGCAGAAGGATGCCCAGCAGGCGGTGGTCGACCTCGAAGAGCAGCTTTCGCAGGCGCACAAGATGGAGGCCATCGGTCAGTTGACCGGCGGCGTCGCCCACGACTTCAACAATCTGCTCGCCGTTCTGCTGGGCCGCCTGCAGATGATCAATGAAGAGCTGGCGGACGGCGCAGGCCAGCCGCCCAACACCGCGATGCTGCGGGATTGGATCGGCTCCTGCATCAAGGCGGTCGACCGCGGCGCCACCTTGACCAAAAGCATGCTGGCATTTTCCAGGCAACAGGCGTTGATGCCGGTAGCGCTCGACGTCAATAGCGTGATCTCGGACATGGAAGACATGTTGCGGCGCGCGTTGGGCGAAACCTACCGGCTGGTGTTCGCCAAGGATCCGTCG
>DASZSI010000180.1:0-1868 GCA_035548775.1 Hyphomonadaceae bacterium
CCGCCGCTGCAGCTCATCGTTGCCGGCGGGGGAGGCGCGTTCGCCCACCCAACCCACGACCAGAAGAAACACCTTGTGGTGAATTCGACGGTGTCCGGCAGGGCATTGCTCGACACGGGATCACTGGCCGTCGAGGTCGAGGCGGAGCCGGATTATCACTTTCGTGCCATGAAGTTCTATCCCTCCAGGATGCGCAGCCGCATCCTGGCGTTGAAGAATTTGTGGCTGCCCTTTCACAACAAGCGCTTCGCCGTCCTGGTCGGATTTGTCTATTTTTTCTATGCCTGGATCTTCGGAACGTCCGTTCCCAAAGAGTTTGCCCCCGCGCCTTCGGAAAGCATCTTCGATCTTCATATCGCGAGCGGGGCGGCGTTGGCCGCGACAGCGCGAGCCAATCCCACGTTCTTCTTCCTGCTGCTCGGGCTTTGGGTGGGCCTCATCTTCTATGTGGACACACGGCTGAAACACAAGCTGTGGAAATGGCTGAACGGCCCCATCAAGCTGACTCTGAGCACGATCCATTTCGCCCTTCACATCGCGGCGCTGCTGTTCGTCAGCGCGGTCACGACCGTCCTGACCCTCAAGCTGTTCAATCCCGTCATCGGCGCCGGCATGCTCCATTTGAAGCTGTTTGGCGGGCGCATTCTGCAGGGGAGCAGCGTCTCGGGCGATGGCGGGGACGCCAATCTACGAGCCATGCGCGACTGCGTGCGGAATTTCGACTGGACCGGAGGTGCCGCGAAGACCTGGCTGTGCGTCCCGCAACAGCTCAGCCAAGACGCCTTCTACATCGGAGTGACGGCGCTGACGCAAGCGGCGACCTCCATCCTGGTCGGTGGAGTGATCGGCGCCTTCATATTCGGTTGCTATTGGGTCATCGCGTCGCTGCTCGGTATGCACCAGGATGCGTTCAGTGCGCTTGGCATCAAGGACTACAAGAATTTCCTGAGAATGAAGTTCGAGAAGAACAAGCTGACGATCTATCCGATCGCCCTGGATCGGGTTCCCGGGCCGAGAGAATGGCACGCATGGAACCCCAAAAAGCACCCCGGCGACGCCAAGCTCGACCACAGGCCGCTCCTGGTACCGAATAAGGATATGAAGCCACGGCTGATCGAGGATCCGATCGAGATTGTTGCTGCGGAAGGCCCCGGCTTTGCCGCAATGCATTTCCGGGGAGCTGATAGCGAGGACCCGGCGCTTGCGTGAGCCGCGCTGCCCCCGCCCTCGGCCATGGCGAGCAGCGTGCGCGGCGTGCCCGTCGCCCATGTCTCAGGCATGATCTGTCACCCATGTCTCCGGGCCGGACAGTACGCGGTTGGCGACCCCGGCAGGATTTGAACCTGCGACCCCCAGATTAGGAATCTGGTGCTCTATCCAGCTGAGCTACGGGGCCTCGGCGCTCCTAATAGCGTAAGCCGCTGCCTCGCGCACGCGGATAGAGCGGAGGCGTCCCTGCCGGCGCTCGAAGCGCGCTAGGCTGCGCCCACACGTCGCGGACGGGGCCGGCCGTCGCACCGCCGCCGTGCCCTGGGCTTTTCGATCGCGCAGCCTTAGTCTTCCTGCCCATGGCACCGGTCTACACCTCGGGCGAGCGCATCGCCGACGCCGTCATCCATGTGCTCGGCGTTACGGCGGGGCTCGTCGCGGTCACGGCCATGCTGGCCGCGGCAGTGGCGTATCTGCCGCCCGGATCTACGGCGACCCTTGCCATCTACGGCGCTGCAATGCTCGCCATGCTGGGTTTCTCCGCGGCCTATCATTTGGCCCAGGCCTCGCGCTGGCAAGGCCTCCTCCGCCGCCTCGACCATGCCGCCATATTCCTCAAGATCGCCGGCACCTACACACCCTTCGCCCTCCTCAAGATC
>DASZSI010000181.1:0-21759 GCA_035548775.1 Hyphomonadaceae bacterium
CAATGATGTCGCTAATTGTAAGATCGATGCCAACGCCCATGCCGCCGGCCTTGGTCAGCCGCACCTCGCGCGAGATCAGGAACAGCGGGAAGGTCACGCTGATCGCGATGACGAAGCCCAAGATGACATAGAGCCAGACGAATTTCATGCCCAGCTTGCGCGCCTCCACCACCATCAGCGCCGTGGCCGCCAAGAGGAACAGGCCGATGTCGACAGTGAACGACCGGGACGCGCCGTTGGCCTTGAGGTCGAAGAGATACTGCATCCGGTCGGGCGCGGCGTGGTCGCCGATGAAGTAAGTGAAGTTCTGGCTCCAGGTCATGATCAGCGCGGTAAGCGCCACAAGCCCATAGAAGACGCAGAGCAGTTTGCGCGTGCTGGACATGAAATCCTCCCCGGATGCTAGCGCATGCAAATATCCGACGCCCCGCCCTTGGCCCGGTAAAGGTTGGCGACGATGGCGGACCGTTTTGACTTGGGCGAGCCCGGCACGATCACACCCAGCAGGAGCGGGCGCGGGTCGGGATTGCAGTAGGCCGTGTTGACGCCGTCATTGGCGGCGGATGCGACCGTGCCTTGCTTCATCGCCTGGCCGCGCGCGGCGAGCGCCGCCAGGATTTGCGTGCGATATTTCTCGCTGTCGCCCCGCTGTATCGAGATCGTGCAGGTTCCATCCGCCCACAACGCAGCGCTGGCATGGGCAAGCGAGGCAAGCTCAAATGTGCGGCTGGACTGGCCGGTTGAATCCTTCGCGGCCGCCGTCTCGATCAGGTAGTGGGACTTGGCGAGGGTGATGAAGTCGCCGCCGTCGAGCACGGTCGGCAGGCAAACCTGGTCGAAGATGATCTTGAGGGCTTCCTCGCCCGATGTGAGCGCCCCATAGGGCGCCGGTCCGCGGACGATACCGTCCTTGTCCGGCTTGCCGGTCGATCCGCAGGAGGCGGCGAGAATCGCAAGGCCGCAGGCGGCCAGCGCGGATGAAACCTTGTGCATGATTGCCTTCCCTACCCAAAGGCCCTGCAACCGGGCCTCCTGACACATTGCAGAATCGGCGGGCTCGCGTAAATGACCGGCCATGACCGCAAAAGCTGACCTAGCCCCCCTCCTCGCCCCGCAGGACGAAGCGGCCGGAAAGGCGCATGGCCTTAAGCCGGAAGAGTTTGCGCTGATCGTGAAGCGGTTGAACCGCCAGCCCAACCTGGTGGAGCTCGGCATCTTCTCGGTGATGTGGTCCGAGCACTGCTCCTACAAGTCGACACGGCGACACCTCGGCAAGTTCCCCACCAAGGGTCCGAAAGTCATCCAGGGGCCGGGCGAGAACGCCGGCGTCATCGACATCGGGGATGGGCAGGCCTGCATCTTCAAGATGGAGAGCCACAACCATCCATCTTACATCGAGCCCTATCAGGGCGCGGCGACGGGCGTGGGCGGCATCCTGCGTGATGTGTTCACGATGGGGGCGCGGCCGGTGGCGCTGGTCAATGCGTTGCGCTTCGGCGATCCGTCCCACCCGAAGACGCGCTCGCTGGTAGCCGGCGTGGTCGGCGGCATTGGTGGATACGGAAATTGCGTGGGCGTTCCGACGGTGGCGGGCGAGACGCAATTCCACAAAGGCTATAACGGCAACATCCTGGTCAATGCGATGGCGGTGGGGCTCGCGGACCAGAACAGGATTTTCTATTCGCGCGGCGCCGAACCGGGCAACGCAATCTTCTATGTCGGCTCCAAGACGGGCCGGGACGGCATTCACGGCGCGACCATGGCGTCGGCAGAATTCTCCGAGGGCGATGAAGAGAAGCGCCCCACCGTGCAGGTCGGCGACCCCTTCACCGAGAAGCTGCTGATCGAAGCCTGCCTCGAACTGATGGCGACAGATGCGATCCAGTCGATCCAGGACATGGGCGCGGCGGGCCTGACATCATCCTCGGTCGAGATCGCGGACAAGGGCGGGGTTGGCGTCGAGATGGACCTCGACAAGGTGCCGCAACGCGAGACCGGCATGACGGCCTATGAGATCATGCTGTCGGAATCCCAAGAGCGCATGCTCATGGTGCTGAAACCCGGACAGGAGCACGTCGCCAAGCGCATTTTCGAGAAGTGGGATCTCGACGCCGAAGTCATCGGCAAGACCACCGACACCGGCCGCCTGGTGCTGAAACAGCACGGACAGGTGGTGTGCGATATTCCGGTGCCGCCGCTGTCGCAGGATGCGCCGAACTATGACCGGCCGTGGAACCCGCCCAAGCCCGCCGCGCCGCTCGATATCTCGAAATATCCGGAGCCCAAGGATTACGGCGAGGTCCTTTTGAAGCTGATGTCCTCGCCCGACATGGCGTCGAAGCGCTGGATCTGGGAACAGTATGATCGCCACGTGATGGGCGACACGATCGATTCATCGCAATCGGGCGGAGACGCCGCCATCGTCCGCATCCACGGAACCAACAAGGCGCTGGCGATTACGAGCGACTGCAATCCTCACTATGTCGCGGCCGATCCTTATGAGGGCGGCAAGCAGGCGGTGGCGGAAGCCTATCGCAATCTTAGCGCCGTCGGCGCGACGCCGATCGCCATCACGGATAACCTCAACTTCGGCAATCCGGAAAAGCCCGACACGATGGGCGTGATCGTGAAAGCGATCGAGGGCATGGCGGAAGCGTGCAAGCAGCTCGACTTCCCTGTCGTGAGCGGGAACGTCTCTCTTTACAATGAGACGGATGGCGTTGGCATTCCACCCACTCCCGTGGTGGGCGGCGTTGGGCTGATCGAAAACCTCGACCATGTCGCGACGCTCAAAGGCGCCAAGGCGGGAGATGCGCTCTACATGCTGGCTGTGCATTGCCCCGACAGCGAGCGCCACACCTGGCTGGCCGCATCTTCGTACCTGCGCGAGATCCATGGAGCTTCGGCCGGCATTTCGCCGCGGGTAAACCTGGCGGACGAAGTTCGAAATGCCGAGATCGTTCGTGATCTGATCAGACAAGGTCTGGTCAGCGCCGTCCATGACATCAGCGAGGGTGGACTTGCGGTTGCTGTTGCCGAAATGTCGCTGGCTTCGGGCGTGGGCGTTGAGTTCACCGGCGGACCACCCACGTTCCGGCAGGACGAACTGTTGTTCGGCGAAGTGCAGGCCCGTTATGTGTTTGCAGTTCCACCAGCAAGGCAGGCAAAGGTCGATGCAACGCTTGCCGACCTCAAGAACAAGCATGGCGAAATATTCGCGAAGCTTGGCGTTTTCGGTGGAGACGCAATCGTGTGCAAGGATGCAAGGCTGTCCCTTCCGCTGTCGACCCTCCGCGCGGCGCACGAGGGCTGGTTGCCTGCCTATATGAAGGGCGCCGCCTGAAGGGACACCTTGCGGCGTGGAGCTTGTCCGTGGACATGAATCCCACGCCGCCGCGTCATTCGCTGCACACAGCCATTGCGCACCAGCAATCCCGGGCTAGATACAGCTCCCGGGACAAGACCGGACAGCAGCCGCTAAAGTCGCGGGCGGCCGCATCCAGGGAGGGAACAGCCGATGGCCATGGATCGAGCTACGCTCGAGACTTTCCTGCGTGAGGCGTTTCCGGACGCCGAGATAACGCTGAAGGACCTGGCCGGCGACAACGACCACTGGCAGGCGGAAATCGTTTCGGAGACGTTCCGCGGCAAGACGCGCGTGGCCCAGCACCAGCTGGTCTATGCCGCGCTGAAAGGACGGATGGGCGGCGCCCTTCACGCCCTCGCCCTTTCCACCCGCGCGCCCGACTGACCAGCAGGCTTCAACGTGGCAGCGCGGACAACGGATAATGCAATCGGCGTGCGCCGCCTCGGCTTCGGGGTGAGCGGTCCGCTGGCCTTGCCGATCACGCCGCCCAACTTCACCGCCGGAATGATCCAGCGCGCCTATGAGCTTGGCGTGCGCCTGTTCGACACGGCGCCGGTCTATGGCGCGGGCGAAGGCGAGCGGCGGCTGGGCGAGGCGCTGGCGCGACTGCCGCGGCATGACTGCATCGTCTCGACCAAAGCTGGGGTGACGGCTTCGGGCCTGTCTCAGCGCACTCGCGACTTTTCGCCCGCTGCGATCCGCAAGTCGGTCGAGACGTCGATGCAGCGGCTGGGCACGCGTATCGACTGGCTGTTGCTGCACGGTCCGTCGGCCAGTGAGCTGACGCCGGACCTGTTCAAGATGCTGGAGGGCCTGCAGCGGCGCGGCGACATCGGCGTGATCGGCGTCGCCGGCCGAGGCGCGGAACTGGACGCCGCGCTGGGCACGGGGCGGTTCGGCGTGTTCATGACGCCGGTGAATGTCGGCCTGAATTCCTATGAGCTGGATCGGCTGGCGCGCATTCGGAACAGCGGCGTGGAAGTCGTGGCGATCGAGGCGCTGGCGGCCGCGAATCGGCGCTTTCCAGCCCCAGTGAGCGCCGGGGCGACCTGGCGGCTGGCGCGGGCCCTGTTGGGGCGATCGAACCCTGCCCCGCCCACGCCGATGACAGCGGACGAATGCCTGCAGTGGGCGCTAGGCGAAGCCGGAGCACATCGCGTGGTCGTGACCACCACGCGCCTCGACCACCTGGAGGCCAATGTCGATTCCCTCACCGCCCCCAGCTCGGGACGCTTGATCGGAGGCTGATCCGGCCTTAGCTGATGGGTCAGACGCCCGTTTCAGGGCAAAAGAGGCCGATTCCATGAGCCAGGACGTCAATTCCCGTATCCAGGGCCTGATCGACAGCAGCCCCGTATTCCTGTTCATGAAGGGCACGCCCGAATTTCCGCAGTGCGGCTTCTCCGCGACCGTGGTGGCGATCCTCGACCATATCGGCGTCGACTACGCCTCGGCCAACATTCTCGAAGACGCCGAGCTGCGCCAGGGCGTGAAAGAGTTCTCCAACTGGCCGACGATTCCCCAGCTCTATGTGAAGGGCGAATTCCTCGGCGGCTGCGACATCGCCAAGGAGATGTTCCAGAGCGGCGAACTCAAGTCGCTGCTGATCGACAAGGGTGTGCTTCAGCCGGCCTGAGGCGATATCAGTCCAAAATTGCTAGATCAGCCCGGTCTCTGGCCGGGCTGTTTTGCTATCCGGGAACACCATTCCGTCGAGGTCGTTGGCGGCCCAGCCGAGCTGGTCGCGCAACAGGCCCTTGAAGACCGAGCGCGCGTCGGTTGTCGGCATGAGGTCGCGATTCTCGAACAGCGCGGCGGGCTTGAGGCCCGGCCAGTCGCCGAAGACCTGGCCCCCCTTGATGCCGCCGCCGGCGAGGATGACCGTGCCGCCGGTGCCATGGTCGGTGCCTTGCGCGCCATTGACGCGTGCAGTGCGGCCGAATTCCGAGACCGCGACCAGCGCGGTTTTCTTCCAGGTCTCGCCCATCGTGTCCTTGAGCGATTTGAGGCCGGCGTCGAGGGCGGTGAACCGCTGTTGCAGGGACTGGTTCTGCGCCGCGTGCGTGTCCCAGCCATCGAGGCTGACAACTGCAATCTCGGGCCCATCGGCCTGTGCGAGGAATTTGCCGGCGGCCTGAAGCTGGGTGACATATTGCTGCGGTCCGCCGCGTCCGCCGCCAGCCATGTTGGCCATGCTTGAGCCGTCTTTCATTTCGCCGGCGACCATGTCGGCGCCGACGGCCGCGGTGAGCGAGGTCTTGAGCACCTTATCGCCATCGTAGAGATCCATCAGGCGGTTGAGCGTGTCGTCGCTGGCTTCAGGCAGGACCGCCGGCGACCATGAGGTGATGTTCTTCGCTGCGCCGCGGACGATCAGGGGCTGCGAGGGGCCGATCGAAACGGCGGCGTAAGCGGCGGGCGCTTTCTGAAGGGCGCGGTTGAGCCAGCCGTCGGCGCTGACCGACCTTATGCCGCCGCATTCGAGCAGGTCCTGGGCTTCGAAGTGCGAGCGCTCGCGATAGGGGCCGGCGATGGCGGGCACGAAGGCGGCTTCCTTGGCCTGGTACATCGCGGCGAGATTGGGCATCGCTGAGTGGAGCGCAAAACCGCCGGACAACGGAATCGCCTTGGGATCGACTAGCGAGGCGCGGTGGGCCTGGATGTCGGGATCGTCCACCTTCGGCAGGAGCGACATGCCATCCATGGCGCCGCGGAGGATCACCACGATCAGCTTCTTGCCGCCGCTTTGCTGAGTTGCGGCTCGGGCCGAGGGGGCGACGGAGATGAGCGAAACCGCGCAGCCTGCAACCAGAAGCGACCGGCGATTGAGGGTGTGAAGCGAAGCCATGTGCATTACCTCCGCTGGAATTCAGGGGACATCAGGGCGATCGTAAAGCCCTGTTCGGCGGTTTCAGCGCGGGCGACAGCCTGGCGTGTCCTGGCGCTGGCGACCGGCCCCAGCGCGCGATCGAGGAAATCGCTGGGCGATTCGCCACGCACCATGCGGCGCGAAACAGCATTGGCCCATTCGAGCCGCTTCTTGATCGCATCGGCGCCCGACCAGGACGCGGTGTCGTCCGGCCAGCCGGCAGGCGACGGCGCGTTGAACGGCTGCTGAGCCAGCGCCTGGTAGACGCCGCGCTGGTTTGCGCCGTAGGCGACTTCCTGTCCGGTCGCGCGCCCGGCGGAGACAAGCAGTTCGTCCGGCGTCTTGAATTTCTGCTGGGTCTCGCCCCACGCCTCATCGAGATCGATCACCGCGCGGGCCAGGTCGGCAAGGTTTCCGCCGGTTCGCAGAAAAACCGCCTCGATCTTCGCGACCGCAGCCGGCGGGGGCGTGTCGGACACGAAATGGCGAACCAGCTTGGTGGCTATGTGGTGGGCCGTGGCCTTCGAGCGGGCGAGATCGTCGAGGATCATCGCTGCCTGGGTCTTGGCCGGACCGCCATAGGACTTGCCAACGACGGTGCGCGCGCCCGGCTCGTGCAGCGGCTCGACGAATACGGTCGCGCCGATCATAGCGTTCATTTGTGCAGCGCCGCCCTGGAACGAGACGCGCTCCTGGCGCCGGAAGCCGGGGCGAAGGCCTGCGCCCTGGCCCTGCCCACCCGCGAACATCATCCGCGCGGTTTGCGGTCCCCCGACCGTCCAGCCGGTGAGCGCCTTGGCGAATTCGATGATGTCGGCCTGGGTATAGCCGGAGCCGACGCCCATCGTATGCAGTTCGAGAATTTCCCGCGCCAAGTTCTCGTTGAGGCCGACTTTCCGTTTCTGGGCAGCTTCGGTCGACGGACCGAAGGACTTGGCGGCGTCGAGGTAGGTCAGCATGCAGGGATGAAAGGTCGAGGCGCCGAGGAGCGTCGCGAAATTGCCGAACACGTGCGGGCGGATCGCTTCGCGCTCGAAAGGACCCACCATCGGGATGAGTTGCATGTTGCGCGCGGCGACCGTGAAATGGTTGGACCAGAACCGCGCCCAACGTTCGGCGAACGGCGCGGCGGTTTCGACCGCATGTTTCGACTTGGCGTCGACTTCCTTGAGGAGGCCTTCGCGAATCTCGCGCTGGGCCATCTGGCGCGCCTGAAGCAGGGCTGCGCCATCGCCCTGCGGCTTCGGATCGCCATCGGACTTGGCTTCCTTGGCGTCGGCCTTCGCTTCTTTTGCTTCCTGCCTGGCTTCCTTGGGTTTCAGCGCCTGGCCATTTGGACCGAACAGGCCGCGATAGGCTTCCTGCTGGTCGCGGATGGCGGTCTGGACGTCCTTCAGGCCGTCTGCCGGGACCAGAGCCGCATTGGGCGCGATCTGCGCCTTGAGCCAGCCGCGCGGATCGGACGATGCCGCTTCGATCTCGCCGGGCTTGGCGCCCATGCCAAACCGGGTGGCTGCGATTGCGCCCTGAAGGGACATGACTGGCCTCCCTTGTATCTGCTGGGGATACTAACCCGTAACACCCGTCCAAGTTTGTCGGTTGGCACGATAAATGTATCAAAATATCGCGTGAAAGCAGGCTGAATGGCCGGTTCAGGCGGTTCGGGCTAACCTCTGGCAATGCCACAGACCGAGACCGACTCCTCCCTCGAAGACTTCCGCTTTTTCGAGCCCCTGCGCGTGCGCTGGGCCGACGTCGACATGCAGGGGATCGTCTTCAATCCGAATTATCTGGTCTACGCCGACAATGCGATGACGGAGTACATGAGGGCGGTGGGATTTCCTTATCCGCAAGCTCTGCTGCCGTTTGGCGCCGACATATTCGCGGTGGGATCGCAGATCGACTTCAAGGCGTCGGCGAGATTCGACGACGACCTGCGCGCCGGCGCGCGGATCGAGAAGTTCGGCCGCACCAGTTTCAGGTTCCGGATCGCCGTGTTTCGCGGGCAGGAGCTCATGTCCGATATCCGCACCACTTATGTGTGTGCAACGCCGGGCGAAACCCGTTCGACGCTGCCCGTGCCGGCAAGGTTCATCGACATTGTCGAACAGTTCGAGAAGCTGAAGCCAGAACGCTAGGCGCCTGTGTACCGCGCGCGCGGGCGGATGATGCGGTTGGCTTCGCGCTGCTCCATCGCATGGGCGAGCCAGCCGGTCATGCGGGCAAGTGCAAACAGCGAGAAGGTTGCATCATCCGGAAGACCGAGTTCGCGCGTCATCGCCGCCAGCGCCGCGTCGCAATTGGGCAATTCTCCCGTCTCATGTTCCAGCGCCCGCAGCGCCTTGGCGATCGCCGGCCTCGGCTTCAATGCGGTGAGCAGGTTTCGGGCGCGCACATCGCCTTCGGGATAGAGCGGATGCGACCAGCCGGCGATCACATCGCCACGTCCGATCATCGCGCGCACTTCTGCCGCAACATCCTTCGCGGCGGCGAGGCGATCGAGTTGGGCAAGCGCACGCGAGGCGGCCTCGCCATGCAGCGGCCCGGCAAGCGTCGACAACCCGGCCAGGGCGCATGCGGCAAGCGGGGCGCCGGTCGAGGCCGCGATCCGGACAGCGAAGGTCGAAGGGTTGAGCTCGTGATCGCTCATCAGGACGAGTGCGCGGCGGATAAGATCGGCCCGGTTGACCTTGACGCCCCAGGCCCCAGCGAGGCGCAGGTGCAACTTTCCCTCACCCGGCGCGCCGATCAGCGCGTCGGCAAAACCGGAGAGGATCGCCCACGCATCCTTCTGCAACACCGACGGACTGCGGCCGAGACTGGGCGGGTCGCCCGCCGCACGCTGCGCCAGGAACGCGAACGCGCGAGCCTTGGGGTTCGAGCCAGAAGTCCTGGCGCGGGTGGATATCGCGGGCGCCTCCGACGCCTGCCACAGCAGGCGCGCCACATCCTCAAGCGTGGACTTTGCGGCAAGATCTTCGACCGACCTGCCGCGATAGATCAGGTCGCCATCGCGGACTGTGGAAATCGCGCTTTCGAGCACCGGTTCGCCCCAGGCGATCGCGCCCGACGCGACCTCGGACCGGCGCCGGGCGCCGCGCCGGCGGCCGCGGAGTTTCTTCACGTCGCCCGCCGCGTAGAGGCTGCGGCGCGGGTCCTCTTCGTCCGCCTTGGCGCGAATGAGGCCGCGACTGACATAGGCGTAAAGTGTCTGGCGGCGGACGTTGAGTTCGGAAAGCGCATCATCGATCCCGATCCAGTCCATCGCCGCCTCCTTATATTGATTAAATTGATCAATCTTGACGAATAGCACCATCCCCCGCCATCTCGATTGCGTCAACGATGGAGTTCTCGATGGACGCGGGCCTGGAAAAAGTCGTGGCGGCCGAAACCGTCCTGTCCGACGTGGACGGCGCCAATGGCCGCTTGATCATTCGCGGGAAAGAGGTCGAGGAACTGGCGCGCGATTTCGATTTCGAGGCGACAGCCAGGCATCTCTGGCAAGGCTTCTTTGACGCTTCCCCCACGCGGGCAGCGCTTGGCAAGGCGCGCGTAGCGGCATTCGAGCGTCTGAAGCCGGATTTCGAACGGCTGGAAAAGCTGCCTGAGGTGGAGGCCCTGCGCGCCGCGCTGGCGCTGGCGCCAGATGGGCACGACCTAGCAAACGCGATCGAGCTTGTCGCAACCACCGCCGTCGCAAGTGGAGCTATAGCGCGGATCAAAGGCGGCCGTGCGCCGCTCGCCCCTGATCCCTCCGCCCAGCACAGCGCCGACCTGTTGCGTATGATCCGCGGCGATGCGCTGGCGCCGGCCGAAGCCCGCGCACTCGATGCTTATCTCGTCACGGTGTCGGACCACGGCCTCAACGCCTCGACCTTCGTAGCGCGATGCGTCGCCTCGACCCGCGCCGGGTTAGGTTCAGCTGTCATTGCGGCGCTGTCCGCCCTGAAGGGGCCGCTGCATGGCGGGGCGCCGGGGCCAGTTCTCGACATGCTCGATGGCATCGGTTCGGCCGATCGCGCGGAAGGCTGGATCCGCGATGCTCTCGATCGCGGTGAACGGCTTATGGGATTTGGCCATCGCGTCTATCGCACACGCGATCCGCGCGCAGATGTGTTGAAAAAGATGGTGCAGACCCTGCCGGCGAGCTCCGGCCGCCTGGTGCTGGCGCAGGCGCTGGAAGGCCGCATCCTCCAGAAGCTCGCGGCGGAAAAACCGGATCGCAAGCTCGACACCAATGTGGAGTATTATACCGCCATCCTGCTCGAGGCGCTCGGCATACCGCGCGGGCTGTTTACCTGCCTGTTCGCGTGCGGACGTATCACCGGCTGGATCGGGCATGCACGCGAACAATTGGCGACCAACCGCCTGGTGCGCCCAGCGTCGGTCTATGTCGGCCCGCGCGTACCGGTTGCGGTGTAGGGGGCGGTCAGGCGCCAGAGACGTAGCCGCGATACCACTCCACGAAACGCGGAATGCCCTCTTCCAGCGTCGTCCGTGGAGCAAAGCCATAGTCGCGCGCGATCGCGTCGATGTCCGCCGACGTGGCGTAGACATCGCCGGCCTGCATGGGCTCGAATATCTTTTCGGCCTTGCGGCCGGCCGCCTGCTCGACGATCTCGATGAAGCGCATCAGCGGCTGGGGCCGGTTGTTGCCGATATTGTAGATGCGATGGGCCTGCTTCGCGCCGCCCGCCGGTTCGTTGAGCGCGACCGAGACGACGCCCGCGACGATATCATCTATGTAGGTGAAATCGCGCATCAGGTCGCCATTGTTGAAGACCCGGATCGGCTTGCCCTCGAGGATGTTCTTGGTGAACGACCAGTAGGCCATGTCGGGCCGCCCCCATGGCCCGTAGACCGTGAAGAAGCGAAGGCCGATCTGCTCCATCCCATAGAGCCGGGAATAGGCTTCGCTCATCAGCTCGTCGGACCGCTTGGTTGCGGCGTAAAGCGAAACGGGACTGTCGACACGGTCGCTCTCGGAGAACGGCGCCTTCTGGTTCGCGCCATAGACGGAACTTGAAGAGGCATAGACCAGCCGGGGCTTGCGCGCAGAATGGCGCACGAGTTCGAGGATCGAAAGATGACCGATCAGGTTGGATGATGCGTAGGCAAAAGGATTTTCGAGCGAATAACGGACCCCGGCTTGCGCGGCGAGATGGATCACCACATCCGCGTCCGCGACGCCCGGCAGCGCGCGCAGCGTGTCGTGGTCGGCGATATCGGCATGATGAAAGCTGAAGCCGTTGCGCGGCAGCAGGCGGGCAAGCCGCGCCTTCTTGAGCGCCAGCGGATAATAGTCGTTGAGATTGTCGACGCCGGTGACCAGATGGCCTTTGTCGAGCAGGGTTCCGGCGACGTACGCGCCGATGAACCCGGCGGCGCCGGTCAGCAGAATATGGCGCTGGTCGCGTGGGGACTCTACCATGTCCAGGCGGTCATCCGGTTGATATCGATCACTTGGCGCCCCGGTGTCTGGAGCAAAGACGCGCACGTGGTCAAGCTCGTTGAGCGCCGCCGCCGTCTGGGCTCGCCAAAGCAAGCATAATCAGGTCTTTTGAAGCGCAACTGTGAGTCCAATGAGGCCTATTCGTCCTGCTGGCGGCGCCTTGCGCCTCAGGCAAAGCCCGGTTTGCGGCCCGGCCCGTCGATCCACATCACGAACCACAACTCCAACATGAGCAACGCCCAGAGCCTCAGATGGTGGAGGCGGCGGCCGGACTGGTGTTCGTCCAGCATCCGCAAAACATAATCCGGCCGGAACAAGTTCCGCCCCTGCGCCGCAGGCGAGGTCAGCACCTCGCGCGCAAAGCTGGCGAAATTTCCCCGCAGCCAGACCTCCAGCGGCGCGCCAAAACCCATCTTCGGACGCTTGATGACCTCGTCGGGAACGAGTCCTGTGACCGCGTCCTTCAGCAACGACTTGAGTTGGCCGTTTGCGGCCCTAGCCGCGGCCGGCGTGCGCGCCGCCCATTCCATCATCTCGACGTCGAGGAAGGGCGCGCGCGCCTCCAGCCCGAACGCCATGCTGGCCACGTCGACCTTCACCAGGATGTCGTCCGGCAAATAGGAATGCAGGTCGGCCCAGGACGCGCCCTCCATCAGGGTCGGCGCGGCGTCGAGATAGGGCGCGAGAAGATCGAGCGTATCGTCCTTCAGCCAGGGTCGCAGACGATCAGCGTAAGCCTCATGCTTATCGGCCTCGGAGAAGTACATGATCGTCGGCTCGTAGCGCCGCCCACGCGAGGACGAGCACAACTGCAGCAACCGTTTCGCCGTGCGGAAGTACTTCATCTGCGCCAGAGGCGGCCGGATGGAGGAGGCGCCGACGCCCATCAGCGCCCGCGCCGGCTTGGGCAGGTTGTCGACCCAGCCGAACCGGGCGCAGGTCGCATAGCGTTCGTAACCGAGGAACAGCTCATCGCCGCCATCGCCGCTGAGCGCGACGGTCACGTGTTTCCGTGTGAGGCGGGAGAGGAAATAGGTCGGGATCGCCGATGGATCGGCGAAGGGCTGGCCATAGTGCCAGACAAGATTCGGGATGACGCTGGTGGCGTCCTCCTCGATCACTTCTTCATGATGATCGGTCGAGTACCGCTCGGCGACCATGCGGGCATAGCGCCGCTCGTCATAGGCCGCCTCGGCAAAGCCGATCGAGAAGGTCTTGATGCGCCCACCCGCCTCGCGCGCCATCAGCGCGGTGACCGCGGAGGAATCTACGCCGCCGGAAAGGAACGCGCCCACCGGCACGTCGGATACCAGCCGGCGCTTCACCGACCGGGCAAGCAGGTCGCGCGCCTGCTCGGCCAGTTCGGCCTCGCTTGTCGTGCGCGATGCGCCGGGTGCCGGAAGGTCCCAATAGCGCCGGGGCTGCCCGGGCTCGCCCGGCCGGCAGAGCATGAAATGTCCAGGCGGCAGGCTGAACACGCCCTCGAATGCCGTCAGCGGCGAGGGCACATACTGCATCGACAGATAGTGATGGATCGCCTCGAGGTTCGGCGCCCTCTGGAAGCCCGGCCACTGCAGGATCGCCTTGATCTCCGAGCCGAAGACCAGATCCTTGCCGGCGTAGGCATAGTAGAGCGGCTTCTTGCCTATGCGGTCGCGGGCGAGAAGCAATTCCCGGCGCTTGCTGTCCCACAACGCGAAAGCGAACATGCCGTTGAGTTTCTGGATGGCGTCGACACCCCAGTGGGTGAGCGCGGCCAGCAGAACCTCGGTGTCGGACTGTGTTTGGAAGGACTCGCCCCTGGCTTCCAGCTCGGCGCGAAGGTCGAGGTAGTTGTAGATCTCGCCGTTGAGAACCATTGACCAGCGGCCGCGCTGCATCGGCTGGTGGCCGAGCGCGCTGACGTCGATCACCGACAGGCGGCGGTGGCCCAGGCCACACCCCTGCCCTAGCCAGACGCCCTCGTCGTCAGGCCCGCGATGTGCGACCTGTCCGGCCATCGCGCGCACGAGCGCGGGATCGGTCTCAAGGACCGCGCCGCTGGCGCGCAGGAAACCGACAAGACCGCACATGCACCCTGCTTCCGGATGACCCCAAACGCCGCCGGATATTGTCTTCGTCCGGCGTCCGCGACCGCCTCTTATACTCGGGTTTCCGCCCCGCCCAGAGCGAAACTCAGGCGCGGGGGCCAGAGCTTGGTTGCGCCCTGGTCTCTATCTGCTAGTGAGGGCCGATCGGCATGAAAAGCCCGGATTTGAAGTCGTTCGCAGGCATGGCGACAATCCCGTCCGAACACCCATCCACGCAGTCCACTCGATTGCGAGCTTATTGAGGCCCGGCGGTCGACGCCTTCACGCTTATGTCCACGGATACCCTGCGCTGGCGAATTACGGAGATGGTCAGGCGGGCGCTTATGCGCACGACCGACAACCATCCGTTGCGGCGCGCCTATCATGTCGTCCGCCGGCTGCCCGGCGTCAGCAATGCTTGGCGAAAGATCGATACCGGCGCGATACCCGACGAGGCGGAATTTGTCCGCTATGTCGAACGGAAAGGGCAGTTCGGGCCGTCGGCTGACCATGACCCGGGCGTATTGCCGCCGGTTGTCGATTTCGACAGCGAGGACTTTTTCCCGAACCTGCTGGCCCGGATCGCGGCCTGTGAGCCGACGCCACAGGCTGGCGACGCGATTGTCCTGATCAACAACGGTCTTTCAGCGGGCGGCGCCGAGCGGCAGATCGTCAATACACTGACTGGACTCAAGCAGCGCGGGGTCGATGCAACGTTTATCGGAGAAAAACTCTCGGCGGCGCCGGGGCATGACTTCCACCTCGCTACGCTAAGGCAGGCGGGCGTGAGTGCGCTTGCGCTTGAGCAGCTCTCCCGCCCCGGAAAGCAGTTGTTCAACTTCATCAGCCGCCCGGTGGCCGAACAGCTGTTCCGGATTTCCCCGTCCATGTTGCTCGAAATCCTGGACATGACGCGGATGCTGCGCGCCATCCGGCCGCGCGTCGTGCACCTCTGGCAGGACGAAACCTCGATCAAGCACAGCATTTCAGCGATGTTGGCCGGCGCGCCGCGCATCGTCCTGTCGGGCCGCAACATCAACCCGACGCATTTTGGTTATCACCATGCTTTCATGCGGCCTGCCTATCGCGGCCTGCTCAACCAACCCGGCGTTGTCTTCAGCAACAACAGCCATGCGGGTGCGCGGAGCTATGCGGACTGGCTCGGAACCGACGCATCGCGCATTCGCGTTGTCCACAATGGCATCGACTTCAGCGACTGGCCCAAATTCGACGAGGCGTTGCGGACCAGCACGCGACAAGCGCTGGGCGTTTCGCCTCTGGAAAAGCTGGTGCTCGGTGTTTTCCGGCTATCGGAGGAAAAGCGGCCGCTGTTGTGGGCGGACGTCGCGGCGGCGACACTCAAGACAAATAACGCCGTTCGCTTTGCCATTGCCGGCGATGGGCCGATGCGGCCGGATCTTGTACGCAGGCTCGCCGAGCTGGGCATAGCCGACAAGGTCCAACTAGTCGGCCAGCGCCAGGATGTCGGCGCACTCTTCATGGCTTCCGACGTGTTCCTGCTTGCCTCGGCGCATGAAGGCGTGCCGAACGTGCTGATCGAGGCGCAGTATTATGGCCGGCCTGTGTTGACCACGCGCGCGGGCGGCGCGCCTGAGGCGGTCGCCGGCGGCGAGACCGGAAGGATTTCCGCCGCCGAGGATGCAGCATCGCTGGCGCGCCAGCTTTCGGATCTCCTCGGCGATCAGGCTTTCGCGGACCGAGCGAGGCAACAAGGCCCGGCATTCGTGGCCAAGGCCTTTTCGATCGACCGCATGATCGAGGATACGCTGGCGCTCTATGACGCCGGAACGCCGGGCGCAACGCGTGGCTGAGCTTGCCCCCCAATCCCGGTCACAGCTGGAAGCCCTGCTCGCGTTGCTGGGCGCCGGCGACCTGGGCGGCCTTGCGCGCAGGGCCGTGTCGCGATTTGGACCTGTGCCTCTACCGGCGACGCTGGCGCCCAAGCAGCGTCCCGGATCAATTCGCGCAACGAAGTCCAACCGAACCAAGCCGCTGATCTGGATGATGGGGCCGGGCCTTTCGCTTGACGGCGCACCGCTCAGCCAGTTCGAGCTAGCGACAGGACTTGCCGCGGAAGGTTTTGCGATCGAGACCGTCGTGGCGCAGGACGGTCCGTTGCGCCAGCGATACGCTGAATCCTCCGTCGGCGTTTCGGTTTGCCCAGAGCTTGCGTGCGCGTCTTCGGTTCCGGCCTGGTATGAAAACGACGTGCAGCGCCTGGTCGATCTCCTGCGCCGGCAAAATCCCGACCTTGTCATAGCCAGCACGATCGATTCCTTTCCCGCGATCGATGCGGCTCGCATGGCTGGCATTCCCTCGATCTGGAATATCCGCGAGAGCGAGCCATGGCGCTCGCGCCTTGCTGACCGGCACACGGCGATAGCAGCCCGCGCGCTTGCATGCTTCGGCTATCCTTCAGCAATGGTATTCGTGGCGCGCGCTTCGCAGGACGCGTGGGCCAAATTCGCGCCATCCGACAGGTCCAAGCTCATCTACAACGCGCCTCACCCGAGCCTGCTGTCGACTGCTACCAATCGCGGCGCGCTGCGAGCCCGCGCGGGCGCAGGCCCGGACGAGAAGCTGATCGTCAGCATCGGAACCCTGTGCGAGCGCAAGGGACAGATCGATCTTGCGGAGGCAGTTGGATTGCTGCCGGCCGACATTGTCTCGCGGGTGAAACTTGTCTTCGTCGGACGGCCGGAGAGCGCCTACAGGGCTCGCACCGAAGCGGCCCTGCCCGCCGCCGTGAGAGCGCGCACACAATTCACCGGCGCGGTCCCAGAAGCCATGGCGTATGTGCAGGCGGCGGACGTTCTGGTGAACTCGTCCCGCTCGGAGGCCTTTCCTCGCACGCTTCTCGAAGCGGCCGCGGCCCGAACACCGATCATCGCCACCGCCATCGACGGCGCCGCCGAAAGGCTGACGGATCGGAAGTCAGCTCTTCTCTATGCGCCGGGCGACACTGCCGCCCTGGCGGCCGCCATCGTCTCGGTCCTGTCGAAACCGGGCCTGGCCGAAACGTTGCAGCAGGGCGCGTGGGATACCTTGGTTTCGCGTCATAGCTATCAGGCGATGATCGGCGCTTATTCTGGGCTGGTCCGCGCCGCTCTGGCCGGTTGACCTGCCGGAAGCGACCCCGACGGTTCTTGTAACCACCGCGATTCCGCGTGATTGCATGGGCGCATGCAGATCACGCTGATTTCCCTGCTGGACTATGCAGGCGTTGCAACTTTTGCCGCCTCGGGCGCGCTGATGGCTGCAGAGAAACGGCAGGACCTTCTTACCTTCGTCTTCTTCGCGGCGATCACGGGCGTGGGCGGCGGCACGCTGCGCGACCTGCTGATCGGCGCGAAAGTGTTCTGGGTTGCCGATCCCGGCTATTCGATTGTCTGCGCGCTTGTTGCGGTGCTGGTGTGGGTGACGCGGGGGCGAGGCCTGCCGGCGCCGGCCTTGCTCTGGCTCGACGCGGCGGGTCTGTGCGTCTATGCGGTTGTCGGCGCGGCGAAGGCGATGTCGCTCGGCGTCGCCGCGCCGGTATGCGTGGTGATGGGCGTCATCACGGCCTGCTTTGGCGGCATCATCCGCGACGTTCTCGCCAACGAGCCATCCATTCTGCTGCGGCGCGAACTCTACATCTCCGCCGCCCTGACCAGCGCCGCGGTCTTCATCATTCTGAGAGTTGCGAACATCGACGCCATATGGGCCAGCGCGATCGCCGTGCCGCTGGGCTTTGCCGTGCGCGCCGGCGCGATCCTGCGGGGCTGGCGCCTGCCTGCCTTTGAGCCACCGGGACGAAAAGACTAGCTCAGTCGTCCCGGACCGTGCGTTCCTTGCGCTCGTGGCGCTCCTGCGCCTCAAGGCAGAGCGTCGCTGTCGGGCGGGCTTCAAGCCGCTTCACGCCGATCGGTTCGCCGGTTTCCTCGCAATAGCCGTACTCGCCCGTCTCGATCCGGCGCAGGGCGGCGTCGATCTTGGCGATCAGCTTGCGCTGGCGATCCCGGGTGCGCAGCTCAAGTGCACGATCGGCTTCGGAGGACGCCCGGTCCACCAGGTCCGGGATCGGCGCCACGTTTTCCTGCATGCCCGAGATGGTCTCGCGGTTGCCCTGGAGGATCTCCTCCTTCCAGTTCAGCAGCTTTTCCTTGAAGTACTTGAGCTGTTTCTTGCCCATGTAGGGCTCGTTCTCGGTCGGCTTGTAGGTAGCCGTCTTCGAAGAACTCATTCTGTCACTCCCTGGCGACGCCGCCCCCGCGGGGCCGCCTTTTTTGACGCGCGGGTGTATATCTGACTCACCCGGGGCCTTCAACGCCCCAGATCAGCCATCGAGCCACTGATTTTGTTGCAAATTTCGAACCTGCACCTTTTGAGGGACGGGTTTCTGTGAGCGATCGCTCGCACAGCGAAAACCTACCGCGGTGCAGCATGAATTAGTCGCGGAAAATCAGGCCGCCTCCGGCGAGCGCTCCAGCTTGGCGGCTTCAACGGCAGCCCGGACCTCGGCCCAGTTCAGTGTTTCATCCAGCCCCAGATCGCCTGTCAGCTCGCGCTGGTCGGCCAGGGCGCCGTTGAGCAGGTGAAGGTGGCGCTGGGTCGGACCTTCGCCGAGCAGGGCGACCTGAAGGCGGTCGAGGGCATCCAGCAGCCGGCGTCCCTTGCGCAGGGCCTTGGCACGGGCTTCGGGACCGCCAACGCCCTGCAGCGCCATAAGGGCCGAAATGCCCGAAACGCCCGCCGCCGAGGCCACACCGCCCGCCGGTCCGCGCGCAGCGATGCCGCCCTCCGGCATGATCAGGCGGAAGCCTTCCGCCGCCGGTTTTGCGCCGCCGGACGGGGCCGATGTCGAGGTCGACGAGGTGGAACTGACCTTCATCGCAACAGGGTCTCCTAGGCTCGACAGTTCTCCGTGTTGGTTAATGTCGGCTTAAGGAAACTTTACGCCTGACAACCTCGCTTAAAGCTTTGTTTCGATTTCGCGGGCCAAATCGGGGCGAAACGCTGCGGCCAGAACGGTCGGTTACCTCCACCCCTTTTTTCCGACCGGGGCCCCATGCGCGTGCTTGTCCGTATTTTGATTCTGATCGCTTCGCTGTTCGCCATCACCGAACCGGCGCTCGCCAGCACGCGTCTCAAGGACATCGTCGATGTTGAGGGCGTGCGCGACAACCAGTTGCAGGGCTACGGCCTGGTGATCGGCCTCAACGGGACGGGCGACAGCCTGCGCAACTGCGCGATGACCAAGCAGAGCATCCAGTCGATGATGGAGCGGCTGGGCATCAACACCCGCGATTCCACGCTCAACACCAAGAACGCAGCGGCCGTCATGGTGACGGCCAACCTGCCGCCTTTCGCGACCAACGGCACGCGGATCGACGTGACCGTCTCGGCGATGTGCGATGGCGGCAGCCTTGAAGGCGGCACCCTGATCGCGACGCCCCTGCTGGGCGCGGACGGCGAAGCTTATGCAGTCGCGCAGGGACCGGTTGCGGTCGGCGCATTCACCGCCGGCGGAAACTCGGGCACCTCCCTCACCCGCAACGTGCCGACCACGGCGCGCATCGCCAACGGTGCGCTGATCGAGCGCGAACTGGCCTTCGACCTGGCGGCCCAGACCGAGCTGCGCCTGGCGCTGCGCAATCCTGACTTCACGACGGCCACCCGGATCGCCGGCGCCATCAACTCGTTCGTCGGCTCTCCGGCCGCCACCGCAACCGATCCGGGAACGGTGCGCCTGAAGCGTCCTGGCAACTTCAAGGACATGGCCTCGCTGATTTCCGAGGTGGAGCGGCTTGAGATCGAGCCGGACCAGCCCGCCCGCATCGTCATCAACGAGACGACCGGCGTCATCGTGATGGGCGAGAATGTCCGTGTTTCGACCGTCGCGATCGCGCAGGGCAACCTTACGATCCAGGTCCAGGAGACGCCGGGCGTGGCCATGCCCAATTCCTTCACCAACGCCCAGCCGGTCGTGGTGCCGCAGACCGACATCAGCGCCAAGGAAGACAAGGCCCACCTTGCGCTGGTGGGCGGAGGCGGCGTGCCGCTGCGCGAGCTGGTGACTGGCCTGAACGCCCTTGGCGTCTCGCCCCGCGACCTCATCGTTATCCTACAGGCCCTCAAGGCCTCAGGCGCGCTGCAGGCCGAGATCGAGGTGATGTGATGGCGGACCTTTCGCTTCCTGCATCGCCTGCCGCCGACATCCTGGCTCGCAAAGCCGCGCCGGCGGCCGATCTTGCGAAGATCAAGACGCGCGAACAGGCCAAGGAAGTCGCCCGCCAGTTCGAGCACATGTTCATCTCCGAAATGCTGGGGCCGATGTTCTCGGGCCTTACGACCGATGGCCCATTCGGCGGGGGCGCGGGCGAGGAAGCCTTCCGGCCCATGCTGATTGACCAGTACGCCGACGCCATGACCAAGTCCGGAGGCGTCGGTATCGCCGATGCTGTCCTAAAGGAAATCCTTCGCCTGCAGGGCCTCGAATGACCACACACACCTCCGAAGATCGCGCCGACCAGATCCTGGCCATGACCCGCAGGCTCCATGCCCTGGTCAGCGGCGAGATCGAGGCCATGAAGACCCGGCGCCTCGACGGCGCTTCGGCCGATTGGGACGAGAAGGAGCGCCTTGCCCACGCCTGGCGGCTGGAAGTCGCCTACGTCAAAGCCAACCCCTCCGCCCTTTCCGGCCTGTCCGAGGCCCGCAAGGCCGAACTGCGCGATGCGGCCCGCGACCTCGAGACCGTGCTGTCGGTCCACGCCCATTCCGTCGCTGCAATGAAGACCGTTACGGAAGGCCTCGTCAGGAGTATCGCGGAGGAGATCGCCTCGGTCCGCGGCGGGCCCGCTGCCTACGGGCGCAGCGGGTCGGTTAATCAGGCGCGCCGAAACGACGCGTCCGGGCTTGCGGTTAACGCCAAGGCTTAATTTACGGCGTTTTCCACGGCCTCGTGCACATCAAGTGCTCAACTATGTTCTGACATTTTTTGCGTCGGCGGCGCCCTGCCTACTTGATCTCCAAGCGCTATCGGAAAACAAAGGGAGCATAGGCAGGGGCGCGTAAGTGGACGGATGGGCAGTGCGCCCTTGCGGCCACGTTAGTAGACGGAAGCGGGCTCGATGAATCGACGTCGCAAGCGCCGGTTGCCGTTCGCGGCCTACGCCGCCCTGGCTTTCAACGCAGCCATTTGCCTGACTCCTTTTGTCGCAGCTCGCGCGGTCTCGACCGCCTATGGCGACAAACGCCCCGCCTATGAGCCCACCGCCGAGGCGATCAACGCGACGCGCCAGGCGATGGACGAGCGGTTTGCAAAACTGGCCGCCAACGGCGAAGGCGCCCCGCGCGAGGTGTGGTCCAACCTTGTCCGCGAGAACCTGGAAAAGGGCGAGATGACCGCCGTGAACGGCCTGATGCTTGCGGCGCCCGCCATGATCGGCGGCAAGGATGGCGCGGCGCTGAAGGCCCGCATCGATGTTTCCGACAAGACCGGCGACCAGGCCGTGATCGGCGCCGCCCTCGCCTACCTGCCCGAGGATGTGCAGGACGATTATGAGCGACGCACGCAGTCCGTGCTCGCCATGTTCAGCAATGTCGCACCGGCGGCCAGCCTGCCCGGCAAAGCCGCCGCCGCACCTGGCAAGACCGCAGCGAAGGCGCCTGTGCAGACGGCCGCTGCGCCGGTGACCGAAACCGCCGATCTCGCCAGCGAGGCTGACGCCGACGATCACGTGCAGCTCAACGTGCTGGGCGATCTGCGCGACCTGTCGCTGCAGGCCTCGCGGTGGGCGCACAAGGACCGCATCGACGAGTTCGCCTTCATCCTCACCGGCGTTGGCCTGATCCTCGCCGATGGCGATCCGGAAGCGCGCGAAGGCGCCTCGATTGCACTGTCCGCCCGCCGCAGCCAGAAGCTCGACCCCGAATTCGAACTGTATCTCGAGCACAGGCTCTATGCCGCCGCCTCGCCTGAAAAGCTGAAGCGTCTTCT
>DASZSI010000182.1:0-5632 GCA_035548775.1 Hyphomonadaceae bacterium
CTGGTAACGAACCCTGACGTCGACTTCGTGATCCGCGGCGCCAGCCACCATCTCGACGAAGGCGTCGCCTATGAGGTGAGCAATCTCGACTATCACGCCGTGACCAATCGCGGGGCGGACCGCATACACTTCATCTTCGACTACACGCTGCAGTAGGTGGCGGGCTTCCCCAGACTGCTGGTCAGTTCGGTGGTGCGCGGCTCGCGCCAGGGCGACAGCCATGGCGGGCTCTATCTCTGCGATCTCAACGCGGGCAAGTTCGAGCAGGTGCTCGACTGGAACACCAGCGACATCGACTGGGAGGGAAGAGGCGCCGACCGCGGCCTGCGCGGCATCGTCATCATGGGCGAGGACATCTTCATCGCCGCCAGTGAGGAGCTCTTCGTCTTTGACCGCGCCTTTCGGAGGAAAGCCTCCTATCGCAATCCATATCTGAAGCACTGCCATGAGATGAGTCTCGCCGGCGACAAGTTGTGGCTCACTTCCACCGGGTTCGACAGCCTGCTGCGCTTCGACCTCGCAAGTCGCGCCTTCGACTTTGGCATCCAGTTGTTGCTGGCTAACCAGAAGCTCAACGCGCGGACCTTTGATCCGCGCGGGCCTGGCGGCCCTGCGCCGGCCAATGAGTTTCACATCAACAGCGTTCATGCGGATGCGACGGGCATCTTCGCCGCGGGCCGCCGCATCCCCGGTCTCGTGCAGCTAACGCAGGCGGGCGTCGGCATGGTCGCACCGCTGCCGCTGGGTACGCACAATGCGCGCCCGTTCAATGGCGGCGTCCTCTATAACGACACGGACAACGATTGCGTGAAGTGGGTTGGCCTTGGCGGACAGGCAAAGGGGCGGGAGGTCTCGATCCCGGTTCCTCGCTATGATGAAGGCAAGCTCACCCACATCGATTTCGACGAAAGCGGGCTTGCGCGCCAGGCCTTCGGCCGCGGGCTGTGCCCGCTTTCGTCAACGATGATCGCGGCCGGATCTTCGCCGACAACTATCGCCATCCACGACCTTGCCGCGCGCAAGACCAGGGCCCTCAATATTACGATGGATATTCGCAATGCCGCCCACGGCCTGGCGGTTTGGCCGTTCTGACGGCTTGTGTTGGACGGTGACCACTCCCACGTCTCGATAGTCATTGGGGGATCGCATGCTGCTCTGGATGCTCTTCGCTTTCGTGGCCGTCGCCGGGTTGTTCCCCAAGTCGTCGGTTGGTCGAGCCGTACGAGAGGCGCTTTTCGGAGACGCGGACCGGCCGGATGCGAAGCTGAAGCTGCCGAAGCTGCATCGTGCCCTCCTTGTCGCACTGATCCTCCTTGCCGCGGGTCCGGCCATGCCGGCCGAGATGGCTTTGTTCTTTGCGGGCGACCTGGCGACATATTTCGAGATCATCGCGGCGACGACGCTCCTGGGCGCTGTTCTAAACTTCCGTGGCGCTGTGAGGTCGATTGCCAGCCTCGCCCTTAAGGCGGCCCGAAGGGTCCTGGCGGTTGCTCGTTCTGGGTATCGCGGCATTCAACGCGCGCGTCGCATCAAGAAGCCTCGCGCAAAGCCCCAGAAACACGAAGACGAGCCGGGTTGGGCGTTTGTATAGTAATCAATTGGAAGCTTCGTGTTTACTTGGCGCTTACAATAACAAAAAAAGTCAGCATACGGATAAACCTAGTCGAAAATTGCATCAAACTCGTTCGACTTAGCGATTGCTTAGCTAAGCGCGTGTAATGTCCCCCCAAGCCGACAAGAGCGGCAAACAAAAAACGATGGTGGTGGTGATGTTGAACGCGAATGTCCGCGCAAGCGGCGCTGAAGAGTCTGTTGAACAATCCTTCCTCAAAGCCCTCTCGCTGCTCGAGCAAGCGCATCGCCGCCTGCACGACGTGGTGAAGGACAACCTGGAACGTAACGGCGAGCGTTCGCTGACCGGCGTCCAGGCTCTCCTGCTGTACGAGATCGGCGAGAGCGAAACCCCGGCCTCGGCGCTGCGCGCCCGCGGCTCGTTCGCCGGCACCTCGATGTCGTACAACGTGAAGAAGCTCCAGGAAGGCGGCTACCTGCTTCAGTCGCGTTCGAGCGACGACCGCCGCACGGTTCGCCTGAAGCTCACGCCGTCGGGCAAGGCTGTCCGCGCTCGCGTCGCCGACCTGTTCGAGAAACAGGCCGGTTCGCTCGAGCCGACCGCTTCGGTTCGCTCGGAAGACCTCGACCAGCTGAACAAGGCGCTGGCCCGCCTCGAGCGCTTCTGGTCCGACCAGATCCGTTACCAGCTCTAACCGCCTTAACTGACCCCGGCCTGATAGTCTGGGGCAGGAAACCTTGGGGAGGAGTGCGGAGGACTCGGGGCTACGCCCGACCCGGCCGCTGAGGTTCCCAAACCCGCCGGTCTCGCCTCGCGAGATCGGCGGATCTGTTTCTAGGGTTTGGGTTTTACCTCGCCTACTTTCGAAGCGAGTTCGGGTTTCGCAGCGCGGCGTTCCATCGCCCGCGCCCCGGAAAGGATGCCGGCAAGGCTGTAGTTGGCTTCGTGGCAGGCGACTTCGAACATTCGTTCGCTGGATCGCAGCATCAGGAACTCCACGCTCATCGGGCTGGCGTAAACCTGCGGATCCTCGATCGTGTAACTGTAGACGATCTCGTCCGGAGTATTGAACCTCAGCCTTTCCGTCACTCTCCGTGGCGCCTCGCCGGGAGGGGTAGAGGGATTGCCTGGTTCGGCTCTCAGCCGGCTGGTTTCGATCACCAGCGTCTCGCCGTCCCAATGTCCGATTGAATCTCCGTTCCAGGTGAGTATGGCGCCGGGCCGCGACTCGCCGCTCATGCGGATGATGCGCAGGTCGGAGATGTCTTCGGTGTAGACGACTAGGTTGTCGGCGGTCTCGACGATCTGGCGGTTCTGGTTGCCGGGAGAGATCGCGAAGGGTGTGGCGCCCGATCCGTGGAGGCAGCGTTCAGTAGCGCCCCTAGCTTCGGGGCCTTCAGCCTTGTCGGAGTCCGCCTTGATCTTGGGGGCAAGGTCTTTCGCCATTTGCGTCAGGGGTCGTTTGCCGTCGGCGGGCTCGACGATCATGGACGTACGAAAACCACCGCCAGGGGCCGGCATGAAAGGGCCCCAGTCGAAATCGACATCGGGCGAAAGGTTCCCCATCGATTTGAGCTGGGCATCCAAGGCTGCAACCAGCCCGGGCACCTTGTCGGCAGAGACTACCGGGCCGTCGGCTTCCTTCTGCCGCTCCAGGGGCGTGCGCCATTTGGTGGACCAGACGCCCTGGAAATCGGGATGACCGCTGGGCGTGCGCGGTATGGCCGGAGTTTGCGCCGCTGCTACGCCGGCCAACGCCGCCAACAGGGCGCAGGCAGTCAGACGAAGAACCATCGCTAGCATCCCACGGCCCCGGACGCTGCAGCTAGCACGGCTTTCCGCGCGCTCGCCATGCGCCATGGTCTGGCTATCTGGCCCCGAACCTCGCCTCTCGCGCGCCTCACGCAGGCTTGTCCGCCACTTGCGACCGAGTCGCAAAAAGCGTGCGACTTCAGGGCACAATCCATCAGTTTGGGTTTGATCTAAATCTAGGAAACCGGGGCGTACGGCCTTAGGTTCAGCTCCACGCGCCCATGAGAGGCGCCGCTGCAATGTGAGAAGCGTCCCCAATGAAACACCTCGCTGCTTTCGAAAACGCCCTGGAAGACATCCGGAGCGAGGGTCGATATCGCGTCTTCATCGACCTCAAGCGGTATCGTGGTGAATTCCCGAAAGCTTCGGTCCGTCACAATGACGGGCGCGAGCAGGACGTCATCGTGTGGTGCTCGAACGACTATCTCGCCATGGGCCAGGACCCGGACGTGATCCAGTCGATGCACGAGGCGGTGGACACATTCGGCGCCGGCTCGGGCGGCACGCGCAACATCTCGGGTACGACGCGCTATCACGTCGAACTGGAAAAAGAGCTGGCCAGCCTGCACGGCAAGGAGGCCGCGCTCCTTTTCACCTCCGGCTATGTGTCGAACGAGGCGACGCTGTCGACGCTCGCCAAGATCATGCCGAACGTCATCATCTACTCGGATGAGCTGAACCACGCTTCGATGATCGAAGGCATCAAGCGCGCCCACTGCGCCAAGCGTATCTTCCGCCACAACGATCTGGCTCACCTGCGCGCCCTGCTGGAGAACGATCCTCCGGAAGCGCCGAAGGTCATCGCGTTCGAGTCGGTCTATTCGATGGACGGCGACGTCGCCCCGATGGCCGCGATCTGCGACCTGGCGGAAGAATTCGACGCGATCACCTACCTCGACGAAGTCCACGCGGTCGGCATGTACGGTCATGAAGGCGCGGGCGTCGCCCAGCGCGACGGCGTGATGGACCGCATCACCATCTGCGAGGGCACGCTGGCGAAAGCGTTCGGCGTGATGGGCGGTTATATCGCCTCCAAGGCCGCCATCGTGGACGCCATCCGCTCGATGGCGCCGGGCTTCATCTTCTCCACCTCGACCTGCCCGGTGCTGGCCGCCGGCGCGCTAACCTCGATCCGCAAGCTGCGGAGCGATTTCGGGCGCGACCTGCGCAAGGTGCACCAGGAAAAGGCGGAAATGCTCCGCCAGAAGCTGATCGCCGCGAAACTGCCGGTGATGATGGCGGATACCCACATCGTGCCGCTGCTGGTGGGCGATCCGGAACGCTGCAAGGCGCTGTCGGACACGCTACTGTTCGATTTCGGCATCTACGTCCAGCCGATCAACTACCCGACCGTTCCCAAGGGCACGGAGCGCCTGCGCTTCACGCCGTCGCCGCAGCACACCGAGGCGATGATGGACGAGCTGGTCGCGGCTCTGCTGGCCGTATGGGCGCAGCTGGGCCTCAAGCGCGCGGCATAGTACGCTCGCGTCGCGATGAGCGACGAAATCGAAGAGCACGAAGGACATATCGTCATCGGCGAGATCGTGTCGCCGAATGCGCCGGCGGACCTCAAGCCGCCGACCGTGCAGTTCGTTCATTACCCCGGAGCACAGCAGCTACAGCTGTGGCTGCCGCGGCCCGGCTATCAGGGCTATGACCGTCTTACGGTCGCGCACGGGAAGAAAATCATTGAAGATGAGGATGTGGGGAGGCGTCTCAACGGTTCGATCCAGATCCTGTTCCGCACGCTGCCCTGGCCTGAGGGCGAGTACCGCATCACCATCACCAACAAGGATGGGTTCAAGCACGAGATCGAACTCAAGAAGCTACCGCCCGGCGTTGAGCCGCCCAAGCCTCCGCCGCCTCCACCGGAGCCGCCTCGTTCCGAACCGGTCGTCTATCGCGACGGGGCCGGCCGCGAAATTCCCAACGTCGATCTCGAGATCCGGCAAAAACTGAACACCGACCTCAAGCGCCGCTTTGGCCGCAATCTCACCTACGAAGGCACCTATCGCGGTGGCACAATCATCCTCAATGACGGCGACCGCTCCCTCCGCTTCAGCCACGAAATGGCAGGCGGCGATATGAAGTTCTGGATCGACATTCCTGGCGACCAGGCGTGGGAAGCTGCCGGTTTCCGTGCGGAAGAACGCGCCGAGATCATCGCCTGGGTGGCCGAACGGGTGAAGCAGGAACAGGCGCCGTCATGGCGCTATGAGATCACCGCCGATACAATCGACTTTTACT
>DASZSI010000183.1:0-11329 GCA_035548775.1 Hyphomonadaceae bacterium
GCATGCAGGCGGCGCTTCCAGACGAGCGTTTCATAGTGCCGACCCCCGGCATGCGGATCACGGCCGAGCGTTCGGGCGTCAAGGACGTGGCTGAGACCTCGGCCTTTCTGAAGCCCTTGCCCAAAGCGCAATGGCCGGATCGCGCATACAAGCCCGAGACAAAGCCGTCTTCTACGGTTGAGCCGGCCTCCGGCCGCTCGGCGCTCAGGCCCGGCGAGCTTGAAGAGCTCACGCAAAGGCTGGCGGACTTCGCCGCCTTTCTATACGGCGGCTCGCTTTTTCGTTCTCTCTATTCGTTCACCGACTCGGCCTTGCCCGAGGGCGTGCGTCCGGTGTTCGCGATCAACGCCATGTCGGGCGACCAGGATCACGTCTTCGAATATGATCCGACCGGCCCCGCCTTCACGCTCCTCGCGAAGCCATCGTCCATGTCGGGCTATGTCGCTGCGGTGGAATGTTTCGCAACCGATCTGCTCGAGTTCCTGCAAGGTCGCATCGCGCCAAGCGCCCTGATGTTCGGCAGGCTGCTACGCTGGCGAGCGCCTCCTGAAAACCTGACAGCAGCGATCGATCGTGCGATCTGGCTCTACGGTCATCCGCTACGGCGTCCCTCCGCCTACCTCGACCTCTACCGTTCGATCTATGCAAACGAAGCGAGGGACGTTCCCAAAGTTCAGGCGCGACGGGCCTGATCGGGATCGGTCACCTGTGCCAGTGCTGCAGCTGCTTTTGAGGCTCGCGCGGCGCCTCGCCGCAGGCGTAAAGAAAAACCTAACGAACATGGGCTGAGTTTAACGCGAAACGGCCCTGTTGCCGGCGGATTCGACGCCTTAAAGTCACCGTATTGATCGGTGATTCCGGATCGAAATCCGCATCGCGGCATCCGGGCGAAACTGCTCGAGCGCGGCCCATTGGCTCCCGACCGGAGCCGCCAACCGGTGAGACACGCAAGTCATGAGGATCGACGGCAGGTTCATCAAGTGGGCCCTCATCGGCACAGCTGGCGGGATCGCTATCCTGTTCCTCGGCGTGATGGTCTGGTTCTTCGCGATCACGCAGGACCTTCCCTCGGAAGAACAGCTCGCCAACTACGAACCGCCGATCATGAGCCGCGTGCACGCCGGCGACGGCAAACTGGTGGCCGAATTCGCTACCCAGCACCGCGTTTACGTGCCGTCGGATGAACTGCCCGACACGTTGATCCAGGCGTTCGTATCGGCCGAAGACAAAACCTTCTTCGAGCACTCCGGAATCGATTTCTGGGGGATGTTCCGCGGCACCGTGCTCAACGCTATCCAGGGCAAGCGCATGGAGGGCGGGTCCACCATCACCCAGCAGGTGGTGAAGAACATGCTCGTTGGCTCCGAGCGCTCAATCAGCCGCAAGGTGCGCGAGGCGGTGCTCGCCATGCGCATCGAGAAAAAGCTGTCGAAGGAAGAAATCCTCGAACTCTATATGAACGAGATCTACCTCGGCGGCCGGTCCTATGGAGTCGGCGCCGCCGCTCTGAACTATTTCGGCAAATCGCTGGGAGATCTGACGGTCGCTGAATGCGCGATGCTTGCCTCGCTCCCGAAGGCGCCGGGCAAGGTGAACCCGTACGAGAACCCGAAAGCTGCCGTCGAACGCCGCAACTGGGTCATCGAGCGGATGGTCGCCAATGGATATATCGACAAGGCGACGGGCGAGAAAGCGAAAGCCGAAGAACTCAAGACTGTCGACCGTCTCGACAGCGACGAGAACCAGGCGGCGGCCTATTATGTCGAAGAGCTGCGCCGCCAGATCCTGAAGCTCGGCAAGGACGGCAAGCTCACAGGCTTCACGAATGAACAGGAGGCCCAAAAGGCCTTCCTCGAGGGCGGACTATCGATCCGGTCGACGCTCGACTCCAATATCCAGCTCATCGCGCAAACTACGTTGCGTGCCGGCCTTGAGACCTATGATCGATATCACTCCCTGTGGCGTGGTCCGCTGGGCTCGATCCCGGTCACCGACCAGTTCGAAACCGCGCTCAACGATTTCGCCAACTCCAAGGACGGCAAGGAGAAGATCGCCGGCGCAGGCAACACCTGGCAGATCGCCATGGTGAAGTCGGTCGACAAGACGGGCGCGAAGATCGGCCTGTCCAGCGGAACGATGGCGACGATCGGCGCTGACGATGTGAAGTACGCCAGCGGCTTCAAGCGTCCCGACAAGTCATCAGGCCTCAAGCCGGGCGACGTGATCTTTGTGTCGCACGAGGCCCAGCCGGATCTGACCAAGGACCTCATCACCGACTACGGCGTCAACAAGAAGCTTGCGCCGACCGCGCCATGGCATCTCCGCCAGATTCCGGCGGTTCAAGGCGCCATTGTTGCGATGGATCCGCACACCGGCCGCGTCCTGGCGATGAGCGGCGGATACTCGTTCGAGCGCAGCCAGTACAATCGCGCCATGCAGGCGATGCGCCAGCCTGGTTCGTCGTTCAAGCCGTTCGTCTACGCCACCGCGCTGGAGCAGAAGGACGACCAGGGCCACTACAAGTGGACGCCCGCCAGCCGCGTGCTCGACGCGCCCTACATCTCATGCGCGGTGCCGGACCAGCAGGAATGCTACCGCCCGGCCAACTATGAGAACGACTTCTACGGCCTGCAGACCCTGCGCTTCGGCGTCGAACACTCGCGCAACACCATGACGCTCCGCCTCGCGGGCGACGTTGGCATGCCCAAGATTTCCGAGATGGGCGAGCGCATGGGCATCTACGACAAGCTGCCGCCCTATGAAGCCATGGCGCTCGGCGCCGGCGAGACCACGCCCATCCGCATGATCACCGCCTATGCCGCGCTGGTGAACGGCGGCAAGCAGGTCCACCCGGTCATGTTCGACCGGATCCAGAACCGCTATGGCCAGACGGTTTTCCGTACCGACAACCGTCCCTGCGACGGTTGCATGAAAGTGGAATGGAAAAACGGTCTCCAGCCGCCGGCCTTGCCGGATGAGCGCAAGCAACTGCTCGACCCCGTTACCGCCTATCAGGTCGTCTCGATCCTCCAGGGCGTGGTGGAACACCCCGGCGCCACAGGCGGCGAACTGCTCAAGGTCGGCAAACCGATCGCGGCGAAGACCGGCACCACCAACAACCAGGTCGACGCGTGGATGATGGGTTTTACGCCGGACCTCGTCCTTGGCGTGTGGGTCGGCTTCGACCAGCCGCGTGACATGGGATTCGGCGCCACCGGTGGCCGGATCGCCGCCCCGATCTTCCGCGACTTCATGATCGCCGCCCTCAAGGATCGCCCGGGCCTGCCGTTCCGGGTTCCGAAAGGCGCCGAGCAGACAGAAATCGACCTGATTACTGGCTGCCTGCCGGGGCCGGCGACACACTATCCGATCATCGAGACGTTCCAGCCGGGCACGGCGCCGACCGAGCAATGCGAGGGCGATCGCAAAGCCTACACGATCGATCTCACCAAGATTTCCGCCGGCGACGAAGCGCCCTCGCGCACCTCGCGGCCGGAAATCGGCGCCCAGCCAGCGGACGGGCAGAGCCTCGCTTCGGCCCAGCCGGGCGATCCGAACCTGCCGCCGCAGCAGCAAACCCAGCCGCAGAAGCCGGACGAGTTGACAATCAAGGACGGCAACGTCTTCTAGCGCGCCTTGCTCCGGCGACGGGGCGAGAAGGTTCCTAGAGACGAGCACCGAGCAACCGATGACGCCTGAACTCGAAAACATGGTCGAGAGCATCAAGCAGTCCGTCGGCTTGCTCAGGAGGCGTCTTTGACTGGGGCGTGGCCGAAAAACGCCTCGCCGAGCTGAACGCGCTCTCCGAACGCCCTGACTTCTGGAACGATCCCCAGAAAGCCCAGCCCATGATGCGGGAACGCACCCGCATCGAGTCGGCGATGAATGACATCCGCATGCTCGAGCGCGAGGCGAATGACTCCGTCGAATTGTGGGAGATGGCGCAGGCCGAAGGCGACAAGGCCGCCCTGGCGGAAGTGGAAACCAGCATCCGCGCAGCGGTGGCCAAGGCCAAGGATGCCGAGCTGAAGGCCCTGCTGTCGGGAGAGGTCGACGCCAACGACTGCTATATCGAGATCAACGCCGGCGCCGGCGGCACGGAAAGCCAGGACTGGGCCTCCATGCTCCGCCGCATGTATGTGCGCTGGGCGAACGCCCACGGCATGAAGCTGGAGGAGATCGACGATCACCCCGGCGAGACCGCGGGCATCAAATCGGCGACGCTGCTGATCAAGGGCGAATACGCTTATGGCTGGCTGAAGAGCGAGTCAGGCGTCCACCGCCTCGTACGCATCTCGCCCTACGACTCTAACGCGCGCCGCCACACCAGCTTCGCCAGCGTCTACGTCTCGCCGGTGATCGACGACACGATCGAAGTTGATATCCAGGAAAAGGACGTCCGCACCGACACCTATCGCGCCTCGGGCGCTGGCGGCCAGCACATCAACAAGACGGACTCGGCCGTGCGCCTCACGCACATCCCGACTGGCATCGTCGTAGCTGTGCAGGCGGAACGCTCGCAACACAAGAACCGCGCCAAGGCATGGGACATGCTGCGCTCGCGCCTCTACGAAATGGAGTTGAAGAAACGCGAAGCCGTCGCGCAGGCGGAAGCGGATTCGAAAACCGAGATCGGCTGGGGCCGTCAGATCCGCTCCTATGTGCTGCAGCCCTACCAGATGGTGAAAGACCTACGCACTGGCGTGGAGACATCAGACACTGGCGGCGTGCTCGACGGCGATCTCGACCAATTCCTCTCCGCCTCGCTCTCGCACAAGCTCGGACCGGAAACGGCAGTCGCCGACCTCGAATAGGCCTACTGGCTCGCCCACAGGATGCGGGCCATCCACGCCAGCTCGCTGCGTGGAAGCTCGCGCGGGCCATAGTCGGGATTGAGCGACAGCAGCTCCACCATTCGTTCGGTCTGGCGGCCCAGCACCTTGGCCAATACCTCGCCGCCGATCGTCTTCGCCACCACGCGATCGCCACGCCTCACGGCCAGACCCGGCGCCACCACGATGCGGTCGCCGCGGCGATAAACCGGCTCCATCGAATCTCCGGTGATCTCCAGGGCATAAACCGTTTCATCGCCCAGCCCCGGGAAGCGTACTTCCTCCCAGCCGTCGCCGACGGGAAAACCGGCATCATCGAAATAGCCCTCACTGCCAGCCTTGGCGAAGCCGAGCAGGGGCGCCGTCTGTCCCTGCCGTCCGCCAGCCAGCGCCGCGAAGTCCTCCAGCGATGCGCCTACCGCGTCCAGCGCCTTGCTCAGGCTCTCGGTCGACAGCCAGCGCGCGCTGCCGTCCGCACCCGTGCGCTTCGACTTGTTGAAGGCGGTCGGGTCAAGTCCCGCTCGCTTGGCCAGACCCGAGGCCGAAAGCCCATGCCGCTCGGCCAGCTTGTCGAGCGCCTTCCAGATGTCGGCATGGCGCATAGTGTGGAACCCGGCTATGACCCCAAAGGACTAGC
The DNA here is from genome assembly GCA_035548775.1 of Hyphomonadaceae bacterium. Classification (GTDB taxonomy): domain Bacteria; phylum Pseudomonadota; class Alphaproteobacteria; order Caulobacterales; family Hyphomonadaceae; genus UBA7672. The sequence goes on from DASZSI010000183.1 coordinate 5,470, forward strand.
TTCCTAAGTATAGGAAGGTTATCCTATAGTCAATCCGGGCGGGAAAACGGGGTTCAAGTGATTTCGGGAAAGCTCGCCTTCCGCGTCAGCCTGATCGGCGCTGTGATCGTCATGGGCCTGGCGGGAGCCGCAAAGCTTCTGCCGGCCGTTCAGGCCTGCGGCGGTCTTGATCCGCACTATGATCCGGTCACCGCGTTCGAACTGGCGCGCTCGGGCGACGACCTGCGCGCGATCTTCGGCGCCACGACCGGCCCGTGCCGGACCAACATCACCGCACACATCGATACCGTCGATATGGTCGACTCGATCATCTACATCCCGGCATACACGGTCTTCCTGTTCTTCATGCTGCTGGGCCTGATCCGCTCGCCCGCCGCAAACCCATCGCCCCAGCCGCCGCTGGCGAAGTTTGTGCCTGCGCTTGCCATCCCGCTCGTCGCCTTCGCGGCTGACTATCTTGAGAACTGGTGCCTGTTCCAGCTCAAGTCGGATCCCGACACAGTCACGGTCTGGCTCAGCGTTCTCATCGCAGCGACCAACGTAAAGTGGGTCGGGATCGGCATCGCCACTTTCGTCTGCGCTGTTCTGGTGTTCCTGCGCGATGGCTGGCCACGGGTATTCACGCCGATCATTTGTATTGGCCCCGCTGTTACAGTGGCGGCTGCTTTCCGGCCCGCAGCCTTCGGCCCGTGGCTCATCACCTCGCTCGCGATCAGCTGGGTTCCGTTGCTTATTGTGGGGGCGGAATGGGCTTTCAAGCGCGTCCGGCCGGTCGCTCAGCCCTGAATCCATCTGAATCTTGGGGATTTTTCGCCTTCAGGCTTTCCTCGGTTGAACCCCCCGCCCAAGTATCGCAGAACGGTCTGCCGCCATTTCCTGACGGACTAGATGGATTCCCTGATTCTAATTCTGCTGCTGCTGCTCAACGGCGTCTTTGCGCTGGCGGAGATGTCGATCGTTTCCTCGCGCAAACCGCGCTTGAAAGCGATGGCGGACCGGGGCTCCAGGGGCGCCAGAACCGCCTTGCGTCTGCTGGAGGACCCCTCCCAGCTTCTGTCGACCGTCCAGATCGGCATCACCGCCATCAGCGTCATCGCTGGCGCTTACGGCGCCACCTCGCTTTCGGATGATCTGGCGCCGTGGCTGGCCACGACTTTTCCGGCCGTCTCTGAATACGCCAAGGAACTCTCGTTCGGCATCGTGATCTTCTTCACCACCCTGCTTTCCCTCATGCTGGGTGAACTGATCCCCAAGCGCATCGCGCTCTCTTCACCCGAGCCGCTGGCCGCGGTCATGGCGCCGCTGATGGCGTTCATCGAGACGATCTTCCGGCCGGTCGTCTGGGTGCTGCGCACCGTTACCGAAGGCGTTATCCGTCTTATGGGGTTGCACCGCACCCGGCAGGAGGAAGTGACCGAGGAAGAACTTCAGACCCTTATCGTCGAAGGCGAAAAGGCCGGCGTCATCGAGGAAGAAGAACGCGAGATGATCGAGGGTGTCATGCGCCTGGGCGATCGTTCCGTGAAAGCGATCATGACGCCACGCACCGAAATGGTGTGGCTCGATCCGGATATGCCGCGCGAGGAAATCCTGCGCGAGATCACGGCCAGCCAACACTCCCGATTCCCCGTGGCCCAGGGCGACGCCGACCAGATCGTGGGTGTGGTGCAGGCCAAGGACCTGCTCACCCATCTGGCCGAGACCGGAAACATCGACCTCAAGGCCGTGATGCACCCGCCGTCCTTCGTGCCCGAGACCATGCCAGTGCTGAAACTTCTGGAATCCATGCGCGGTAACCCGGTGCGCATGGTGATGGTGTCCGATGAATACGGCGCCGTGCTCGGAATTGTGACCGCTGCGGATCTTCTCGAATCCATCGCCGGAGACAGCGCCCTGGCCGAGAACGAAGCATTGACACCGCCTGTACAGCGCGAAGACGGCAGCTGGCTGGTCGACGGGATGACGCCGGTGGACGAGTTCGAGCAACTGGTCGGCGTGCGCGGCCTCGACGAGGACGAAGGCTATTCCACCGTCGCGGGCCTGGTGATGCACCTTCTGCGCGCGGTGCCCAACACCGGCGACAAGGCAGAACGGCCGCCTCTCACGTTCGAAGTCGTCGACATGGATGGCCGCCGCGTCGACAAGGTGCTGGTGAAAAAGCTTGAAACGGTCGAGCAGGACCCGACTGGCTAGATATCCACGCCCGCGCGCTTCATCCCCAGCACAACCAGCTTGTTCAGAAGGTCGGCATAGCTCGTCCCGGCGTGCAACGCGGCTTGCGCAAATTCTTCTCGCGCGGCGATCTCGGGGTTCGGGTTGGCCTCGATAAAAAAGGGCGTGCCGTCTTTCGTCAGACGGAAATCGATCCGGCAATAGCCGTCGAGCTCTAGCGTGTGGCAGATGCGCTTGGCCATAGTGCGGATGCGCGTCGCCACCTTGGGGTCGAGGTCCTGTGCCGGTCCCTGAAGAATGCCGCGCCGCTCCTGGTATTCCGGATCGTGCTTCACCTTCTCGGTTGCGATCGGCAGCTGCCCGTCGGCCAGCTTCGAGAACTGCAACTCCCACACGGGCAGGACCTGCAGTCGGTCATTGCCCAGCACGCCGACATAGATCTCTCGCCCGTCGATGTATTGTTCAGCAATCGCCGGTGTCTTGATACGCTGATGGATAAAGGTCACGCGCTTGGCGAGGTCCTCGTCCGTCTCCACGACTGAAGCTTGGGCGATGCCCATCGAGGCGTCTTCCCACAAGCTCTTCACGATCAGCGGATATTTGAGCCGCCCCGGCCGTCGCACCTTCTTGCCCATCGGGAACACGGCAAACGCCGGGGCGGGGATGCGGTGGAATTTCAACAGCTTCTTGGAAAGGTCCTTGCCTCGCGCCAGCATCATGCCGCGCGGATTGCAGCCGGTGTACGGCACGCGCAGCAGCTCCAGCAGGCTCACCACGTTCTGCGCGTAGAGAGACTCGCCGTGGAATTCCTCCAGCATGTTGAACACGACGTCCGGTTTCCATTCTTCGACTACGTCGCGGATAGGGGCCAGCTCGGTCTGCACGCCCAGCATGCGTACTTCGTGCCCGCTGGCGCGCAGCGTCGACATCACGTCATATTCGGTCTTCCAGACGTAGCTTTCCGCCTCGGTGAACCCTTCGGGGTTGTCCGGGGGGATGAGGTCGGGGTGGGCCAGCGCCAGAATGCGTAGGCTTTTCACAGCGCGAACCATTGGCGGCGCGACGCCCGTCGCACGATTTTGGTCGAGATAAGCCGGATCAGGCCGCGACGCATCATCCGTTCAGATCCGTTGGCTCGCAGTTTCAGCGTGCGGCAGCGGACGATCAGCTGCTCAAGGATCGCATCGAGCGCGACCTGATACCCGCCGGACCAACGCATCGCTGCCTTCCGCAGGTCAGCACGGTTCTCTCGGATGAAGCTGGCTGCTGCGATCGACCGACTGCGACCCCGGCCTGTAAAGATGCGCTTGAGGTCGGCATCATAACGCGTGTCGTTGTCGACTTCGTAGTGCGACAGCTTGTATTCGTAATGCTCGTCCAGCGTCTTGTTCAGCTTGGCGATCGGGTCGACCTCCACGCGCTTGGTCAGCACGGGGTCTTGCTCGGCCACTTCCGCCATTAGCTCGTCGACATATTCCAGCTTCTCAATGGCGCCCGCCCATCCAGCATAGCGCACGCGCCAATTCGAGCGCGGCGTCAGCCACACCGCAAACGTCTCGGCGAAATCCTCATCCGGGTGACTTTGCGCGTACCAGCGGGGCAGGTGGTGGACGTAGTTCCGGCTCTTCGGGTTGGCGCGATACGCCGCCGGATACCGGGTAGAAGATGGTCCAAACAGCTCCTGCCAGCGCCGGCGCCGGTTCAGCTGGTAGGAATGCTGCATGATATGTCCTGCTTCATGGCGCAGGATCATCATGCATTCGCGCCGCGTGCCGCCTTCGACGTCCAGGAACATCTTGCGTTCCAGCCGCGCAAGGCGGGGATGGGCAAGATAGAACGGCATGGCGATGCCGGGCGTGTTGTCCGGGCTGAACCACTCATCCGAGATCCAGGCATGGGCGGTCACCAGCCCCTTGCGCTTCAGTTCGCGGTTCAGCGTCTTCAGGCAGCCATTGAGCCAAGTGCCCTCAACCGAGACGTTGAGGTCCTTCAGCTTCATTCCCAGCAGTTCTTCGTCAGATAGGCTCGCCCACCAGTGCTGGCGGGGCCGCGTACGAGCGGGGGACCAAAGGGTGCCAGCCGAGTCGCCCATCAGGCGCGTCCCTCCCCGATCCGGGCCGTTGCGGGAACGGTCCAAATGCGGCGGTTTCTGCTGGAATCAGCGGGTGACAAGTCGAAATGTCCTCTCCTACCGATCTCTCGGCTGGAACACTTTCTAAAGCATAAATTCCGAGCCGGGCGGGGTGGGTGCAAAAAAGTATTCAGGCGCCGCCCTGGGGGACGGCGCCGGCGTGGATAGGCCCCCGCGGTAGTAAGCGTCGGCGGCGATTTGGGCCTAATCCGGCGGCAATCGGATCGCCGCCTCAGCCCCGCACGCCTGCCTCCTTAGACCGGATCGTAGGGGAAAACCGAGGCCGACGCGTCCAGGTCGAAGAAGTCGTTCGCCATCGCCGGCAGGCAGACATCCAGGATTTTCTTGGGGTTCCAGCCGGTCGTGTCGGCCAACTGCCGGATCGGGCGGGGCTGGTCGAACAGCATGATCTCGTTGCCACGCACGCCGAAGATTTGACCGGAGACCTTGCTCGCGGCCGGGGCGCACAGAGCCACGGCCAACTGCGCCACCTGGTCAGCCCGCATCGCCGCCTTCATCCGGCCGACCCGCTGGGCCGAGGCCTCGTCCTTCACCGGTATCGACTCGATCATCCGCGTCCATGCGAACGGCGCAATGATGTTGGAACGCACATTGTTCCGTACCCCCTCCATGGCAACGATCCGCGACAGGCCGGCAATCCCCATCTTGGCAGCGGCATAGTTGGCCTGGCCGATGTTTCCGATCAGGCCGGAGGTGGACGTGAACAGGACGTAGGCCCCGTCCTTTTGCTCCCGGAACAGTTCGATCGAGGCGCGGCAGACGTTGAACGAGCCGCGCAGGTGGACGGCGATCACCTTGTCCCAGTCCTCCTCGGTCATTTTGTGGAACATCGTGTCGCGCAGGATGCCGGCCGGGTTCACGATGGCGTGCAGCCCGCCAAACGTGTCCCTGGCTTGCTCGATCATGCGCTGCACCGCCTTGAAATCAGTTACGCTGTCGGAGTTGGAAACGGCCTGGCCGCCCGCCGCCTTTATCTCGCGCGCCACAGCCTCCGCCGGCCCGGCCGAGCCTTCATCGCCGCCGGTTAGCGCTCCGCCGAGGTCATTCACCACCACCTTCGCGCCTTCGCGCCCGAGCAGCAGGGCTGTCTCCTTGCCGATGCCATTGCCGCCGCCGGTGATGAGTACAACCTTGCCGTCGAGCACGCCCATGACTGTCTCCCTAATGATTTTCCGGCCTAATCAGCACAGCATCGGGCGGGAGGGAAGCAGCTGCGCCCGGCCCTCCGCCCCGCGCCAACATTTCTTCTTGCGTAGGGGGACGAGTCTTCCTATTTGCATCCCCCGATAACCGGCTGCGCGAAGGGCCCCACGAAAGTGGCGGAAGACGGCGACCAGCGGTGATGCGCTGACCTGGGCAGAAGCAAAAAGCTGAAGCTGCGGTCGTTGGTTCGTCACTCTCGTCTTCGGAGCCCTTTGAGGTCCATGAACGCTAACCCGCAACCCGCCGCCATTCCTCAATATGACATCGTGTTGGACGCTCCCGAGCACGCGGAAGCGGTCGAGGCTCTTTATGATGACGTCTTCGGCCCCGGCC
>DASZSI010000184.1:0-6961 GCA_035548775.1 Hyphomonadaceae bacterium
GACGTTCGTCGGGACGAGCGGCGGATGGAGCGTGACCCTAGTGATCCGCGAGGTCGATCCGCAATTCGAGCAGCGCCTCAACGAGGTGGCTGACCGTATTACGGTTGCGCTTGATCAACTGATCCCGCCCGCGACAGGACCGGAGGCGCAGCTGATGCGCGCGATGCGTCATGGCGCGCTCGGCAAGGGCAAGCGGCTGCGTCCGTTCATCACCATCGAAGTCGGCCGCATGTTCGGCGGGCAGGAGAAGGCGCTGTTGCGCGCCGCCGCGGCGATCGAGTGCATGCACGCTTACTCTCTGGTGCACGACGACCTGCCGTGCATGGACGATGACGACTATCGCCGGGGACAGCCCACGGTGCACAAGCAGTTCGACGAAGCGACCGCCGTGCTGGCTGGTGATGCGCTGCAGGCCTTGGCTTTCGAGATCATGGCCTCGTCCGAGACCCACCGTGATGCGCTGATGCGCTGCAAGCTGGTGGAGCGCATGGCGGTGGCGGCCGGCGCGCGCGGCATGGTCGGCGGCCAGATGATCGACATGTACCCGGTCTCCGGCCAGGAGGAGCCGCTGCAGGTGCTGACCCGGATGCAGCGGCTGAAAACGGGAGCGCTGATTACCCTGGCGGGCGAAGTGGGCGCGCTGTTGGGCGGGGCGCTGGAGCACGAGCGGCAGGCGATCGCCGGATATACAAATGATTTAGGTTTGGCGTTCCAAATCGTGGATGACCTGCTTGATGCCGAGGGAGAGGCCGAGGCGCTGGGCAAGGCCGTCCAGAAGGACGAAGCGGCTGGAAAAGTGAATTTCGTTACTCTTCTTGGGGTTGAGAAAGCCCAAGGGCAGGTGCGCTATCTCGCCGCACAAGCGAAGCAGCATCTGGCGTCTTTCGGCACCCGTGCCGCATCTCTTTTGCATACGGTCGATTTTGTGCTCAATCGACGCCACTAATCGGCTTCGTTTCCGGGACTTATGTCTGACGCATGACCCCCCCGACCCCCCTTCTGGACCAGATCGCCCTGCCGGCGGACCTCAAGGGGCGCTCGAAGGATGAGCTGAAGCAGATTGCCGACGAGCTGAGGGCGGAAACCATCGCGGCGGTTTCGGTGACCGGAGGCCATCTCGGCGCCGGACTTGGCGTGGTCGAGCTGACGGTTGCGCTGCACGCTGTGTTCGACACCCCCAGCGACAAGATCGTCTGGGACGTCGGCCACCAGGCCGATCCGCACCAGCTCCTCACCGGACGCCGCAGCCGCATTCGCACGCTGCGCCAGGGTGGCGGGTTGTCCGGCTTCACGAAGCGCGAGGAGAGCGCGTACGACCCGTTCGGGGCCGCGCATGCGGGCACGTCGGTGTCGGCGGCAACCGGCTTTGCTGTCGCGCGCGACCTGCAGGACAAGAAGAACAGGGTAATCGCGGTGGTCGGCGACGGCGCGATGAGCGCCGGCATGATCTATGAGGCGATGAACGCCGCGGGCGGCATGCACACGCGGCTGATCGTGATCCTCAACGACAACGACATGTCGATCGCCCCGCCGGTGGGCGCGATGAGTCACTATCTCTCGCGCACGGTTTCCTCGCGGGGCTATCGCAAGCTGCGCAACCTGTCGAAGCGGGTGGTGCGCAAGATCGGCCTCGAGACGTGGACCAAGAAGGCGGAGCATTCGATCCGCAACTTCACCATGGGCGGCGACCTGTTCGATGCGCTGGGCTTCTACTATGTCGGCCCGATCGATGGTCATGACCTCGATGTGCTGATCCCGGTGCTCGAGAACGCGCGCGACATGGAGAACGGCCCGGTGCTGATCCATTGCGTGACGCATAAGGGCAAGGGCTATGGGCCGGCCGAGCAGGCCGACGACAAGTATCACGGCGTCTCCAAGTTCAACGTGGTGACAGGCGAGCAGGCCAAGGCGAAAGCCGGGCCGCCGAGCTATACCAAGGTGTTCGCACAGGAGCTGATCCGCGCGGCGGAGAAGGATCCGAAAGTCGTCGGCATCACGGCGGCCATGCCCTCGGGGACGGGGCTCGACCTGTTTGGCCAGAAGTTTCCGGAGCGCTGCTTTGATGTCGGGATTGCGGAACAACACGCGGTGACGTTCGCGGCCGGCCTTGCGGCGGAGGGCATGAGGCCGTTCGCGGCGATCTATTCGACCTTCCTGCAACGCGGATACGACAGCGTCGTCCACGACGTGGCGATCCAGAAACTGCCGGTGCGTTTCGCGCTTGATCGCGCGGGCCTGGTCGGCGCGGATGGCCCGACGCATGCGGGTTCTTTCGATGTCGGCTATCTCGGCCAGCTGCCGGGCTTCGTCATCATGGCGGCGGCCGATGAGACCGAGCTGCAGCGCATGGTCGCCACCGCACACGTGATCGACGACCGTCCCTCCGCGTTCAGATATCCGCGCGGCGAGGGCGTGGGGCTGCCGCTGCTGACCGACCCCCAGCCGCTTGAGATCGGCAAGGGCCGCATCATGAAGCAGGGCTCGGCCGTGGCTATTCTCTCGCTTGGCACGCGGCTGGGCGAGGCGCTGAAGGCCGCCGACATGCTGGCTGCGCAGGGGCTGACGGCGACGGTGGCGGATGCTCGCTTCGCCAAGCCGCTGGACGAAGCGCTTATTGCCCAGCTGGCGCGGCACCATGAAGTGCTGATTACCATCGAGGAAGGCGCGCGGGGCGGTTTCGGCGCGTTCGTGCTGCATTCGCTCGCCGAGCGCGGACTGCTCGACGCCGGCCTCAAGATCCGCACGCTGACGCTGCCGGACACATTCCAGGACCAGGATACGCCGGAGAAGATGTACGAGCAGGCGGGGCTCGATGCGCGTTCGATTGCAGCGACCGCCATCAAGGCCCTGGGCCGGGGCGACGAACTCGCGCTGAAACTGATCGTAGGCTAGCACGACCAAAAAAGAGAGGCAGCGTGAAGGGGGCAGCGCTGGTGGGATTTCTGGCGCTGGCCGGGTGCGCGACAGCGTTCAAGCCCGCCGAGAAGACCGATGTTGTCATCGCCATATCGGGCTGGGATGACCTGAAGCCCCAGCTGGCTGGCGGCATTCCGTCCGACCCAAGGCGCGCCGATCTCGCGCTCTATTTTGCAACCGACCGCACCGACAAATGCGCAGGCGCCGGCGAGGAGATGCCGCCACGCGTCTTCGCTTTCCGGGGCGCCAAGCGGGTCGGCGACGCTTGGCTGCTGAGCGGTTTCGTGTTCCTGAGTGTGGACGGAGTGTGGGTGGCGCCGCCGGGCAAGTACGCCTTCCGCAATCTGAACGTTCGCTGGGCAGGGTGGGCTTATCCGTTCAGTGGTGAATACGACAGCGTGACGGCGACGTCGGAACCCACGAGTCTCGCATTCGAGATGAAGGTTGCGCCACTGTTCCTGGGACAGTTCCGTCTTGCGCTGAATGATCGCAAGGAGGTTGTGCTCACCGAGGTCCCCGTTTCCCCGGGGGTGGAGGCAGCCGCGACGGCGCAACTTGGCGTAGCCGGTCCGCTGGAACGTCCAACGCTCTCTACGCGTGAGTTGATCCGTTGTGCGGCGACTGGCGGCATCAGGCGCGAGCTCGTGCCGCTCAGAAATGAAACGCCGACCAACTAACCCCAGGGAAAATCCGGTTACTCGATTTTCGTTGCCCGTTTGGGCGAAGCACTTCATTTCATCACGGGGCTGACCGGAGGCGACACATGAAACGCGCCGCGCTCATCCTCGCGCTCGCCGCCGCTGTCACCGCCTGTGGCGGAGGGGGCGGCTCCAGTTCCGGCGGAGGGGGCGTGATCGTCGGTGGTTCACCGCCGCCACCGCCGCCGCCATCTCCACCGGTACCGCCGCCGGCGGGCGGACTCTTCGTGCAGCCCGAGCCCTGGACCAAGGATGTGTCGGGCCTCCCCAAGTCCACTCGCAGTGATGCGATCATCAACCAGCTGGTCGCGTCGGGCGGCTGGGGCAACGGCAACAAGCTGCAGATCGACTTTTCGATTGTGCTGCTGAACGCGGACGCGGCGACACCGCGCAGGACGGTGACCAAGCCTCCGGCGCCAAGCGATTATTGCTTCAGCGGGCCGGATTGTGATGCCGTGCCGTTGCAGGTTCCGCTGCCGACAGCCGGCAACACCGAAGGCAGCGCCAACTACACTTGCGACACGGCCAACAACGACTGCCATGTCCTGGTTTATGAGCGCGATGAGAAGAAGCTCTACGAGCTTTATCAGGCCACGCAGACTTCGGGCGGATTCACCGCGTATGGGGCGTTCGTATGGGATCTGCAGAAGGCCTATGGCGATGTGCTGCGTGGGGACCAGTGCACCTCGGCGGATGCGGCGGGCCTGCCGATAGCGGCGCTGCTGCCGACTGCGGACGAGGTGGCAACCGGGACTTTGCCTCATGCCTTGCGGTTTATCCTGCCGAACGCGAGGATGAAGAAGCAGGTCTATGTGCGGCCAGCGACGCATGCAGGTGGGCCATCAAGCACCAATGCCAACGCGCCGCCCTATGGCGTGCGGCTGCGGCTGAAACCGGGATTTGACGAGACGCCGTACAACGCCAGCGCCAAGGTGATCCTGCACGCCATGAAGACCTACGGCATGATCCTGTCCGACGGCGGAAATATAGCCTTGACGTTCGGCGATGACCGGTTGAACGCCGCGAAATGGTCGAGCCTTGGGATCACCGCGCAGACGTTCAACAACATCACCGCGGACAATTTCGAAGTGGTGGATCTCGGCGCGGAGATACCGCTGACGTTCAACTGCGTCCGGGCGCCTTAGGCAAACCCGCCTACGCGGGCAGCCTTTCCAGGAACTTCTTGATTGCCGTGTTGACGGGAGCGGGGTGGGTCAGATTGGCGGCGTGACCGCCGCCGGGGATAACCACCAGTTCGGAATTGGGGATGCGGTCGACCAGGACCTGCGCGCGTTCCATCGGGATGGCTGCGTCGGCGTCGCCGTGGATCACCAGCGTGGGGACTTTGATACGCGATACCGAGTCGGTGATGTCATCCCGCCCGACCAGGGTCTGGAGGCAGCCGATCAGGTTGGCCGGCTTCCAGGTTGCCCATTTCGCACGCCAGGCGGCGGCGCCGGACCAGCCATCGCCCAGGATGATGTGCTCGATTGCGTCGGCAAGCGGGCTGGAGAGGCCATTCTCGACCCATTCCTTGCTCATTGCCTGCTGGTTGACCATCTCGGCGGGGTCTTCCAGGCCGGCCTGGGTGTCGATCAACACGAGGGCGCGAACGATTCCGGGATGAGTCAGCGCGCAGCGCATCGACAGGAAGCCGCCTTGCGACATGCCCGCGAGCACAGCCTGCTTGATGCCAAGATGATTCAACAGCGCCGCAAGGTCGTTGGCGGAGTCGTAATAGGTGAAGGGCGCCAGCGTGTCGCGCGCGGTGCGGCCGTGGCCTCGCTCGTCCCAGGCAATGCAGCGATACTTGTCTCGCAACACCTCAACCTGCGGGGCGAACATCTCGTGGTCCATCAACAGGCCGTGGGAGAAGATCACGGTTGGACCAGTTCCGCCGGTGTCCTCGTAGAAGAGGTCGATCCCGTTGATGCGTGCGCTGGGCATGGCGTCCTCCTTGAGGGGTTAGCCGCGGGCGAGGCTACACGCCTAACCGGCCAAGCCTCAATGGGCGCTGTCGCGTGCTAAAGCTGTTTCACCATGAAGACGAGATCGAGGCTTCGGCCGAATTTGCTGCCGACGCCCTTGAGGTTGCCCTGGATCTCGAAGCCTGCCTGGGAATGCAGGGCGATGGATGCGTCGTTCTGAGAGTCTATGCCGCCGACCATGGCGTGAAGGCCCTTGGCTCTGGCCCGCGAAATAAGCTCCGCCAGTATGGCGCGGCCGATGCCTCTTCGTTGTGCATTTGGCGAGATGTAGACGGAATGCTCGACCGTTTTCACGTAGCCGGGGAAGTCGCGGAAGACGCCGAAGCTGCCATAGCCGAGCACGGCTGCGTGCTTGCCGGGCTCGACGGCGACGATCACCGGGAAGCCGCCGCCGCGCCGCGCCGCCAGCCACGCTTTCCTCAGCTCGACCGTGGTCTCCTGTTCGGACCAGATCGAGAAAGTCTCGCGCACGGCGTGGTTGAAGATGTCGCGTATGCCGGGCAGGTGGGCCTCGGTTGCATCCTCGATGGTGAAAGCTTCGTGCGCCATCGCGCGTCTCCCGGCCGATGCTCTCCTTTTGTCGCAAGGCGGCATTTCCCGCCAGCGCTTTCCTTAGCGGAAATTTGCTCTGGCCCGGCGGCGAAGCTTGTGCGAATTCAGGGCCGAAGATGCATCAGGGCCCCGCCAGAGGGCCGCCTAGGGAGTGCAAGAATGGCGGATACGGCCAAGACCTTTCCGGCGATGTCGATCCCGCAGGCGAACGCAGCGCTGACGGCGCCCGGCGCGAAGTTCGAGCTGGAGGAAAAGGTCATCGGCGGCGTGACGTTCCGCACCTACAAGAATGCTCCGCAGACGCTGCGCGCCCTCATCCTCAACTCGGTGAACTGGGGAACACGCGAATATCTCGTCTACCAGGACGAGCGCGTGACGTTCTCGGCCCACTACAAGGCGGTGGCGCATCTGGCGACGGCGCTGCGTGACAAATTTGGAATCAAGAAGGGCGACCGGGTCGCCGTCATCATGCGCAATTATCCGCAATGGGCGGTGGGATTCTATGCGGCGCTGGCCATCGGCGCGATCGCAACGCCGCTCAACTCGTGGTGGACGGGCGAGGAGCTGGAATACGGCCTCGCTGACTCGGGCGCGAAGGTCGCCATCGTCGATGCGGAGAAGCTGGAACGTATCCGCGAGCATCTGCCGAAACTGCCGAACCTGAAGCACGTGCTGGTGACGCGCGCGGTTGAGGAGGAGGCCGATCCGCGCGTGGTTTCGCTCGACAAGCTGATCGGCGATGCGAACCAGTGGAAGTCGCTGCCGGACGTCGCGATGCCGGATGCCGACATTGGCCACGAAGACGAC
>DASZSI010000185.1:0-13402 GCA_035548775.1 Hyphomonadaceae bacterium
GTGCATGTTGCCGCCCTGCTCGACCCAGTTGAGCACGGCCACCGCGCCCGCCTTGATAAGCGCCGCGGAGGAGTCGCGGATCTTGGCGCGGTCGGAGTAGGCGCCGGTCGAGGGCCGCGAATGCTGGATGGCGATCTTGCCGGAGACGCCGTCGGTGGAAACCGACCCCGCTTCTCCGGCGAACACGACGGCCGCTTCCAGCTTGCCGCCCGTGATGGCCGAGCGGCTGACCGGCACGGCGGATTCCAGCACGACATCGATCGACTGGTCGCCATAGGCCGGATTGGAAAGCACGCGCGCTTCCCATTTTTCCGGCCACCAGAAGTCGCTGCTGGCCTTGTAGGTCTGGGTCTGGATGCCGGCGAGCGGAATGGTCTCGAACTCGTTGGCGAGCCAATCGGCCGTGCTGGCCTGCGAGGGAAGGCCGGAAATGCGCCCCCACATCTGGTTACCGGAAGTCTGCATGTCGTGCGCGAATCCCACGACCTGTTCGACCGATTGCCTGATCCGCGTACCTTCCAGCGCGGCGCGTCCGGTTTCTCCGGCAGGCACGATGGCGGGCGGTATCGTTGCATCGGCGGGCGGAGCTATCTCAGGCTCGGCCAGGGCGGCGGGCGGAACGAGGCCGAACCAGGCGGGCTTCACGCTGCCCGGCGCCTCGATCGCGGTGGGGCCGCTGGTTCCGCTGGCGCAGGCGCTCAGGAAACCGAGCGCAACGAGCATTCCAAGCTTTTTTGTCATGGCCTTCTCCTGGGCGCCCGGCCTCACCGGCCGCAGTCAACCGCAAGAGCGGCCGCCGTCCAAATGGAAACTAGGCCGTGTTATTCGTTCGAGTACTGACAAACCCAGATCTGGGCGCCGCTCGCGCAGACCACCTTGGAGCATCCGACCGTCTTGGCGGCGGGAGAGACCATGCGGGAAAACGCCTGGCAGGCGCTGTCCTTGCCGTGGCACTGGTGGCTGGAAATATCGTAATCCGTCCGGCCGTCCCGCCATTGCGACACGACGTAGGACGGCAGGATGTTCTGCGCCGAACCATCGCCCGTAATCCGCGGCGTCGCGGCGGCCCAGTAGGCGCCGGCGTTGGCGGAGGCAGTCAATCTATCCACAGCCCCTGGCATGCAGGAGCCCTTGGCTTCCGCCCTGACGGCAGCGTCGGCCAGAGCCGTCAGATCCTGCGACCAGGCAAGCGGCGCAACCCCCATCCGATGACGTGCATCATTCTGGGCCACCAACATGCCCAGCATGGATTTCGGCTCGGAACTGGCGGGAAGCGGCTCGCCGCTGTCGGCAGGGCGAGTCCCCGGCATGATTGAGGCCATTGCCGGCGGAATCCCGCTGCCGGCCTGCGGGCTGACCTGCGCCGTGGCGGACCCGACCTGGGCCGCCAGCAGCAGGGCAATCGCCCAATTGAAGCCTGTCTGTCTCATGACAAGGAGCGGTCCGTCTCAGCCCCGTTGCACAGGTAAAGTCTCACGCGTGGGGCGCAATGCATAGGCACATTCGGGCCTTAAAAAAAGTACTGCAAAAACGGCAGAATCACGTCCGGCTCAAACCTTGGCGGGTGCGACGCTGTAAGGGTTGCACCCCACCGCGCGCGTGGTTAAACCCTGCCGCAATTTGCCGCCCGAAATCTGACGCCTCCCTTAGCCACCGCCGGTGAAATGCCCAAGCGCACAGACATCAAGTCCATCCTGGTGATCGGCGCCGGGCCGATCGTGATCGGCCAGGCATGCGAGTTCGATTATTCGGGCGTGCAGGCGATCAAGGCGCTGAAGTCGGAAGGCTATCGCGTCGTCCTGGTCAACTCCAACCCCGCAACCATCATGACGGACCCGGAGCTGGCGGACGCGACCTATATCGAACCCATCACGCCGGAGATGGTCGCCAAGATCATCGAGAAGGAAAAACCGGACGCTCTCCTGCCCACCATGGGCGGCCAGACCGCGCTCAACTGCGCGCTGAAGCTGGAGCAGATGGGCGTCCTCAAGAAGCACGGCGTCGAGATGATCGGCGCCAAGGCCGAGGCGATCGAAAAAGCGGAGGACCGCAAGAAATTCCGCGAAGCGATGGACCGCATCGGGCTTGAATCCCCGCGCGCGGCGATCGTCTCCTCGCCCGAGATCAAGGGTGCGGACGGCAAGACCGAATACGACCTCAAGGCCGGCATGGCCGAGGCCATGCGCCAGATGGAGGTTGTCGGCCTGCCCTGCATCGTGCGGCCCGCCTTCACGCTCGGCGGGCTTGGCGGCGGCGTCGCCTATAACAGGCAGGAATTCGAGGAGATCGTCTCGCGCGGCCTGCAGATGTCGCCGGTAAGCCAGGTACTGATCGACGAGAGCCTGCTCGGCTGGAAAGAGTTTGAGATGGAGGTGGTCCGCGACCGCGCGGACAACTGCATCATCATCTGCTCGATCGAGAACGTCGATCCGATGGGCGTGCACACCGGTGACTCGATCACCGTAGCGCCCGCCCTCACCCTCACCGACCGCGAATACCAGGTGATGCGCAATGCCTCGATCGCCGTCTTGCGCGAGATCGGTGTCGAGACCGGCGGATCGAACGTGCAGTTCGCCGTGAACCCGGACAATGGGCGTCTTGTCGTCATCGAGATGAACCCGCGCGTGTCGCGTTCGTCGGCGCTGGCGTCGAAGGCGACGGGTTTCCCGATTGCGAAGGTCGCCGCGAAGCTGGCGGTCGGCTACACGCTCGACGAGCTCGACAACGACATCACCGGCGTCACGCCCGCCTCGTTCGAACCGACCATCGACTATGTGGTCACCAAGATCCCGCGCTTTGCATTCGAGAAGTACAAGGGCGCGGACCCCAACCTCACCACGCAGATGAAGTCCGTCGGCGAGGCGATGGCCATCGGCCGGACGTTCCAGGAATCGCTGCAGAAGGCGTTGCGCTCGCTGGAGACCGGCATTTCCGGCTTCGACGAGCAGGCCGTTCCCGGCGGATCGGATCGCAACGCCCTGATCGCGGCTGTTTCGCGCGCGACGGAGAAACGCCTTCTCAATGTCGGCCAGGCGCTGCGTGAGGGGCTGACGGTGGATGAAATCCACAACGCCTCGAAGATCGACAAGTGGTTCCTGCGCCAGATCGCCGAGATCATCGAGACGGAAGCCGAGATCAAACGCGACGGCCTACCGAAAACGGCGGCGGAATGGACGCGTATCAAGGCGATGGGCTTCTCCGACGTTCGGCTGGCCAAGCTGACGGGCTCGAAGGAGCTTGAGGTCCGCGCTGCGCGCCACAAGGCAGGCGTACGGCCGGTGTTCAAGCGCATCGACACCTGCGCCGCCGAGTTCGCGGCCAAGACGCCCTATCTCTACTCGACCTATGAGTCGGGCTGGATCGGCCAGGACGGCAAGCCGCTGCCGCCGCAGAATGAGGCCGAACCGAGCAAACGGCGCAAAGCCATGATCCTCGGCGGCGGTCCCAACCGGATCGGCCAGGGCATCGAGTTCGACTATTGCTGCTGCCACGCTGCCTTCGCCATGGCGGACATGGACATCGAGTCCATCATGGTGAACTGCAACCCGGAAACGGTCTCGACCGACTACGACACCTCCGACCGTCTCTATTTCGAGCCACTGACGCTGGAGGACGTGACCGAGATCATCCATGTCGAGCAGTCGACCGGCGATTTCCTGGGCGTGATCGTGCAGTTCGGCGGCCAGACGCCGCTGAAGCTGGCGCAGGGCCTCAAGAAATCCGGCGCGCCGATCCTCGGCACCACGCCGGACTCGATCGACCTTGCCGAAGATCGCGAGCACTTCTCGAAACTGCTCGACAAGATCGGCCTCAAGCAGGCGCCGGCCGCGATTGCGCGCACCGACGAGGAAGCGATCGAGGCCGCCAACCGCATCGGCTATCCCGTCATGCTGCGCCCCAGCTTCGTGCTCGGCGGCCGCGCGATGGAGATCATCCACGACGAGACGGACCTGCGCCGCTATGTGCGCGAGGCCGTGCAGGTTTCCGGCGACACGCCGCTGCTGGTCGACCGCTATCTGGCCGACGCCATCGAAGTCGACGTCGACGCCATGTCGGATGGCGTCACCACGCACGTCGCCGGCATCATGGAGCACATTGAGGAAGCGGGCATCCATTCGGGCGACTCGGCCTGCTCCATCCCGCCCTACACCCTCTCCAAGGCGATCGTGGACCGTCTAGCCGACCAGGCGCGCAAGCTAGCGAAAGCGCTCGACGTGAAGGGCCTGATGAACGTGCAGTTCGCCGTGAAGGGCGAGGAAATCTATGTCCTCGAAGCCAACCCGCGCGCCTCGCGCACCGTGCCCTTCGTCGCGAAGGCGGTGGGCAAGCCCTTCGCCGCCATCGCCGCCAAAGTCATGGCCGGCGCCAAGCTCGACTCGTTCCACCTCGGCGCGGGACCGATCAACGGCAAGCGCGTCGCGGTGAAGGAAGCCGTGTTCCCCTTCTCGCGCTTCCCGGGCGTCGATCCGCTGCTGGGACCCGAGATGCGGTCGACCGGCGAAGTCATGGGCATCGATGTGAGCTTCGACGCCGCCTATCTCAAAAGTCAGATCGCCGCCGGAATGTCGCTGCCGGCCAAGGGCTGCGTCTTCATCTCGGTGCGCGACACCGACAAGGCCGCCATCGTGCAGCCGGCAAAGGATATCGCTGCCCTGGGCTTCACGATCATAGCGACCGGGGGTACCGCGCAGTATCTCAAGGACAAGGGCATAGAGGTGACGCGGGTCAACAAGGTGCTGGAAGGCCAGCCCCACGTGCTTGATTCGCTGATCAACGGGCAGGTGCAGCTGGTGTTCAACACCACCGAGGGCGCCCAGTCCCTGCTCGACTCTGCATCAATCCGCCGCGCCGCTCTCAGCCACGGAATTCCATATTACACAACGATATCCGGGGCTCGCGCAGCCGTGCAGGCAATCCGGGCGCTGAAGACACGCCCGCTTGAAGCCGGAGCGCTTCAGACTTACTCTTGAGTGTTCGTGCTCGCGTCGCCTTAAGCGACCATCACGAGCAATTCCGGGTAATCGGAAGTTTTCAATAGGACTACCCATGCAGCGCATTCCCATGACGGCCGACGGTTTTGACAACCTTCACGCCGAACTCAAGAACCTGAAGTCCGAGGAACGTCCGGCGGTGATCGCCGCAATTTCGGAAGCGCGCAGCCATGGCGACCTGTCGGAGAACGCCGAATACCATGCCGCGAAAGAGCGCCAGTCGTTCATCGAGGGCCGCATCGCGGAGCTTGAGGACAAGCTTGCGCGTGCGGATGTCATCGATACGTCCAAGCTGACCGGCAAGACCGTGAAGTTCGGCGCGACCGTGAAGGTGACCGACGAGGACACCGGCGAGACCTTCGTCTACAAGATCGTGGGCGAGGACGAAGCCAACGTGAAGCAGAAGAAGATCTCGATCTCCTCCCCGATCGCGCGCGCGATGATCGGCAAGGAGAAGGGCGACACGGCCGAGGTCTCCGCGCCGGGCGGCGCCAAATCATTCGAAATCGTCTCGATCGACTGGAAATGACGTGCCGCTAGGGGGCCACGCGGGACCGGCGATCTGGACCGTGGCCGACGGCCGGGCGGGCATACTCAATCAGGTGAAGGCGCTGCGCGCCGCCCTGGAAGAACCGGAGCGGGCGGCGCGGCTTGCGCATATCCGCTCAGGCGCGCACCGCGCGGCGCCGCTGATCCTGCAGCCGCACGGCTTCCAGGTGAACCTGAAGCCCAACCTGTGGCCGGCGCCGTTTGCGGCGTTGCCGGAGGATCAGCGCGAACTGCTGACGCCGCCCTGGCCCGATCTGTGGATCGCCGCCGGCCGCCGTTCGATTCCCTACTCCAGCCGCATGCGAAGGATCACGCGCGGCAAGACGATGGTGGTGCAGACGCAGGATCCCAAGGTTCCGCTGGGGCCGTTCGACCTCGTCATCCCGCCGGAGCATGACGGCCTTGCCGGCAAGAAGGTTTTCCCGATTCTCGGGGCGCCGACCTGGTTTGCCGCCGACAAGGTTAGCGAGGCGCAGAACCGGTTCGCCAGCCTGAAGGCGGAAGCGGGCCAGAAGATCCTTGTCTCACTCGGCGGGGATTCGAGAACCCACACATTCTCCGAGGATACTGCCGGGGCGATCGAGACCGTGCTGGAAGGACTGGCGCCGGGGCGGCGGCTGTGGATCACGGTCTCCAGGCGCACGCCCCAGCATGCCCGGATGCGGTTTCGTGCGACGGCGCAACGGATCGGCGCAGTGTTCTGGGAGAACGAACAGCGCGACGGGCCGAACCCTTATCTTGCCTTCCTGTCGATGTGCGATGTGGCGCTGGTGACCGAGGACAGCGCCAACATGATATCTGACCCGGCATTCTTCGCCAAGCCGATCTACATGCTGAAGCTGGCCGGGCACTCCAAGCGGTTCGACCGCATGCACAAGGGCTTTATCGACCGTGGCGTGGCGCGCTGGTTCGGCAGCCGCCTGGAGACATGGAATTATCCGCCCCTGCGCGAGGCGGCGCGCGCGGCGGACGAGATCGTGCGCCTGATGCTTGAGCGTCATCCGCGCTGAATCCCGAAATCACATCCCCCCAATTGCGGCGCGTCCCGCGATGGCGGAACATTGGTGTGTTCGCGACGGGAGATTGCAATGTATCGCTTGCTGATTGGCGCCGCGCTGGCGGCCTGCTTCGCCGCACCAGCACTCGCCGACACCTTCACGCTGGAAGTAAAGCCCAGCACCGTCGCGTGGGGCAATTACGATGCGACCAAGGCGCCGGTGCTGCGCATCAAGTCGGGCGACACCGTGGTGGTGCACACGCTGCTGACCAACAATCCGGCGGGGCTGGAGCGCAATGGCGTGAAACCGGAGGATGTCGAGCAGACGCTGCGCGATGTCTACGCCAACGTGCCGCAGGACCAGCGCGGGCCGGGCGGCCACATCCTGACCGGCCCGATCTATGTCGAGGGCGCGGAGCCGGGCGACACGCTGGAGATCCGCATCAAGAAGATCGATTTGGCCATTCCCTATGCCTATAACGGCTTCCGCTATGGCGCGGGCATTCTCACGGACGACTTCCCCTATGCGCGCACCAAGATCATCCCGCTCGACCGGAAGCGCATGGTTGCGAACTTCGGGCCAGGAATAGAGATTCCGCTGCATCCTTTCTTCGGATCGATGGGCGTGGCGCCGCCGAAGGATTTCGGGCGCTATGACTCGACGCCGCCGACGATCCATGGCGGCAACATGGACAACAAGGATCTTGTCGCGGGCTCAACGCTCTACCTGCCCGTGTTCAACTCCGGCGCGCTGTTCGAGGTGGGCGACGGCCATGCCGGCCAGGGCAATGGCGAGGTGGACGTCACCGCGCTGGAAACCTCGCTGATCGGCACATTCGAGTTCGTGGTGCACAAGGCAAGCGAGATGAAGACGACTTATCCGCGCGCCGAAACGCCAACGCATTTCATTGCGATGGGATTTGACGACGACCTTTCGGCGGCGACCACCAAGGCGGTGCGCAACATGGTGGCCTTCCTGGTAGAGACCAAGCACATGAGCCGCGACGATGCGTACATGCTGTGCAGCGTGGCCGGCGACCTTGCCATCACCGAGATCGTCGACCGCAACAAGGCGGTGCACATGAGCCTGCCCAAGGCGGTGTTCGTGAAGTAACGGCTAGGCGCCTTTCGCCGGACCGGCGGCCCGAAGTCTTGCGACATGGGGCAGAGCGAAAAAATAGAGGCCGCTGAACAGAAGCAGGAAGAGCGGGATCAAGGCGAAGAGATAGACCCACGAGTCGGGCTGCTTGCCCTGCCCCATCATGATGACGACCGTGTTGACGATGACGCCCAGCGTGAAGGCGATCGACAGCCAACGGTGCGTCTGTCGGATCCACTTGCCCACGCGAACCTCCTTCGAGCCGACCCTTGCGTATTGCGCGTACATCTTTGATGTCCCCGGTCAGCGCCCCTGGATCATCTTCCAGCCATTACCGGACGGATCGCGGAAGCTGGCGTCGACTGCCCCATAGCGTTCGACGGGTTCCTGCGTGAACTCCACACCGTTGGCGCGCATCTGCTCGTAGGCGGTGCGGCAATTGTTGACGGTGAGCACGAGCGGCGGCATGGCGCCCTTCGCGACGATCTCGCGCACGGCCTGGATGGTCGCCGCGTCGAGCACGGGAGCTTGTGGCAGGAACAGGCCGAGCTGGAACGAAGGCTGGTCGGGATGCTGGACCGTCAACCAGCGATAATCGCCGTTGCGCGCATCCGTGTGCACCTTGAAGCCGAGCTTTTCGTAGAATTTCAGGGCCTCGTCCTGGTCGCGGACATAAAGGCCGACTACGCCAACACCTTGGGTCATGGGGTCTCCGTTTTTCCTGTCCCCTTCTTACCGGGCCCGCCGCGCCGGCGCTTCTCCGAAACTGCGATCGTGAGGTTGGGCCGGTAGGCGGCGCTGACGAAGCAGTGCGGCACCTGGTCGAGCTGGTGGGCGGCAGCTTGCTCCCGCGCGCGCAGTTCGCCGGGGCTTTCTCCGGTGATGTCGCGGAAGACGCGTCCGAACGTACCGAGGCTGGCCCAGCCCGTCTCGAACGCGATGTCGGTGATGGCCATCTCGGTGTCGCGCAGCATCGCCTTGGCGCGTTCGATCCGGCGGGTCAGCAGGTAGCGGTGCGGCGGCAGGCCGAAGGCTTCCTTGAACGAGCGCGCGAAGTGGGCCTCCGAGACGCCGCTGACGCGGGCGAGGCGTTTGATCGGCCATTCCTCATGCGAGGCGGCGTCCATTCTGTCCTTGGCGCGCAGGAGGCGGCGCAGCAGGGCCGGGTCCTGGCCGGCCGGCTTGCCGGATGGAGATATGGTCGCGGCGCCTCGCGCTTTGATGACAGGGCGTTTCATGGGGGCATACTGTCAGAAAACCTCAACACCGTCAGTAGGTTCGGGTTGCGCCCTTAACTCCGTGCGCCCGCATCCCCAGAATATGAGCGCAGGCGCGCCTTGCCCCATTTCGCGCGTCCGCCCGGCCCGTTAGGAAGGGCCAAACAGGACGGTTTCATGAACCCGCTCGCCCCTCTTCCGCGTCACTCGAAGATCATCATCCTCGGCTCCGGGCCTGCGGGATACACGGCCGCGATCTATGCCGCGCGGGCCCTGCGCAAGCCGCTGCTGATCGCCGGCATCCAGCCGGGCGGACAGCTGACCATCACCACGGACGTGGAAAACTATCCGGGCTTCGCAGACGTCATCCAGGGTCCCTGGCTGATGGAGCAGATGCGCGCCCAGGCCATCCATGTCGGCACGGAGATGGTCGAGGACCACATCATCGAGGCTGACCTCAAGACGCGTCCGTTCAAGCTCACGGGCGACAGCGGCAAGTCCTACACCTGCGACGTGCTGGTGATCGCGACCGGCGCGCAAGCGAAATGGCTCGGCCTGCCGAGCGAAGAGAAGTTCAAGGGCTTTGGCGTTTCCGCCTGCGCCACGTGCGATGCGTTCTTCTACCGCAACAAGGAAGTCGTGGTGGTCGGCGGCGGCAACACGGCCGTAGAGGAAGCGTTGCACCTCACCCATTTCGCCTCGAAGGTGACGGTGGTTCACCGCCGCGACCATTTCCGCGCCGAGAAAATCCTGCAGGACCGCCTATTCAAGAATCCCAAGGTGACGGTGATGTGGAACACGGAGCTTGCCGACGTGACCGGCACCGAGGGGCCGCTCAGCGTCACCAAGGCGCATCTGCGCGATGTGAAGACCGGAGAGATCATCGAGCTTCCGGTGCACGGCATCTTCATCGCCATCGGCCACGCGCCGCAGACGCAGCTGTTCACCGGCCAGCTGGAGATGAAGCAGGGCGGTTACCTGCACACCAAGCCGAACTCCACCGCGACCTCCATCCCCGGCGTGTTCGCCGCAGGCGACGTGGCGGACGACATTTTCCGCCAGGCCGTCACCGCGGCGGGCTTGGGATGCATGGCGGCGCTGGAAGCGGAAAAGTATCTGGAAGGTCTTCCGACCCCTGCTAAGGTCGCCGCCGAGTAATTTCGGAGGCCAAAATGGGTTGGGCTGCCGGTTCGGCGGGAATGGCCGTCGCCTTGGCGATGCTGATATCTCCCGTCTGCGCACAGACGCCGCCCAGCGACGATGATCGCCGGGCGCCAGACTTCAGCGTCGAGGCCAACTGCTTGCCAAAGGCAGTCGCCGCGCGCGGCATCATTGTGGGCGAGTCGGCCTTCGCCGTTCTGACCGTGTCCGGCGCCCTCTCGAACGACTGCGTTGTGATCTCGATGCACAACGCGACTTACCTCGCCACGAGCCCAAGGGGAGCCAAGACAGCGCCCCTGTTCTTCTTTCGAAGGGAGGAGACACCTTTCGCGGGGCCCGCGAAGGTCGATTATGCAGACAGCCGCACCTGCCCAGGCGCCATGGACGCCCTCCGCGCTCTAGAAAACTTCAAGCCGCTCGGAGTGCATCTGATCGAGCTGCATCCAATCGACCGTGTCGTGATCATGGCAGATGGCGCTTATTACGGACTCTGGTCGAACGCGACCGGCAAAGCGGGTGACGTCGCCGCCTACAACATTGAAACAGGCGGCTGGAACTATCGCGAGCTTGAAGACGCCTATTCGGACGTCGCCGACGCCCTCAAATCCTGCTGGTCCGGTAAGCCACCACGAAGGCCACAATAAAATGATGAGCCCCGACGCCTTTCAGACCTGGGTCAAGCGAAACGCGATGGGGATCGAGGTGATCCCCGGAGTGCACAAGGCGGTGGCGGGCAAGCTCTCCGAGCCGGAAGTGCGCGAGGGCCAGCCGGTGCGCGCGGGCGGGTATGGCGAGGATCGGTCGATCTACACTCAACCGCTGTTCGCGCCCGATGGAGAAGAGCCGCGCACCATCCATCTCGGCGTCGACATCTTTGCGCCGATGCGGACGGAGGTGTTCACGCCGTTCACCGGCAAGCTGCATTCCTTCCAGATCAACGATCATCCTGGCGATTACGGCCCGACCATCATTCTCGAGCACCCGGCCGGTTCGGGCGCGGTGTTCTACACGCTCTACGGCCATCTGAGCCGCGATAGCATCAAGGGTCGCAAGCCGGGTGAGGCGTTCATGGCGGGCGAGCGCATCGGCTGGTTGGGTCAGAAATCGGAGAATGGCGGCTGGCCGCCTCACCTGCACTTCCAGGTCATCCTCGACATGCAGGGCAAGCGCGGGGACTACCCTGGCGTCTGCAAACGCAGCGAAGCGGACAAGTGGCTAGCGCTGTGTCCCGATCCTCGGCCGCTGCTGGGCCTGACAGTGTAACTGGCGCACGAAGCCGCCCGCGGATAATCTTCACCCAGCCTGAGGGGGAAATCATGAGAACCATCCTGCTCGCCGCCGTCGCGAGCCTTGGACTTTCGGGAGCAGCCATGTCGCAAACGCCCCAGTCGCAGGCTGCCAAGCTCGACGGCAACAGCCTCACCTGGCTTGTCGGCTATCGCGTCCACACCAATGCGAACGGAACGAAAGTCTTTGAGGCGTTTACCGGACCGATCAACGGCGTGGTCACCGGCACGGCGCTGTCGCCGATTGGCCAGGACAAGGCCTACACCGAATACCACAAGATCGGCCCCAATGCGGAGGGCGTCTATGGGCTCGATGTGGCCAATACCCGCTCGAACATGCAGTGGAACTTCACGCCGCTGAAAGCGATCGAGGCGGACCGCATCACCTTCCAGACCGCCGACGGCAAGCTCACCATCATGTACTACGCCGAACCTAATGGCGGCGTCGGCAGCAAGGTCGATCGCATCGGCGCGGATGGAAAGACGACCACGTCGGAGTGGCACTTCAAGGTCGTGCCGCTGCCGAAGTAATTCTTGCGTCGGCAAGCACGCCCTCGTGGTTCGACGGACGCACGCTTTGCGTGCTGCTCACCATGAGGGCTAGGCAACGCAAGCGAATGCCTCGAAGGCCTCATGGTGAGCAGCGCATGTCAGTGCGCGTCCGTCGAACCACGAGGCCGGGCTCACAAACCACCTACTTCGCCAGATGCGCCCTTAGCATCCACGCCGCCTTTTCGCCGATGGCCACGCGTTGCGTCATCAGGTCGGCGCTGGCCTGGTCGCCGGCGTCTTCGGCGGCCTTCAACGCGGCGCGGGCGGACTTCACAACTGCTTCATTGCCGCTGGCGAGATTGCCCAGCATCTGGTCCTCGGCGGGCGAGCCGCTGTCGGCCTTGATGCTCGACTTGGCGCCGGCGGTTTCCAGCGCGGGGGCATAGTGCCCCAGCGAGCGAATGCGCTCGGCGATCGAATCCAGCGCCAACCACAATTCATTGTACTGGGTCTCAAAGAGCGTGTGCAGCTGGCCGAAGCGCGGGCCTTCGATGTTCCAGTGATAGGTATGCGTCTTGGTGTAGAGCGCGTAGGTGTCCGACAGCACCTGTTCCAGCGAGCCGGCTATCTTCTTGCGCGTCTTGGCGTCGATCCCGATGTCCATGAAGAACCCCATTCTAGAACGATTCTAAGATAGCGCGCAGATGTCGCTGAGCAACCTGATTACGAAAAGAAATCCGGTCTGCTATCTCCGCCGAACCCCGCCTGGGGCGGCTGATAGGAAGGGTGTGGCGTTGATCGGCAAAGGCATGGCCGCTGTCCTGGGACTGTTGATGCTGGTCGCGGCGCAGGCCCCTGCCCTGGCCCAGTCGGCCTGCACGCCTCTCGATCCGGCTGCGTGCCAGCCGTCGAACCCGGCGCTCGCCAACATCGACATCGGCCGCAACATCCTGGCCTTCCTGGGCAAGGAGCCGGGGCTGCTGGCGAGCTATCCAACCGCCAAGCCGCCGGTCGACCAATGGAAGGCGCGCGACGACGTTTTCGAAATCCTCGCCGGACCGGCTGACGCGCCTGTCATGCTCGACAAGGGATTGATGATGCTGACCGCCTGCCGCGCACACAGCTGCGGGGAGAAGGCGGCGATGGTGCTGAAGCCCAATGGCGATGTCGCGGCGATCGCCCTGCTCGCCATCCGCTACACCAATCCTGCGCTGCGCGAGGACCAGCAGGTTTACCAACCCTCGAAGCTTCTGGTCTTCGTGGCCAAGGCCGAAAAGGCGGGCGCGTCGGTGCCGGCCATCACCGCCTGGGCCCAGCGCATGTATGACGCCGCGCGGGCCGGACAGCTGATCAAGAACAAGCTTGAGCCCGCGGAAATCCGGGTGCGCTAGCTTCGGCGGGATTCCGCCGCCACCCAGTCGAGCAGCTTTTCGAACCGCTCGGGCGAGGCTTCATGCGGCAGGTGGCCGACGCCCTGGAGCACATCGATACGCGCCTTGGGGAGAATTTTCGCGAGCTCGACGGAGTGAATCCTCGCCGACACCACCGTGTCGCGATCGCCGGTCATCAGGGCGACAGGCATGGCCAGTTCGGGATAGCGCGCCTGCTGG
>DASZSI010000186.1:0-21065 GCA_035548775.1 Hyphomonadaceae bacterium
AGCGGCTCGGAAAGCGAGCCATAGCGGAAGAACTTCATCAACGCGATGGTCGAAACGAAGTTGATCAGCGCGTAGACGATCGCAATATCCAGGAAATCCGGTCGGCCGAACAGGAAGCCGGCGAGGGAGAGCAACAGGACCGTCTTGGTCCCGAACGAGTTGGCCGCCAGGATGCGGTCATAGTGCGACGGCCCCATGATCGCGCGCGCGATCATCAGCGCCATGGCCACAATCAGGCCGGCTGCGGCGCCCGCGAGCAACACGGCTCAGCCCTTCCCGTCCGCGGCGCCGGCGGCGCGGCGGTCCATGGTCGAGAAGGAATGCGCGGGTGCGGATTCGCCGACCAGGGCGTGAACCACCATGCTTACGCCGACAACCTCGACCGTCACGGTCCCCGGCGTCAGGGTGATCGAGTTGGCGAACAGCGCCTTGCCGAGATCGGTCCTGGCCCCGGTGCGCAGGCGCACCAGTTGGGGATCGATCGCGCGCCTCGGGCCCAGTATGCGCGCGATCACCGCGACATTGGCCTTCACGATCTCGACCAGCAGCCAGGCGAGATAGAGAACAAGCTGCACGGTGCGATGATAGGGCGATGCATCGCGCCCGATGATCTTCAGTCGCGCGGCAAGCCACAGCGCGAAAACCACCGACAGCCCGCCAAGCATCAGATAGAGCGGCGCGATCTCGCCCGAGAGGGCAAACCACAGCGCCGCAAGGGCCGCCAGAAGGCCGGGCAGATAGGCCATGATCCAAACCCTCCTCCGCCTGTCTTGCAGCAGAGTCCTTGGACCAATCCCTAACGAAAAGCCAGAAAAACCGGCCTCCCTAAACCTTCCGCCGCCGATTCGACCTTATGAAGCGCTCCCTGCGCAGATCAGGCGGCTGCAGGCGCCGCCAGGGGCGCAACCTCCTTAGGCGCAAGGATGCCGCGGAACACGAACGCGAAGACGAGCATCACGACGCTGCCGAGGGTGATGAGGCCAGCGTGGATGGCCCAGAACGAGAAACCATCCATCGTCTCGATCAGGCCCGCGAGATACCCGGTCATGCCGTTACAGATGAACAGGTTCAGATAGTATATGCCGATTACCGCCCCTGCCGTGCCCTTCGGCGCCACGCGCGAGAACAGAGCAAGGCCGATCGGGAAGACCATCGAGAAGCCGATGTCGTTTAGGAAGTGGAACCCCACGCCCCACCACAGCGAGACGCGGTCGTGCGTCAGCGCAGCTTCGGCGCTAGCGAATGCCAGCAGGAGCGGAGCGCCGGCTGAAATCAGCGCGCCGATCACCACCTTGAAGATCTCGTCCGGTTCTCTCCACTTGGTGCCGTACCAGGTCCAGAACGCCATCACCGCGATCATGCAGATGAAGGAAATACCGGCGTCGAGCGAGATCAGCGAGGAGGTCGGCATGGTGAAGCCGAAGAAGGTCAGCTGGAACGTCTTGTCGCCCCAGAGCTCATAGGCGTTGAAGATCTCCTGGTTGCCCAACGATGTGAGAGACAGCATCGGCACCAGCAGGATCAGCACGCCAATCGCCGCCCAGTCGCGACCATTGAGCTTTGGCGCGGGAGATTTGGCGACGGCCGTCGCCTGCTTCCGTCGATCGAACACGCCATCCGGCGGCAGGTGGTTGCGGCCAGACAGGTAGACAATCAGCGCAATCGTCATACCGATCCCGGCGGCGCCGAAACCCCAGTGCCAGGCAACTTTCTCGCCGAGGAAGCCAACGATCAGCGGAGCAAAGAACACCGAGATCTGCACGCCAAGGAGAAAGGTCTGATAGGCGAAGGCCCGGCGCGGATCGCCAGCCTTGTAAAGTTCGCCGACCTGGCCCGCGATATTGCCCTTGAAGAAGCCAACGCCGAGGACGAGGCAGGTGATGGCGAAGACGAACAGGTTTTCGAAGGCCATCAGGAAATGGCCGAACACCATCAGCGTGGCGCCGATGATGATCGCCCAGGTGCGTCCTGTGAGCCGGTCGGCGATGAGGCCGCCGAACAAGGGGGTGAGATAGACGAGACCGGAATAGGCGCCGGTGATCGCCGTTGCCGTCGCCGTGACGTCGATGGCCGAAGCGGCGTGAGCTGCGGCAACCGGGGGAGGACCGAACAGGAAACTGAACGGCGCGATAATACCGCCGACGATAAACTTCATGACGTCCCGGATCGGGCCGACGACGCTCATCAGCGCATCGAAACCGACGATGTGCTCGAGGTGCCCAGGAAGCAGCGCCTGCTTGGTCAGGTAAAGCACCAGCAGCGCCTGCATGCCGTAATAGGAGAAACGCTCAGCCGCCTCGGAGAAAACGAGATAGGCGAGGCCTCTCGGATGCCCGAACAGTTCCTTACCCGTCGTTCGGAATTCCTCGACCTGGTCCCCCGCCGCTTCTGTAGTGGTCACGTCGCCTCCCGGTGTTCCGTTTGGGGGCAAACTATGCTGGGCTGGAGCAATAGCAAGCAAGATGGCGCCGTCGCGACCTAAGGGAGAGCCCCCTAGAGGCCGAGGGCCGTCTTCTTGGCCAGCTCGTCATCGACGACCCACAGGTCGCGAACGATGCCAGCTGCGGATGCGTCCTGGTCCTCGTCGACAATCGCGTCAGGCGAGAAGGCCGACGACAGCGACCAGTTCCAGTAACGCAGCACGGTCTGCGCCTTCGCAACCGCGATGGATTCATAGACCTCGGAAACCCGATTGAAGGCGAAGTCGTTGTCGAGCCGCACGCGGCCAAGCGCAATCCACAGCTGCTTGAGATAGGGCCGCTTGAGCCCCGTCGCCTTGCACAGGACGGCGATCCCTTCCCCGCCATAGTCCTGGAAGATGCGCTCGCCGGTCGAAGCCTTGATGCCCGACAAGGCCGAGATCTCGGCCATCGCCGCCTGGTCCATTCCCTTCTGGGCGGCCGCGTCGATCGCCGCTTCCAGGCTTTCGTGGCTGGACCTCGCGATGGCGGCGCGATCACGCTGGCGGCGCTCGATCACCTGCAGAGCCTTGCGCACCGCGGGATCCGAATAGCCCTCCGTCGCGGCATAACGGAAAATGTCAGAGCACATCTCGAGCAACAAGGACCGCTCGGCCGAAAACCGCAGGAGGACCTGCCGGCGCTCGGCGGCCTCGGCCCACCAGAACATGGCCAGCGCGTGCGCAGGCCGAAGCTCCTCGCGCAGGATCAATAGCGGGCACAGGTCGCGTGCATTGCGCGAAGCGCTTACGATCAGTTCGACCGACCGGTCCGACAGCTTTGCCCCTGTGTTTTCCAGAAGCGCCTTCATGGCGACCGTGTCGCCAGATTCTGCAATGGCCAGCGCAACCGCCGGGCCGATCTCGCGCCGATGGGCCACCGAAACCCGGTGCGGCGTCGCGCCATGTGCCACGATGTAAGCGAGGTCCGCGTCGTCGAACGCCTTGTTGTCGGCCAGGATGATCTGCGCAACGTGGGGCGCATCAAGCGCCAGGAAACGAAGCAGGCGCTTGGGAGCTTGCGACATTTCCTGAAGCCGGCGGGCGCACAGCTCGCGCGCGCCGACATCGGACTCGATCAGGATTTCCAGCAACAGGTCTCCGGCGATCGCACGATCCTGCAAGTTTCCTCGCGACGACGGCAGCGCCACCACGTCCATCAGGCGGCGCAACAGCGAGCGGCGCGCGAAGCCATCGGACGCCGTCTGCACGACGGTTCCCGCGGCGACGGCTTGCGTCTCGTCTGAGGCCGGCCCTTCGGACATGGTCTCCCCTGCGTCCCCAAGGGCCAACCATCACCCGGCGCGGTTAAGAACTTATCAACCTGCGATCAGTTCGCGGAAACCCGGCCGTATCCTTATCGGCCGTAGTAGCTGCCGGCCGCGGTCGACTTGTCCTTGCCAGGATGGATCATCGCCAGCACCAGCGCCGCGACAGCAAGGCCGACGGTAAGATAGAACAGCTGCCCACCGTCGGTCGTCTTCGCGCCGACCTCGGTTGGAAGCGCCATCCCGATCCAGGCAAGCTGCGCCGCGATGGCGCCGACTGCGATCAGGAAAGCCAGGATCGCGCCGACCCTGCGCGTCCACGGCATGATAAGAAGAAGCGCGACAACGACATGCAGAAGCCCGACCACATACCGGCCGGTCGGCTCAAAGAGGTAGTACTCCGACTTCTCGGCCAGCAGCGGGAAGACGACGTTCTTCGACGCGGCGGATGGAAACAGGCTGAGGTCCGCGATCCAGAGCAGCATGGCCGCCAGAAACAGCGCGAGCACCCAGCTCGCCATTCCCCGAACCTCGCGCATGGGATGACTCCCTCCACTCCACCGTCGCGCAGTATGAGGCCGAAGCGCGTCCGGACAAAGGGGCGATTGCCAGCGCCGGCGCCGGTTCGCTCCTCTAGCGAAATGGATAGGGTTTCGTGAAGCTTTTGCGCCGCTTAGCGGTGCATGGCCCGTGTAAACTCGGCCTGCGAGATGACCCCGTCGCCGTTCAGGTCCATGGCCTTGAACGAGGATTCAGGCCGCTGGGCCGCCGCGCTCGGCAGGGCGACCAGCGTCGCCAGCCCCGCCATTGCGGCGCCCGCAGCCAGATACCGCTTGCGGCGCAGCGGCTTGGGGATCAGCGCGAGGACGGCGGCTTTCTTCGCGACTGGACTCTTGCGTCCCGCGATGAATTCGTCGACCGCCTCCCGGATGACGTCGCTGGCCGTGCGGCCGGCCCTCTGGCACGCGGCGAGAAAGTCGCGCTTCACCTCATGCGACACGCGCACCTCGATCATCTC
Source organism: Hyphomonadaceae bacterium (assembly GCA_035548775.1). Taxonomy (GTDB): domain Bacteria; phylum Pseudomonadota; class Alphaproteobacteria; order Caulobacterales; family Hyphomonadaceae; genus UBA7672. The sequence goes on from DASZSI010000186.1 coordinate 4,745, forward strand.
GGTCTTTTTCGCCTTGGCGGCGGGGCGAGCAGGTTGGGTCATCGGGGGTCTTCCTGAAGCAGTCGGCCGGCGCCATCAGACGCCGGCCGCCGATCATGTCCCAGTCCAATCGTGTCCGGACAAGGGATTTCCGTGTCGCACGCGCGCCTACGACGGCGGCAGGTACTCCTGCAGCGACAGCTTGCCGTCCTTGTTGGTGTCCTGCTTGGCGAAAGCAGCCTTCAGGGCGTCCGGCGAGACTTTCGGGCCGCCGGAGATCGTGATCTGCCGCTCGTTCGAATCCTTGTCGTCCTTGTCGAGCTTCACCACGGGCGGGTTCAGGATCTTGGCGTACTCCGCCTGGCTCAGGAACTTGTCATGGTTGGTATCGAGGATATCGAACCCCCGCGTCAGCATGGCGCGCTGGCGGGCCTGATACTCCGCCAGGCTGATCTTGCCGTCGTGATCGGTGTCGTATTGGGCGAACTCTTCCTTGCGGATATCATCGACCGAGATCGTGATCTGTTGCGGGGGCTGCGGCGGCGCGGCCGAGCTGTCGCCCGAAGTCGAGTTCTTGGTGATGTGCTGCGAGATGATCCGGTATTCGTGCTGCTCGTTCTTGGCCGCGTCGGGAATCACGCCCTCGGGCAGGTAGAAGGCGTAAGCGTCCTGCTTGACCTCCGACTTGGCCGCCGGGGCCGGCGCCTTGCCGTCCTTGCTGTCGGACGTGGTGATATGGCTGCGGGTCTCGATGACAACATTCTTGTCGCCGCCCTTGTCGTCCTTCGGGCCGGCAAACTCGTCAGGCGACAGGACGCCGTCGCCGTTCACGTCCAGCTTCTTGAACATGGACAGGAAGTCGGGCGCCGCCGCGCTGGGCAGGGCGGCCAAGCCGACAAAGCCGATCGCGGCTGCGCCGCCGACCGCCGCGCGCCAGCCATATCGGCGCACGGGTTCTGGTAATTTCAGGATGTTGTTCATGGTAAGCGACCTTTCCTCGGGTTGGGATGGCCGCTCGCGCTCGTCGAGATAGGTCTGGACACTCTCGCGAACCACTTCGCTCGCGGTCGTGCCATCCTCGCGGCAGGCGGTCAGAAACGCCTGCTTGGTGTCGTACGGGATGCGCACTTCCAGGGTTTCGGACTTCTTCTCCTTGCGGAGCTTGTCCGGCGACTTGTCCTTCTGGGGTCGTTCCGTGGTCATGAGGCGCTAGTCCCTCCGGCGCTTGCGGCCGCCGCCATGGAAGGCGGGGTCGCGCGTGACGCCCAGCGAATTGCCGCACGGGCGCCATCCAGAATGCGTCCGGTCGTGGCGGGATCGTGGCGCCCCGCCCCACAGCTTTGGTAAAAACCCGCCCGGACGCCAGAAAAACCGTGTCCGGACACGGCTTGCGCGCCATTTTACGCGGAATAATGTCGGTCCAAACTCGAAGCCAGGGACGGATCATGCGCCAGGTGAACTACAGCGACCTCGAATCTCTCGTCGGACAAGAGGTCGGAACCTCGAACTGGCACGTCATCACCCAGACCCAAGTCAACAAGTTCGCCGAGGCGACGGGCGACCACCAGTGGATTCACGTGGATGTCGAGCGCGCGACCCGCGAACTCGGCCACCCCATCGCCCACGGCTATCTCACCCTGTCCCTGCTTCCGATGCTGTCAGCCCAGGTCATGCGGGTCGAAGGCGTGACGCGCGGCATCAATTTCGGCGCGAACAAGGTTCGCTTCACCAATATGGTGCCGGTCGATTCCAAGGTGCGCCTCAAGCAGAAATGCCTGGCGGTCGAGGCCCGCGCCGGCGGCAAGCAGGTGGTGATGGAATCGACCGTCGAGATCGAGGGCAAGGATCGCCCAGCCCTCGTCGCCGAAACGATCAGCATCATCTACGGCTGACCGCCCGGCTTTCGGGCCTGAATTCCCGGACTTTTTTGCAGATTTCTGTGCACGACCCCCGATCCGGGCCGGCTGCCCCCATATGAGTCGCGTGCTGGCGCTTCCCGCGAATCGCGAGTCCAATGACAACCGCCCGCAAAATCAGCGGGTTCAGTGCAGTCGATGGCGCAAAAGGCGAGGGGCAAGACGGGTAGGCCGCACCGGTCCACAGGCAAGGTTGGCGCAATGCCCGATACTCCTCCCCAACCCCATAACCCCGCCGGCGCCCCGGTCGCGCGCCGCGACGAGGGCAGCGTTATCACCTGGCACAAGCGCAGCCGGGTCGATCCCTATGCCTGGCTGAAAGATGACAATTGGCGTGAAGTGGTCCGCGACCCGAAACAGCTTCGGGCCGACATCCGCGCCTATCTCGAGGCCGAAAACGCCTACACCGCCCACCACCTCGAAAACCGGACCGCCGAACTCCAGGAAACCCTGTTCCAGGAGATGAAGGGGCGGCTGAAGGACAACGACGCCTCGGTCCCGGTCATCGATGGGCCGTGGGCCTACTACCGCCGGTTTCGCGAAGGCGGCGAATATCCCATGTTCTTCCGCCGTCCGGCCGAAAACGCCTTCGACGAAGCGCCGGGGGTCCAATGCTTGCTGGTCGACGGCGACGCCCTCGGCAAGGGCCACGACTATTTCAACATCCGCAAGGTGGCGCACTCGCCAGATCATCGCCTCATCGCCTATGCGATCGACGACAAGGGCTCGGAATTCTACACCCTGCACGTCCTTGAGGCCGAAACCGGCAAGCAGCTGGACCAGGTTCCGCACACCTATGGCGATTTCGTCTGGGCCGAGGACTCCGGTTCGATCTACTGGGTGGCGCGCGATGAAAACGCCAGGCCTGTCGCTGTCTTCCGCCATGTCCTGGGCACGGGTCAGGACGAACTGGTCTATCGCGAGTCCGATCCCGGATTCTTCGTCGGCGTACAGAAAAGCCAGTCCCGCCGTTTCATCTTCATCACCGCCAACGATCACACCACGACCGAGTGGCGCTACTTCGGCGCCGACGAGCCCGACCCCAAGCCGAAGCTGATCGCCGAACGTGCGCGCGGCGTTGAATACTCAGCGGTGGACTTCGACGGCCGTTTCTGGATCCGCACCAACCGCAATGGCGCTGTCGACTTCGCGCTTGTGTCGGCCCCGCAGGACCACCCTTCCGAGGAAAACTGGCGGATCGAAATCCCGCACCGGCCAGGCGTGCTGATCCTCGATCTCGAAGCTTATCAAGACCACCTGGTGAGGCAGGAACGAGAGAACGGCCTACCTCGCATCGTCGTCCGCGAGCGAAGCACGGGCGCCGAACACGCGATCTCATTCGCTGAAGAGGCCTACGCGCTCAGTGTCATGCACGGCTATCGCTTCGACACAGCAACGCTCCGCTTCGAATACTCATCGCCATCCACGCCTGCGCAAATCTTCGATTACGACATGGCGACCCGCCAGCGCGTTCTCAGGAAGACCCAGGAAGTTCCCTCCGGCCACAACCCGGACGATTACGTCGTCGAACGGATCGACGCCCCGGCCGATGATGGCGCGCTGATCCCCGTCACGCTCTTGCGTCGGAAGGACGCCAAGGTGGATGGCTCGGCGCCGGTCCTGCTCTACGGCTACGGCGCCTACGGCATCACCATCCCCGCAGAGTTCCGCACTTCGCGCCTGTCGCTGGTCGACAGGGGTTTCATCTACGCCATCGCCGACGTGCGCGGCTCGATGGCCAAGGGCTATCAATGGTATCTCGACGGCAAGCTGCACAAGAAGACGAACACCTTCACCGACTATGTCGCCGCCGGCCGACACCTTGTTAAAGCGGGCTACACCCAGCGCGGGCGCATTGTCGGCATGGGTGGCTCGGCGGGCGGCACGCTGATGGGCGCCGCAGCGAACCTGGACCCGGGTTTGTTCGCCGGCATCATCGCCGCCGTGCCGTTCGTCGACGTGCTCAACACTATGCTGGACGACACGCTGCCGCTGACGCCGCCTGAATGGCCGGAATGGGGCGATCCGCGCACCGACGAGGCGGCTTACATGACCATCGAGGGCTACTCGCCCTACGACCAGATTCGCAACCAGGCTTATCCGCCGATCCTGATCACCGGCGGCCTCACTGACCCGAGAGTGACTTACTGGGAACCGGCGAAGTGGACGGCGAAACTCCGCCACGATGCACCCAGTGGCGGACCCTACTACCTGAAGATCAGCATGGACGCGGGCCACTCGGGCGCCTCGGGACGGTTCACCAGTCTTCGCGAAGCAGCGCTGGAATTTGCCTTTGCGCTTGCAACCGTGAGTCGCGCCGGTTCCGATATTCGCCTGACAAGGTAGGGGCCTCGCTGTCTTTCCTCTGGCTTTCTTCTGGCGCCGTGGCATTGCCTCCCGGTATGCTGCCCTGAACGTCAACGACTTCCCGGGGGAAAGTCAGTCGCATGGTCAAGAACGTCCGCCGGACCGCAGGCCAGGCTGCCTCGCGCCCCAAGCCACGTGTCGATCGGGAGGCCCGGAAGGCTGACTACCTCCGCGCCGCCGCCCGCGCGTTTCTTGCAAAGGGCGCCGCCGCCTCCATGCAGGACGTGGCCGACGCCGCTGGCGCGCCCAAGCCGGTCTTCTACCGAATCTTCCCGTCCCGCGCTGATCTCATCGACGCCCTGTTCACCCACGTTCGCGACGCGATCATCAGCACTCAGCAAGGGGAATGGGATGGCTATGGCTGGGCGTTGCGCGTGCTCTATCAGGAAGCCAAGCAGGACCGGGAAATCTTCCTCGTCACCCTCAAGACCTTTCGCGGCGATCCTTCGCTCGAACATTGGCGGATCCGCCTGCTGGATCTTCTCGAAACCCAGGCGATGGGCTTTTTCCAGCCGGCCGAGGGCGCTCCGCCCGGCGCCGACAAGCGAGCAGTCCGCGCATCGGGAACCATCAGCTCCATGGCGCTCGACACACTGGTCGCATGGCTCGAGGATCGGGACGAACTGACCGAGGAAAAGCGCTTCGTCTGGTGGGGCCGCATCATTCGTGAGTGGCGCAAGGCGACCCGCGAAGCTTTCGACCTGGACCCCGTCGAACCATCCCGGGACGCTAGAAAGACCTGACCGCTCAGCCGCCGCGAATGGCGCGTCCAAGAGCTAGCAATGGCTTCTGCTGGACCTCAGGTATGCGCGCATCCGCCATCGGGCCGACATTGATCAGGAGGTTTCCACCCCTGCCGGTAATGTCGCGATAGAGCGAAGCCAGCTGCTCACCCGTCATATAGTCCTGGGTCCGCTCGTCCTGGTTGTAGCCAAAGGCAAGGCCAAGGCCGCGGCACGCTTCCCATTTCTTTGCGCCCATGTGCTCGCCGGTGGAGTATTCGACCGTGCGGAAATCGCAGTGCAGCGGCGCCGGATTCTCCAGCTCTCCGCCTGCCTCGGCGATGCGCCCCTTCACCATGGCGTTGAACCCGGCCCGCGCCGCCGGATCGCGCAGGCCTTCGAACATCGCCGCCATGCCGAGCCAGCGATCGTTGATCACGCCGTCCGGCACGGCTGCATAATAGTCGCTGAACAGTCCCGGCAGGTCCGCGTCGCTCGGCCACGCGATGTCGTTCCACAAAACCGAGGGCCGATAGCGCGCAATCAACTCGCGAACCTGGGCGGCAGCGTAGGTGCGATAATCCTCCGCGGTCGGCACGCACGCCAGCATGTCCCCGAAATTCGAGATCGGGATGTGCCGGAAGGTCCAGTCGAGTCCGCCGGAATAGTAGAGCCCGAACTTCATCCCCCGCGCTCGAACCGCCTCGGCCAACTCGCCGATGAAGTCGCGGCGCGAATGCCAGCCCGGCCGATGCGGATTGTCGATCGCCGTGGGCCACAGGCAGTAGCCATCATGGTGCTTGGTGACAAAGACGACATAGCCTGCGCCGGACGCCTTGAAGAGGTCGGCCCAGGCGTTGGCGTCGAACGCCTCCGCGGCCGCCTCGAAGTCAGGCCGAAAAGCCTCGTAGGGCTGACCATGATAAAGACGCGCGTGGCGCTCGGCGGTCGGGCTGCCGGCCACACGCATGGCGTTCCAGTACCACTCCGCATAGGGCGAGATGGCCATGGCGTTGTCATAGTCCGTACGGAACAGCTCTGAGATCGAAACGCCGCCCGGCGCATAGGCAGGCACGGCGAAAATACCCCAGTGTATGAAAATGCCGAGCTGCGGCCTGGCATACCAGTCGGGACACGGACGCGCGGCCAGGGCCGCAAGATCAGCAACCGCCATCAGCCGTCCCTCTCTGCATCCACAAAGGTTACTCCACCGGGATTTAGGCAGGAAGCTGTTGGCAAGAGTGTATCAACCGCCGCCTCGTCCCGCCGACGCCGAACATTACGATCACCAAGCCCGGACCATAGGCCGCAGGAATTGGTGGTGGCTTCCTGGAATCCCTCTCTATCGCCAGAGCGATGCGGTTTTCCTCGATCACCCGCGGAAATAGAGCGTCTCAGCCATCACAACTGCAGAGCGAGCCCGGCCACCTTTCCGCCACAAGCTTGCAGTCCGAATTGGGTCCGTGGAGCGGGTCAGGGGAAAACCTCAACCAACCGCCCACGGGGAGAGCTTTGTGGGGGTAGCTTCCTGCCACGGGGCAGGCTAGCAAGCGGGGCCGGGGCGGGGCGCCTGGCCGTCCGTGCGCCCAAAGCCGCGGGAAGTAAAAAGTGGTGATGGTTCAGGAGTTGACGGCTTCCATGTCCTTGAAAGTCCGCCTGCTGCTCGGGGCTGCGGCGCCCTTGGTGTTTGCCCTGCCCGCCGCGGCGCAGACCACGATTTCGACCTCGACCACGACGCCGATCTCGACGTCCACTGCCAATTCCGGCGCAGCGGCTGACGTCGTTATCGCTGCCGGCGGATCGATCACGCCGCCAAGCAATGCCGGTACGACCATCGTCACGGTCGACAGCAACAACACCGTCACGAACAACGGCGCCCTGACGATCAACAACGCCGACAACGCAACCGGCGTGAAGATCAACACCAATCTCACAACCAACTATTCCGGTACGGGCACGATCTCGGTGCTCGAGGACTACACCCGCACCGACACGGATGGTGACGGCGACCTCGACGGTCCGTTGGCGCAAGGCACGGGCCGCGCCGGCATTCTGGTCCTGCCCGGCGGCACGATGAACGGCAACTTCAGCCTCGGCTCCGGCTCGGTCGTGACTGTCGAAGGCAACAATTCCCTGGGAATTTCGATCCAGTCGATCCTCAACGGAAACTATCGCCAGCTGGGCGCGATTTCTCTGATCGGCTCCAACGGCACGGCGCTGGATTTCCAGAAGGACGTCACAGGCAACGTTGGCATCGGCGGATCGGTCAGCTCGCAGGGTGAAGGCAGCGTTGCGGTGAACGTGGGCGGAAACGTCGCCGGCGAATTCATGATCGACGGCGCGATCCTCGCCACGGGCTTCACCTCCACGACGGTCAGCAACTACGCCGACCCGGATCTGCTGACCGCAACTGACGTGCCGATTGCGCAGCGGCGCGATCCGGACGACCTTCTGATCGGCGGCGCCGCGGTTCAGGTGCGCGGCAACCTCGCGCGCGGCTTTCTTGTCCAGGGCAACGCCGTCGGAGGCGTCGATCCCACCGACGACGTGAAGGACGTCGTCCAGGACTTCAACGAGAACCGCACCGCCGGCCAGATCTCCCAGTTCGGATCGGCCCCTGCGGTGGTGATCCAGCCGCTGGATGGCTCATCCGGCCAGTCAATCACGCTCAGCAAGGTCCGCGAGAGCGTGGCGGATACGCTGGATGACGACAAGGACGGCGACACGACCGAGATCATTGGCGTGTTTAACTACGACTACGGCTTCATGAACCGCGGTTCGATCGCCGCCAACGGCTTCAACATCGGCTTCGCCTCGACCGGCATCAAGATCGCAGGGTCAGCCGACGGCACGCACACAACCTTCGTCGATGGTGGCGTCTTCAACGGCGGCACCATCGCTGCCACGGCTTTCGAGGCCAAATCGGTTGGCCTGTTGATCGGTTCGGGCGCCTCGACGCCCCAGGTCGTGAATATCGGCTCCATCTCCTCGACGGTTTTCACCGAGAACACCGACTCGGCGACGGCGTTCAAGATCGAGGCCGGCGCCACGGTCCCGACCATCACCAACAACGGCCTGATGCTGACGACGGTGCGCGGTTACGACGGTGACTCGATCGCGTTCCAGGACCTGTCCGGCACGGTCACCCACTTCACCAACACGTCGCGGATTTCGGCTGGCTATGTCGACGACGACACCACCGACAACATCACCAGCGGCCTCGGCCGCGCCATCGGCATCGATCTCTCGCACAACACCACCGGCATCACCCTGCTGCAGCAGGATACGCCCGACAACGCGCGTATCTTCGGCGACGTTCTTCTCGGCTCGGGCAACGACCGGTTCGACCTTCTGTCGGGCGAAGTCCACGGCAACGTCGATTTTGGCGCAGGTGCGGACACGTTCAACATTGTCAGCGCCAAGATGTTCGGCAACGCCGTCTTCCACGGCGGCGGCACGAACTTCACTCTGTCCGGGTCGGACATGACTGGCGACATCTCGCTGGCCGGCTCGGCTAACCTGTCCTTCCTGGGCAGCTCGACCTTCAACGGCGCTATCTCGAACTCGGCGGCGGGCGCCGTGGCCCTCACGGTTGACAACTCAACCGTAAACCGGAGCGGGTCGGGCACGCTGGATCTGGCCTCGTTCAACGCGACCAATGGCGCGAAAATCGGATTTGTAGTCGACAACGCCCGCGTTGCTGGCAACGTGCCGATCTTCAACGTCACTGGCACGGCCAACTTCGCCGCCAACACCGTCTTCACGCCGATCTTCCAGCAGTTCACCAACCAGGATTTCACGCTCCGCGTCCTCAACGCTGGCACGCTGAACCTGGGCGGACCGCTGGATTCGATGCTGAACGCAAACTCGCCCTATCTCTATACGGTCGGCCTGCAGCGCCCGAACCCCAACGCCATCGACCTGGTGTTCAAGGTGAAAACGCCCACCGAACTCGGTCTCACGACACGCCAGGCGAGCGCCTATACTGGCGTGCTCGACCTCCTGGCGAACGACGCCACCATCGGCGCCGCCGTGACCTCGATCCCGGGCTCGGCGGAATTCCTGCGCGGCTGGAACGACCTCCTGCCAGCGCCGGACTCCTCGATCATGACCGTGCTGGCTTCCAACGCCACGGCGGCCTTCGGCGCCACCGCGCACCGCCTCGACCTGCTGACCGACAAGCCCGACGCTCCGGGCGGCGCATGGACCGAGGAATTTGGCGTCCAGCACAACGCCGATGCCTCCTCGAGCTCGGCCGCCGTCTCCGGCGGCGGCTTCGGCGTCGCAGCGGGCGTGGACCTGATCTCCTCCGGCACGGCGCTGGTCGGCACCTACATCTCGCTGGAATCCCTCGAACTCGAGGAAGAAAACCGCACCAAGGCGCCGTTGAACGTGTCGCAAACCTCGGTTGGCGGCTATGCCGGCTGGCGAAATGGCGCGCTTGCCGTCAACGCGGCCGCGAGCGCGGGCTTCATCGACTTTACCTCCGACCGCCGCGTCAGCATCGGCTCGCTGACCGATCGCCTGCGCGCCGAATGGAAGGGCACGACCTACAACGCCGCCGCGCGCGCCACCTACGACATCCCGATGGGCTGGTTCGACTTCAAACCCTACATCGCCGCGGACTACATGGGCTTCCAGCAGGACGGCTATCGCGAAAGCGCCGACACGCTTGACGACCTGGAAGCCGTCACCGAAAGCAGCGACGCCACGCTGGCCACGGCCTCCTACGGCCTGTCGCTGGTTGGCCATTGGGGCTCGGACGACGCCTACAAGATCACGCCCGAGCTTTCGGTCGGCTATCGCAACGTGCTCACCTGGGACGACACGCCCGGCAAGATGCACTTTGGCGGCAGCACGGCGGGCTCGTCCTTCACGCTCCTGCCCGGCCAGGAGCCGGAGGACGGAATCGTCGCCGGCCTCGGCCTCAACATCAACAGCCAGTTCCTCAACCTGAAACTTGGCTATGATGCGCAGATCTCCGACAGCTCGGTGACGCACTACGGCTCGATCACCCTGCGCATGGCGTTCTGGTAGGCGCACCAGGCCCGGGACGCTTTCCGGGCCTGGCGGCGCCAGCGGCGGCTCTACATCAACCCATTGTGTAGCTGCGTTTTTTGCGCGTTTGCGCAACGCAACAAATTGTGCGCGTTGCAGATTTCCCAAAGGGGAACCTGCACGCCTGCCGGGCGTTCGGCACGGGACACATTCTCCTCATTGAATGGACTCCCATGGGATTCGATGCGTCGCGTGTTGAGAAACGGAACGAGGCTAGGTTTCTCGACGCTGCCAAGGGGCCTGCGCCGATCCGCCACGCCGTGATGATCGGCAATTTCCCGCCCCGCAAATGCGGGATCGCGACCTTCACGCGCGACGCTTTCAACAGCCTGCGCGAACAACTTCCTGGCGCCCGGGTCAGCCTCGTTGCGATGGACGACGGCAAGGCCGACTACAAATTCCCCGCCGCGGTCACCCACACAATTCCGCAGGACGACGAAGACGCCTACCTGCGCATCGCGGACGAGCTCAACGCGTCGGGCGCCGAGGTTGCCCTCCTGCAGCACGAGTTCGGCATCTATGGCGGCGAGGCGGGCTCGCATGTCCTGAAACTGATGCGCCGGCTGCGCATGCCCGTGATCGTCACGCTTCACACCGTCCTGGAAAATCCCAGCCCGGTGCAGAAGCGGGTGATGGACGAAATTCTCGAACGCGCGTCCGCAGCCATCGTGATGACCGAAATGGGCGCCGACATCCTCGCGCGCGTCCACAAGGTCGGGCCTTCAAAAGTGCACGTCATACCGCACGGCGCGCCGGAACGGCCGTTCGCTTCGCCCGAGGCCTTCAAGGCGCCGCTCGGCCTCTGGGGCCACAAGGTATTGATGACCTTCGGCCTGCTGTCGCCGAACAAGGGCCTCGAGACGATCATCCGCGCCCTGCCGGAGATTCTTTCGCGCCATCCGGATGCGCTCTATGTCGTGGTCGGCGCAACCCATCCGCACCTCAAGGCGCGCGAAGGCGAAGCCTACCGCGAAAGTCTGATCGATCTGGCGGCTTCACTGGGCGTCCGAGACAATCTTCGCTTCGTCAACCGCTTCGTCGGCGACGCAGAACTGGTGGACCTGCTGCAGGCGGCGGACATCTATGTGACGCCTTATCTCACCGAGGCGCAGATCACCTCCGGCACGCTCACCTACGCCATCGCGCTGGGCAAACCTGTGATCTCCACACCCTATTGGCACGCCAGGGAAGCGCTGGCGGACGGCGTGGGCGTGCTCTGCCGCTTTGGCGACAGCGCGGGGTTTGCCCGCGAGATCACGCGCCTTCTCAATGACCAGATCGCCCGCGAAGCCATGGCCCGCCGCGCCTACAAGTCCGGCGAGCTTTCGCGCTGGCCCAAGGTCGCGGCCGCCGCCGTGGACCTCGCCGTCTCTTGCCGCGCAGACTATCGGCGTAGGGAAGATGAGGCCTTCCGCGCGCTCGCCTGTCCCTCGCCGGCTGCGTTGGTCCGCATGACCGACGATTGCGGCATGATGCAGCATGCGAAATTCTCCATCCCGGACCGGCGGCATGGCTACTGCACGGACGACAATGCCCGCTGCCTGTCCCTGACGGCGCGGCTGCTGGGCGACGGCGACGCCAGCCCTGACACGGAAAAGCTAGCCTACGCGGCCGCGGCGTTTGTAAACCATGCGTGGAATCCCGAAACCGGCCGCTTCCGCAACTTCATGAGCTTCAACCGCGACTGGCTCGATCATGGCGGGTCAGATGATTGCTGCGCGCGGGCGCTGGAAGCGCTATGCCTCACCGCTCGCCATGCTGGACGGCCAGACCTGTGCGACTGGGCGACAGATCTTGCACGCGACGTGCTCAAGCACGCCCACGAATGGGCATCGATCCGCGCCAACGCCCTGGTTATCAAGGCGCTGCTGGCCGGCGACGGCCTGGTCCTCACCCCTGATGAAACTGATCGCTTGGTTGAAGAGCACGCGCGCCTTCTGCTCAAGGCGCTGCACTCAGGGCGCTCTGAGGGGCATGGCTGGTTCGAACCCGCGATGTCCTACGACAATGCACGCCTGCCGGAGGCGCTGATCCTCGCAGGCCATCGCCTTGGCGATGGCGGAATGCTCTCGGCCGGGCTGTCCGCGCTCGACCATGTGATGAAGCAGCAGGCCTCGCCTCAGGGCTGGTTCTGCCCGATCGCCACTTCATCCTTCGACGATGGCGCCGACCACCCGCAATTCGACCAGCAGCCGATTGAGACGCTGGCGACCATAGACGCCTGCCTGGCCGCATGGCGTGCGACTGGCGATCCCAGGCGCGCGGCAGCTGCTGAATCGGTGTTCCGCTGGTTTGGCGGCGACAACCTGCACGGCGTGTCTCTTGCCTCGCCGGCGGATGGCGGATGCTGCGACGGCCTCACCGCCGGCGGCGTCAACCGCAACCAGGGCGCCGAATCCATTCTCGCCTACCATCTCGCCGCCACCGCGATGCGCGATCTGCTGCGCCAGCGGGGTCGCATGTCCTGAGTTTTCAACCGCTTCTGCACGGCGGGACAATGATTGAGTTTAGACATTTCGAGACCTACCTGAAGGCCGATCCTTCCCGCGTGGTGCTGCGGCCCTTTACGATTCTGGCTGAAGCCGACAAGGCCAACGGCACTATGACGCGCGCTGAGCGCATCGCCAACGCGGTGATGGATCTCAGCGACGATGAGGCGCGCAAATACCTCGATCAGGTCGACGGCGATTTCCTGGGCCGTCACTGGCAAACCCATGCGATTTTCATGGATCGCTTTCGCCAGATCCGATCCTCGATTCCCAGCCTGAAGCAGGTCAACGACATCCACGCCAAGCTGCTGGGCGCCTATTTCAGCCACGAATATTCCTACCAGGCGGCCGCGATCATGAACCCCTCGATCGTGCCACATCCGGACCAGAGCGGCGTGCGCGACGGTGCAGTGCGTTTCGTGCTGTCGGTCCGGGCGGTCGGCGAAGGACACATCTCCTCGATCGCCTTCCGGGAAGGCGTCGCCACCATCGACGGCGGCTTCAGCCTGTGGCCGGAACCACCCTTCGCGCTCGCCGCCATTGCGGACCAGCAGGATGGCGGGTCGGGCCCCGTCGTCGTGCGCCGGCATGAATCCGCGCCGATTTCCGGCAACGTCATCTTTCCCGTCACGCGGGCCCAGTCCAACGGGATCGAGGATCTCCGCCTCGTCCATTTCACCGAGGAAGACGGATCAACCCACTATCTCGGCACCTACACGGCCTTTTCAGGACGAGATGTCGGCTGCGAAATGCTGGCGACTGAACGCTTCAGCGAGTTCCGCCTCACGCCCCTGCGCGGCAGCGCCGCCAAGCAGAAAGGCCTCGCCCTGTTTCCCCGCCTTATCGACGGCCGCTACGCTGCCATCGGCCGGCTCGACCATGAAAGCCTCTACTTCATGCAAAGCGGGGACCGTTTCGAGTGGAACGGCGGCACGTGCATCATGTCGCCGAAATACCTGTGGGAGATGGTGCAACTCGGCAACTGTGGATCTCCGATCGAGATCGACGAAGGCTGGCTGATGCTCACCCACGGCGTCGGCGCCATGCGCCAGTATTCCATGGGGGCAGTCCTGCTCGACAAGAAAGACCCTTCCACGGTGCTCGGCCGGTCGGTGGAGCCTCTCCTCACGCCGGTCAGCGAAACCCGCGAAGGCTATGTGCCCAACGTCGTCTACACCTGCGGCGCGCTCAAGGTGGGCGAACGCCTGCTGCTCCCGTATGGCGTGGCGGATTCCGCGGTGCGGTTTGTTTCCCTGAAGATCCAGGACCTGCTGGCGACGCTGCACTAGGCGCAACGCTTGAACTTGCCTAGCCTGCAGACCTGTTGAAGCCGACAACCTGCACGATCGGCAACCGTGGGCCTTGCGATGAAAAAACCGACACCAATGAAAAAGACCAAGAGCCCGGCGACCATCGCCAAGGAAAGCGCCTCGCCCACGAAACTCATTGACGGCCGGATCAGGGAACTAGGTGACTGGCGCGGTGAAATGCTGGCGAGAGTTCGCAAGCTCATCAAGGAAGCCGACCCCGGCGTGAGCGAAGAATGGAAATGGCGCGGCGTGCCGGTGTGGGAGCACGCCGGCATCATCTGCACCGGTGAGACCTACAAGGAGGTCGTGAAGCTCACCTTCGCCAAAGGCGCCTCCCTCAAGGACCCCGCAAAGCTGTTCAACTCCAGCCTGGAAGGCGGCACGCGTCGCGCAATCGACATTCGCGAAGGCGAGACGATCAACGAGAAAGCGTTGAAAGCCCTGTTCCGCGCGGCGGCGGATCTGAACATGGCCAAGGGCGCGAAGACGAAGAGAGCATAGGCCGGCAATTATTTTCTGCGCGCGGGCTTGAACCGAAAGAAACCACTTCCTTTCTTTGTCCCACGGCCCAGAGAGGCCGTCCAACCGGGACTAGAAAAGGAACCCTCCCCATGCGCGCTACCCTTATGCTGGCCGTCATCGCGGCCGGCCTCGCGAGCGCTTGCGCTTCGACTGCCACGAACTACCAGCCCGCCACCGCCCAGAATCCGCACGGCTACGCCGAAAGCATGCTGGAGGAAAACAAGGCGCGGATCACCTTCAGCGGCAACTCGTCGACGGAACTCGCCACCGTGAAGAAGTACGTTCTCTTCCGCGCGGCGGAGCTAACCCTGAACAGCGGCTACGATTACTTCGTCATGATCGATCGCGGCGTCGAGTCCAGCGCCGAATACCGGACCAAAGGACCTGTCCGGCCACGCTTCGGCGGCGGCGAACTGGAACAGTCCGGCGCCAGCTATGAAGCAATGGCGGACATCACGATGTTCCGCGGCATGAAGCCCGACATCCTGCCCAACGCCTACGATGCGCATCAGGTCCAGCGCAATCTGGACGCCGGCATCGTACGCCCGACGAAAAACCAGACCTGACCCCCGACCCCGACTGCGTTCGCCGCTTCGTCCTGCTCCGGGCAGGGCGGGGCGATCCGGGCCGGCCGGAGGCTATGCCTTGCGAGGCTTGCGCCTTGCACTGGCGGCGGCTTCCGGCCGGTATCCGCACCCACGTAGGAATATGTCGACTGCGAACTCGACATGCCGTTCGATTTCCGCCCGGGCAGGCGGCGCGCCCAACGAAGTCAGTATCCGCGTCCAATCGGTCATCATCGAAAGTGCAAGCACCGACGCCCGATCGAAATCCGCCGGCGCCAGGTCGGGCAGCAAGCCTTGCTCGCGCCACATCTCCAGCCCCTCGCGGATCAGCTTCGCGCCATTGGCTGTTGATTCCATGTGCAGCCTTCGGATCTCCGGCGTGCGGTAGGCTTCCGCCATGGCGAACCGGTTGAGCGCCGCCGCATCGGTCGCTATCCGCATGCAAACGTCCACTCCGAGCCCCACGAGATATTCACGCGGCGATACATGATCGACCCCCAGCGGCGCCGTGCGCGCGTGCACCTGCGCCGTGCGGTCAACCAGGCGCCTCACCACGGCCTTCAGGATGTCCGTCTTGTTGGCGTAGCGTGCATAGATGGTCTTGGTCGAAGCCCCTGCCGCCTTCGCGATCTGGTCCATCGTGGTTTCGCCATAGCCGCGCTCCGAAAACAGCGTCATCGCCGCATCGAGCAGACGGTTAGGCAGCTCCGCGGTCTCCTCGGCCGATAACCGGCCCGGGCCCAGGCGCTTGGAACGTGCAGCAGTTTTCGTAGGCATTCCAACTCCTTACAAAGAAACGACAGCGTTTCCTTAGAATCTTCCGGTCCAGCGCTTGACAAAAGGAAAAGAAAACCTTTCTTTCCACGCATAGGAAAGAACATGTTTCTTTCCTTTGACGGTGTCAAGCCGTCGACTGATGGGACGGGGGCGACGGGACGTCGCTCCTTTGGACGTGGAGATAAAAAGATGTCGGCAAGACCGAACCCCTCCGCCAGGGGAATGGCGGCTTTTACCCTGATGCTGCTCACGGGCTGCGCCAGCGTGCCTGACCTGGGCGCGCAACCGCAGCTCGCCTCCCCCTCGAGCTTTGCGAGCAACCAGACGCTTTCCGCCCCGGTGGCCGACTGGCCGTCGGATCATTGGTGGCAAGCCTATGGCGATCAACAGCTCAACGCGCTGATCGAAGAGGCGCTGGCTGACTCCCCCAGCCTCGCCGCCGCCGCGGCCCGCGTGCGCAAGGCGGAAGCCTCGCTGCAGCAGGCCGGCTCTCTCAAGTCGCCGCAGGTCTACGGCAATTCGTCGGTGAAGGGCTCCTACCAGAACCTTTCGGCCGATGGGCTTCCGCCGGCGATCGCCGACGCCCTGCCGAATGACTGGCGCACGCAAGCCAGC